>DAIOUL010000038.1:0-21836 GCA_036759545.1 Rhodanobacteraceae bacterium
CGCGCCTTCCTCACCGCCGGCGGCGTGATGAGCGACGACTTCATCGACGGCTACATCGCGCTGAAGATGCAGGAAGTCACCAAGTACCGCGCCTCCACGCATCCGCTGGAGTATCAGATGTATTACAGCATCTGATGCTCGCGTCGACGACCGCCGGCGCTGTGGTGATCCGGCCTGCGCTGGCAGCCGACGCCGACCGCATTTGCGAGATCTACAACCACTACGTCACGAACACCATCGTGACGTTCGAGGAAGAGCTGGTGACGGCGAGCGAAATGCGCGAGCGCATCGCCGCGGTTGTCGAAAAGCTGCCCTGGCTGGTGCTCGAGTGCGACGGCGTGATTGCCGGCTACGCCTATGCCTCGCCCTGGAAGGCGCGCATCGGCTACCGCTTCACAGTGGAAAGCTCGATCTATCTCGCGCCCGAGCACGTCGGATGCGGCTTCGGCTCGGCGTTGTACGGCGCGCTGCTCGAAGCGCTGCGCGCGTTGGATGTGCACTGCGTGATCGGTGGCGCTGCGCTGCCGAACCCCGCTTCAATCGCGCTGCATGAAAAGCTCGGCTTCCGGCAGGTCGCGCACTTCCGTCAAGTAGGTCGGAAGTTCGGCCGGTGGATCGACGTAGCGTACTGGCAACTCTGGTTCGATTGACCTCTGCGCGGTTGCTCCTCCCTCCTTGTCGACGCAAATGAGAATAGTTATCATTTGTGCTCGTATTGCGCCGGCTGAAGTGCTTGGCCGAACTCGAGGGAGGAACGCATGGAAGTCCGACGATCGAAGCTCAAGCCACTGTGCTCGGCCTTGTGCATTGCCTTGAGCGTGCCGTTGCCCGGTTTGGCGCTGGCGGGCTCGGCGATTGCGGGCGCAGGCGCAACCGGGTCGACCGCCGCGAATTCCGGCGCGAGCGGCGGTGCCGCGGCAACGAACGGTTCCACGCACGATTACGAGCTCACCGCGACGCAAACGCTGGATGCGATCCGTGTCGTCGGGAACCCGCTGAGCGGCGAATACGCGAGCGGCCCTTCCAGCGTCGGTGCCAAAATTCCGACGCCGTCGCGCGACATTCCGCAAACCATCGTGCAAGTGGATCGCGCGCTGTTGGATGCGCAGGGCGCGACCTCGCTTTCGGACGCGCTGCGCAACGTGCCGGGCATTACGCTGGGTGCGGCCGAGGGCGGGCAGATCGGCAACAACATCAACCTGCGCGGTTTCTCCGCGCGCACCGACATCTACCTCGACGGCTTCCGCGACCGCGGCCAGTACTACCGCGACACCTTCGATCTCGAATCGGTGGATGTGCTGGAAGGCCCGTCGTCCATGTTGTTCGGTCGCGGTTCGACCGGCGGCGTGATCAATCAGGTCAGCAAGCAACCGGAGTTGCGAGAATTCGCCTCGCTCAGCACGACGATCGGCACGGACGACCGCTACCGCGCCAGCGCCGATTTCAACCAGCCGCTGTCGGACACGTCCGCGTTCCGCATCAACGCATTCGGGCAGGATCTGCACAGCACGCGCGACGTGATGAGCCAGAAGGATGCCGGCGTCGCGTCCGCGCTGAAATTCGGCATAGGTACGGACACCACGCTCACGTTCTCCGCGCTGCTGCAACACAACGACGACATGCCGGATTACGGCCTGCCGCCGGTGAACGGGCATCCGGCGGCGGTGAGCCACGACAATTTCTATGGCCTGACCGATGACCGCACCAAACAAGACGTCGGTGTATTCGGCGCACGCCTCGAGCATCGCTTCAGCGACAACATCACGTTGCGCGAACAGTTGCAATACGGCCACTACAAGACCGACGCGCGCGAAACCGCGCCGAACAATTTGGTCGCGCCGGATGGAACGGTGCTGGATCGGTCTGCGGGTAATCCGACCGATCTGCCGCTGGAAGAACTTTCCGTCCAACTCGCCAGCCACGATCGCGTGATCCACGATTCATCGCTGTTCAACCAGGCCGATCTGATTGCGAAGTTCGTGACAGGCCCGGTCGCGCACACGTTAATCGCCGGCAACGAGATCGGCCGCGACACCTACGACAACCAGAGTTACACGCGCAGCGGACTGCCGATGGTTTCGCTGGTCGATCCGGTCTATCAGCCGCAGCCCGCTGACGTGATCAGCACGCCCGGCAATCTTGCGCGCGCCAGCGCGGACACCTACGCGCTGTACGCCAACGACACTGCCGCGATCGGCGAACACTGGAAAGTGGTGGCGGGACTGCGGCGCGACCGCTTCGATGCCACGCTGGACAACACCACCAGCTCACCCGCAACCGCGCACCAGATCGTGAACTTCACCAGCGTGCGTAGCGGCGTGATCTGGCAGCCGAGCGAGTCGCAGTCGTACTACGTTTCCTACGGCACTTCGTTCGATCCCTCGTTGGAAGCGCTGACCGTCAGCAACGGCACGCAGACGTTGCCGCCGGAAGAAAACGAATCGTACGAGATCGGTGGCAAGTGGGATGTGCGTGAAGACGCGCTGTCATTGAATGCGGCCGTGTTCCAGGTCACCAAGACCAATGCGCGCACGCAGGTCGCTCCCGGCGATTACGAACTGGACGGCAACGTGCGCGTGCGCGGCGAGGTGATCGGAATCGTCGGTCGTCTCACGCCGCAGTGGCAGGTATTCGGCGGCTACACGCATTACGACGCGAAAATCGTCAAGGCGCTTGACGGAACCCAAGGCAACGTGCCGGCCAATACACCGGACAATGCGGCGACGCTGTGGACGGCGTGGAAGCCGGTTGCGAACTGGGAGTTCGGCGGCGGGGCGAACTACGTCGGCGCGCGGTTCGCCAGCAACAGCAACACGGTTTCCGTCGGCGGCTACACGCGCTGGGATGCGACCGTGGCGTGGCTCCAGCCGCGCTACGATCTGCGTTTGAATCTGTGGAACCTCACCGACAAGCAATATTTCGATGCGCTGATTCCTTCGGATGGCGGCCGCGCGGTGCCGGGCATCGGACGCACGGCGATGGTGACCGCGACGTGGCGCTTCAGATAATCCGCAATGCTGATCCGCATTCCCGCGCTGTTGTCCGCCGAACAAGCCGCGCAAATCGTCGCGCGGTTGCATGCGGCGGACGACGCATGGGTCGACGGCCGCGTCACCGCGGGTTTCCAGGGCGAGCCGGTCAAGCGCAACCAGCAGATCGACGAACACTCGCCGCTGGCGCGCGAACTGGGTGACATCGTGCTGGCCGCGCTGGAATGCCATCCGCGTTTCATCAGCGCGGCGCTGCCGGCGCGCGTGTATCCACCGATGTTCAACCGATACGAAACCGGCATGCAGTTCGGTGCGCACGTGGATGGCGCGATCCGGCTGATCCCAGGCAGCGGAATCAAATTGCGGACCGATGTTTCGGCCACGTTGTTCCTGTCGCCGAAGGACAGCTATGAAGGCGGTGAACTGCTGATCGAGGACACCTACGGCACGCATTCGGTGAAACTCGACGCGGGCGATCTGGTGCTGTATCCGGCGACCAGCCTGCACCGCGTTGCGCCGGTCACGCGCGGCGTGCGGCTGGCGAGTTTCTTCTGGGTGCAGAGCATGGTGGCTGACGACGCCAAGCGCGCGCTGCTGTTCGATCTGGACAATGCCATCCAGCGCCTCGGCGCCACCAATGCGGACGAAACCGCGCGCGCAACGCTCATTGGCACGTATCACAACCTGCTGCGGATGTGGTCGCAGGTTTGACGCGGTGCTTGCGCGCAAGCCGCGCAACGCATTCAATACGCGAATGCGTCGTTCCCTGATTATCTGCTTTGCGATGTTGCTGCTTGCGGGTTGTGTCAGCACGCCGCTGCGCAATCCCCTGGCCGTGTGGGTGCCGTCGAGGAACTACAACGCGCGCCAGCCCAGCATGATCGTGTTGCACTACACGCAGGAAGGCAGCGCGCAGGAAGCGCTGGACACTTTGCGGACGCGCAATTCCGGCGGGCCGGTGAGCGCGCACTATCTCATCGGCAAGGACGGCACGATCTACCAACTGGTTTCGGAAGAAGAACGCGCCTGGCATGCGGGCGATTCGCAATGGGGCGTGACCGATGACGTCAACTCGCGCTCGATCGGCATCGAGCTGGACAACAACGGCAGCGAGGCTTTCGCGCAGCCTGAGATCGACTCGCTGCTGCGACTGCTGACCGACATCACCACGCGCCGGGGCATTCCACGCACTGCCATTGTCGGCCACGCCGATATCGCACCCACGCGCAAGGACGATCCCGGCATCTGGTTCCCTTGGAGCGAACTGGCCGCGTACGGTTTCGGCCTGTGGTACGACCCCGGCCCCTTGCCCGATCCGCCGCCCGGCTTCGATCCGATGGTGGCACTGCGGCTGATCGGCTACGACCTCACCGATCCGACAGCCGCCATTGTCGCCTATCACCGGCATTATCGCGCCAGCACCGAGCCACAACTGGACGCAGGCGACCTGCGCATCCTCTGGAACCTGCAGGGCAAGCTGATGCGGATGGGTGTCGCGGCATCGCAAGCACAGGGTCCGCCGCCGCACTAAACTGGTGCAATGAACCAGATTGGTGAGAGTGTCCGGCCGGCCAAAGCGATTGACGTGGACGCGCTGGCGACCGGCGTGGCGGTGCTGGATCGCGCGCTGGAATTCGTGCGCGTCAACCCGGCTTTCTGTGAACTCACCGGCGTCGGTGCGCGGCGGCTGCTCGGGCAAGCTCTTTCGATCCTGCACGCGGACACACGGCTGGATGCGGCGGTTCGGCGCGCGCGTGAACATCCCGGCACGGTTCGGCTGCAAGCGGTCACGGTTTGCGCGACGCCCGGCAGAGAATGCGCGCTGGATGTCCTTGTCAGCGCGGATGAAGGCCGGATTCTGCTGGAAGCCCGACCATTCGTCGCGCCGGATTCGTCCGCGCGGCTTTCCGAATCACTGCGCGGCTTCGCGCACGAGGTGCGCAATCCGTTGGCGGCGATTTCCGGGGCGGCGCAGTTGCTGCGTCAACGCGAAGCTGATCCTCAGAAGCAGCAACTCGCCGATCTGATCCAAAGCGAAGCGCAGCGTCTGGCGAATTTGAGCGAGCGTCTGGTCGGCGCACGCGCAAGCACGCAGACGCGAGCGATCAACGTACACGCCCTGCTGGAACATCTCGCGCAACTGTTAGCCGCCGAGCGCAGCGATGTCGAAGTGCAGCGCGACTACGATCCCAGCCTGCCGGCATTGCACGGCGATCCCGACCGGCTCCTGCAAGTTTTATTGAATCTGGTGCGCAACGCGATCGAAGCGAATGCACGCCGCATCGTGCTGCGCAGCCGGGCAGAAGCGGGTCTGCGCAACGCGAGCGGGCAAACGGTGCCGGCGATCCGCATCGAGATCGAGGACGACGGCGACGGCGTGCCGAAACTTATAGAAACCACCTTGTTCGAGCCGATGGTGTCGGGCCGCGCGAACGGCAGCGGGCTGGGCTTGGCACTGGCGCGCGAGATCGCACGCGAGCATGGCGGCGATCTGCATCACCAGCGACGCAACGGCGGGACCTGTTTCGCGCTGGTGCTGCCGAGACGTCCGGGAGCCGCGCGATGAGCGAAATCTGGATCGTGGATGACGATCGCGCGGTGCGTTTCGTGCTCGCTACCGCGTTGCGCGAAGCGGGACACGCGATCACCGAATTCGACACTGCCGAAGCCGCGCAGCGCGCGCTGCAACGTACGGCGCCGGCGCTGCTGTTGACCGACGTGCGCCTGCCGCAGGCGGACGGCCTGCATTTGTTGAGCGCCGCGAAGGCGCTGCACCCGAATCTGCCGGTGATCGTGATGAGCGCCTGGACGGACGTGGGCAGCACGGCCGCGGCGTTCCGCGCCGGCGCATTCGACTACCTGCCGAAGCCGTTCGACCTGCAACAGGCGATCGCAAGCGTTGCACGCGCGCTGGAAACCGCGCCGGTTGCGTCGTCGACGACCGCTTTGCGCGCGGAGCCGGCACTGCTCGGCAACAGCGCGCTGATGCGCGAGGTGTTCCGGCTGATCGGCCGCGTGGCGGCGAGTGACTTGAACGTGCTGATCACCGGCGAAACCGGAACCGGCAAGGAACTGGCGGCGCGCGCGCTGCACCGCGAGAGTGCGCGCAGCGCGCGGCCGTTCGTGGCGCTCAACACCGCGGCAATTCCGTCCGAATTGCTCGAATCGGAGTTGTTCGGCCACGAGGCCGGCGCGTTCACCGGCGCGCAACGCCGAACGGTCGGCCGCTTCGAGCAGGCGCAAGGCGGCACGTTGTTCCTGGACGAGATCGGCGACATGCCGCTGGCGCTGCAGACGCGACTGCTGCGCGTGCTGGCGGGCGGCGAGTTCTATCGCGTCGGCGGACGCGAGCTGATCCGGAGCGATGTGCGCGTAATCGCGGCGACGCACCAGGATCTGGATGTGAAGGTCGCGCGCGGCGAATTTCGTGCCGACTTGCTGCACCGGCTGGACGTGGTGCGCATCCATCTGCCGGCGCTGCGCGAAAGGCGTGAAGATATTCCTTATCTCGCAAAGCATTTTCTGGAAAGCGCCGCGCGCGAATTCGGCCTGCCGGCAAAACACTTCGCTTCGACGGCTCTGCAAGCGCTGGCGAAAAAGGACTACCCGGGCAACGTGCGGCAACTCGAGAACCTGTGCCGGCGGCTGGCGGTCATCGCGCCGGGCGCACAAATCCGGCGGGAGGACCTCGATGCGCGGAATCCGGGTGTCTCATCCGGTTCGCAAGCTCAGAGCGAGCGGTGGGAAACGGCGCTGCGTGAGTGGGCACGGCGGCAATTGTCGGAAGGGCGCAGCGGCTTGCACGCGCAGGCGCGTGAGCGTTTCGAGAACGCGCTGTTCGAAGCCGCACTGGAGACGCACGGCGGCCACCGCCAGAAAGCCGCCGCCGCGCTGGGGCTGGGTCGCAACACCTTGACGCGCAAACTGGGCAGTTCGCGCAAGGGATCGAAGGAGCCACGATGAGCGCTGCGATCGAAGTGCGCGCCGCCACGCCCGATGACATTCCATTCCTCGTGGAATGCAATATGGCGATGGCGCTGGAAACAGAGCACAAAACGCTGGACCGCGCAGTGCTGACGCGCGGCACACACGCGGTTTTCGACGATCCGCGTCGCGGGTTTTATCTGATCGCGGAGCGGGAGGGCGGACCTGCGGGGTGCCTCTTGGTCACCTTCGAGTGGAGCGACTGGCGCGACGGCGACTGGTGGTGGTTCCAGAGCGTGTACGTCGTTCCGCGGGCGCGCCGAAGCGGGATATTCCGCGCGTTGTATGCAGAAGTGGAGCGTCGCGCGCGCGCGGCCTCGCACGTCATCGGTCTGCGCTTGTACGTCGAGCGCGACAATGCACACGCGCAACGCACCTACCTTTCGCTCGGGATGGAGGAAGAGCCGTACAGGATGTTTCGGCGCGGGTTCGTCGAGTTCGAGTAATGTTCGTCATTCCGGGGCTGTGTGCGCAAAGCGCACGCAGAACCCGAAATCCATTTTGATCTTGGCCTTCGACAAAAAGCAAAACGGATTCCGGCTTTGGCCGGAATGGCAAGAAGCAGGAGCGCATCATGATCCCGCAACAACGCCGTGTCGCCGTGCTGGGCGGCGTGCGCATTCCATTCTGCAAACGCGATACAGCGTATGCCGATCTCGGCAATCTGGGGATGTCGGTGAAGGTGCTGGGTGCGCTGGTCGAGAAATTCGGATTGCAAGGCGTCGAATTGGGTGAAGTCGCGTTCGGCGCGGTGATGAAGCATCCGGCCGACTGGAATCTGGCGCGCGAGGCCGCGCAGTCTTCCGGGCTCGCCATGACCACGCCCGGCATCACCACCGCGCGTGCCTGCGGTACCTCGCTGGACAACGCGATCCTGATCGCACAGAAGATCGCGGCCGGCCAGATCGAAGCGGGCATCGCCGGCGGTTCGGATACCACTAGCGAAGTTCCGATCACGTATTCGGATCGTTTGCGTGAACGGTTGCTGGAACTGAATCGCGCCAAGACCTTTGGCGAAAAATTGAAGGCCGCCACGCGCGGATTTCATCTGCGCGAATTGAAGCCGCAGGTGCCCGGCGTGGTCGAGCCGCGCACCGGGCTTTCGATGGGTGAGCACTGCGAGCTGATGGCGAAGCAGTGGAAGATCACGCGCGCGGGCCAGGACGAATGGGCATTGCAGAGCCATCGCAAACTCGCTGCGGCGTACGACGCCGGCTTCTTCGATGATCTGGTCGTGCCGTTTCGCGACGTCACGCGCGACAACCTGCTGCGTGCCGACACCGATCTCGAAAAACTCTCGCAACTGAAGCCGGCGTTCGACCGCACTTCGGGCAACGGCACGCTCACTGCGGGAAATTCCTCCGCTCTTTCCGACGGCGCGGCGGCGGTATTGCTGGCGAGCGAAGAGTGGGCGCGCGCCCGCGGATTGCCGGTGCTGGCATACCTCACCTTCGCCGAAGTCGCGGCCGTGGACTACGTGCACGGTGAGGGCCTGTTGATGGCGCCGACGATCGCGGTGCCGCGCATGCTCGATCGCGCCGGATTGAAACTGCAGGACTTCGACTATTACGAAATCCACGAAGCCTTCGCCGCGCAGGTGCTGTGCCAGTTGCGGGCGTGGGAATCGGCCGATTATTGCCGTGAGAGGTTGGGCAAGGATCAGCCGCTGGGATCGATCGATCCGGCGAAGATCAACATGCACGGATCGAGTTTGGCGACCGGCCATCCGTTTGCCGCGACGGGCGCGCGCATCGTGGCAACGCTGGCGAAGTTGCTGGCACAGCGCGGTTCCGGCCGCGGTTTGATTTCGATCTGCACCGCGGGGGGAATGGGGGTGGTGGCGATCATGGAGCGGTGATAAAGCAGTTAGCCGGTAGCCGGGAAAGCAATCAGCGTTGCTCTTCGGCTTCCTGTTACCGGCTCTCGGCTGTCAACGCACCGAAAACAATGTCGGACGCCATTCGCCGCTGATGTAGGACTCGCGGCGGCGGCGGTGCATGCGCTCGATCTCCTGCTGGCGCCTGGCTTCGGCCCAGTCCACGCGCTGCAAAGGCAGCGTCGCAGGATCGACCCCGTGCCGCCGCGCCTCCTGTTCGCGCCACGCGCAGAAACCCTCGTACGCTTCGATTTCGAAGCGCAGTTCCTCGCGGCACAGCTCGATCATGATCGCGTCGTCGAGAAAGCCCAGCGCCGGCACGGTGTCGGGAATGAAATCGACTGGATCCGCGAGGTACGCCAGCACCGCCAGCACGCGCTGACAATCTTCAGAAGGCAGGGCAAAGCCGCTGTCGCTGGCCATAGCGATCATGGATTCGACCGCGTCCAGCCGTTCGCGGATGAAGGAGGGTACCGACGCGCTCTGGATATCCGCGAGCAGCTTGCGCGCGTCGGCGATGATCTGCGCGCCATCCTGATCTTTGGCCTTGTCCTGCGCTTCGCGCATGGCGCGCGTGAAATGGCCGAGGTCGTCGTCGCTCAGATTGAGTTGGATATCCAGCGCCATGTCCGTTTCCTCGCCAAGGTCGGGGTCGAGCGCGCCAGCGTAACCAGCGCGCACTGCAGCGTCAATCGCGGCGCGGCTATTGCTCCGAAGCCGCTTCCGGGATTACCGTTGCGCGTGGCCGAACTGATTCCTACCCTGCACGACCTCGCCCAGATCTGCTGCGACGGTGAGGCGTTCTACCGCGACGCCGCCGAAAAGATGCAGAACGAAGACCTGCGCCAGGCGGTGCTGGAAGTCGGTCGCGTGCGCGGCGATCTGTGCCGCGACTTCGCCGAATACCTGCGCCACCAAGGCGAGAACCCCAGCGGCACCGGTACGTTTTACGGCACCTTGCACAAACTTTATGCCGACTTGCGCGCACGCTTCGCCGAAGACAGCGACCGTATCTACGTCAGCGAGCTGGAAGAGGCAGAAGACCGCCTGCTGCACGCGATGGAGGAGGCGATGCTGACGCTGGAACCCGCGGACGCACGCGTGGTGCTGCAGCGCTACATGCCTGCAGCGCGCGCCGCGCACGAGCGCATGCGCGCACTGAAACAGGGATTGCCGGACGTCGCATAAATCCTGCAGCGCGGGATGTACGCACCAGGTGGCGTTCGAATCTAGATTCCGCGTTCCAGTTCGCGCACGCGCAATTCGATCAGCGCGCGGCTGCGTCCATAGCGGGCCTGCACCGCTCCATACGCGAATTCGCGATGACTGCGCGAGCCGAGCAGCGGATCACCGCGCAGCCGGGCCCAGCTTTGCCGTGCCAACGCGGTGCATTGCCTCCAGCGCCCCAGCAGCACGTCACGGTTGAGCAACGCGTCCATCACCAAGGCCCCACGCGTGCGCGCAACGCCAGACGTTCGAGGCCCGCATAGGCGCGGAATGCACGTTCCTCCGGCCCGACCGGGTCTTCCGGCAGATGATGCGGACCGGTGGGCGGCGCCGGATCCTGATCCGGCATCGGGCCGTAGGGCTGCTTGCCCGGCGGCAGCGGTTGCTCGGGCGGAGTGGGCATGTAGTCGGGCTCCGGATCGTGCATGGACGGGCCCTGGGTCACTCTTCTTCCTCGGCCATCGAACGCCGCCTTGCGGGCGATCCCTGCCCCGCACGCGCACGGCTCTGTGCATTGCGTCGACCGGAAGAACGTGAATGCGACTGCTCGCCGCGCCGGGATTTCCCGCGGGCCGGCTGCGAAGAGGGCTGCTTGGACATTTACTCGAACTCCGTGGCGTCATTGCTCGGATGCGAAGGGCGGTGTCGCGAATCCATGTCGTTCCGATGCGAGCTTGCGTCCCTGCCTCGGATCCATTGCAACAGGGGATGATTGCAATGGAATGACCTGTGCTGCCAACCTTGGCTCTCGGATTGCGGATTCGCGACACGCCCGCCGCAGTGTTTGGGCTACAAGACCCATGCCATACGCACGCGCATTGCGGAGCTTTACGCGACAAGCAGTTAAGCGTCGCGGTCGCGCGTGCAGCCTTGCGATTTGCATAACCCTCACGTGCGTCCGTGCAGAATGCCCGCGGTCTTCGGAGCTGCCGTGATCACGCAGCTGCTGTTCACCGTCGGTGTGGGCGCGGACCGCCATGCTCGTCCACCGGCCGGTGCAGGAGCGCCGCGGTCAAGTCAGTCTTCGCAGGACGCGGCAGGACGCCGTGGCGAACGCAATGAAAAGCATAACGACACGATGGGAAACCCTGAACCGATCGCTGAATCCCTCAAGCCGCAATCGCGCGCGCGCGTGCTGCTGGTGGACGACGAAGCCGCGATTCGCAAGACCTTTCGCTATTGCCTGGAGGACGCCGGCTGCGACGTGACCTGCGCCGAGAGCGCCGAGCTGGCCGAAAATCTGGTGCAGCGGGTGGTCTTCGACGTCTGTCTGCTGGATCTGAAACTCGGCAATGCTTCCGGCATCGAACTGCTGCCGGCGCTGCGCGCCGCCGCGCCCTGGTTGCGCGTGGTGATGGTGACCGCGCACTCCTCGATCGACAACGCGGTCGAGGCGATGCGCGCGGGCGCATCCGACTACCTGGTGAAGCCCTGCTCGTGCGAACAATTGCGGCTGGCGGTGGATCGCCAGATTTCGGCGCAACGGATGGAACTGCGCCTGGAGCAGCTCGAGCGCGCAGCCGGTGCGGACGAAGCGGACGATGCGCTGGCCAGCCGCTCGCCGGCGATGCGGCAGGTGGTGGAGACCGCGCGCAGTGCGGCGGGCGCCGATGTTACCGTGCTGCTGCTGGGCGAGAGCGGCACCGGCAAGGGCATGCTGGCGCGCGCAATCCACCGCTGGAGCAAACGCGGTGCCGGTCCGTTCGTGACGGTGAATGCGCCTTCGTTGTCTCCCACGCTCTTCGAAAGCGAACTGTTCGGACACCGCCGCGGCGCCTTCACGGGCGCGGTGCAGAACGCGCCCGGCCGCGTCAGCCAGGCCGACGGCGGCACGCTGTTCCTGGACGAAGTGGGCGATGTGCCGATGGACTTGCAGCCGAAACTGCTGCGCTTCATGCAGGACCGCGAATACGAACGCGTCGGCGATCCGGTCACGCGCCGCGCCGACGTGCGGCTGGTCGCAGCCACCAACCACGATCTGGCGCAACGCGTGGCCGACGGCGCCTTCCGCGAGGACCTGCTTTACCGTCTGAACGTGATCTCGCTGCGCTTGCCCGCGCTGCGCGAACGTCCCGAGGACATCCTGCCGCTGGCCGAGCGGTTCCTCACCGGGTTCGTGCACGAGCACGGACGCATCGCGCGCGGGTTCGCCGATTCGGCGCGCAACGCACTGGTCGGCTACGGCTGGCCCGGCAACGTGCGCGAACTGCGCAACGTGATCGAACGCGCTTCGATCCTCTGCAACGAGGCGCAGATCGAAGCGCATCATCTGGCGCTGGGCGACGGCGTTGCAGCGGCACCGGTATCCAGTTTCATCCCGCAAACGCTGGAGGATCTGGAGCGCGTGCACATCCAGACGGTGCTGGCGCGCAGCGATACACTGGAAAACGCGGCGCGCACACTGGGCATCGACGTCTCCACGTTGTACCGCAAGCGCAAACGTTACGGGGTGTAGGATTGCACCCATCATGCTCGGCCAACGGATGCGGCTGAAACACGTGATCCTGTTGAGCCACGGCCTGTTCCTGGCCGTGGCTGCGGCCGGCGTGATCGCCTGCCTGATCGTGGTGACGCACTACGGCCACCTCGGATCGCGATGGGAATCCCTGATCTGGATTCTGGGTGGCGTGTTGATCGCCATCGGCATTGTCGGCATCGTCACCGTGGCGCGCGCCATCGCGCAGCCGCTGGAACGCATCGCCAGCGCGGCGCGCTCGATCGCCGCCGGGCGTTTCGACGTGCGCGTGGGCCGCGCGCGCTATCGTGAAGGCAACACGCTGGGCGCGAGCTTCAACGAAATGGCCGAGGCGCTGGCGGACTTCCACGCGTTGGACGTGGCGCGCCTGATTTCCGAACAGCGCCGCAACGACACCGTGCTCAACAGCATCGACGACGGGCTGGCGATCCTGGACGAGCAGGCGCGCATCGAGCGGATCAATCCGATCGCGGCGCGCCAGTTCGGCGTGCGCTCCGACACGGCGCTGGGCAAGACGCTGGACGAGATCCTGCAGCGCGACGACCTGGATGCGCACGTGCGCGCGGTGATGCAGCGTACCGCCGTCTCAGGCGGCAGTACGCGCGAACTCGTGATCGGCCAGCCGCCGCTCGATCGCGAGCTGCTGTGCAGTTTCGTGCCGCTGGCGGACAGCCGTCCCGGCGTGGTGGTCGTGGTGCGCGATGTCACCGCGGAGCGGCGCTTCGCGCGCGAGCGCAATGAATTCGTGATGCGCGCTTCGCACGAATTGCGCACGCCGCTGACGGGGTTGCGCATGGCGCTGGATCTGCTGGCCGAGCGCGCGCGCTTCGGCCCCGGCAGCCGCGAGAGCGAGTTGATGGAGACGTTGCGCGAAGAAACCGTGCGCCTGACCGGGCTGCTGCAGAGCCTGCTGGATCTCTCGCGGTTGCGGCGCGGAGCGAGCGCGTCCGGCAGCACCTGCACGCCGGCACATGCTGCACGCGCCGCATTGCGCCGCTTCTCCGCGCGCGCGCAACGGCAGGGAGTGGAGTTGCGCGAGCGCATCGAAGGTGATGCGCCACAAGTACAGTTGGACGAGAACGAATGCGCGCGCGTGCTGGACAACCTGCTCGACAACGCGCTGCGGCACACGCCGCGCGGCGGCCACGTCGAGATCATGCTGCAGGTGGATCATCCCAACGATGAACTGCGGCTGTGCGTTTGCGACAACGGCGAAGGCATTCCGCCGCACCAGTTGCAGCGCATCTTCGATCCGTTCGTGCAGGTCGGCGAAAAGCACGGCGCGGCCGGATTGGGGCTGACGCTGTGCCGCGAAATCGTCGAACGCCACGGCGGCCGCATCGAGGCGCGTTCCATTCCGAACGTGGAAACCAGCTTTTGCGTCCACCTGCCGCTGCGGGTGGGATTTCCGCAGGAAGCCGATGAAAGCGTGGAGAGGATTTGAGACGGAGGCGGGAGACGGGAGGCAAAGCACGCGCTGCGTTCTTTCGTCCCCTTTTCCTCTTCCCCCTCTCCCGCTCACATGATTCCCTGCACTCCCGCGCCGAAGGCGGTGATGAAGCGGGTGATGATCGCCGTCAGCGAGAGATTGACTTCCGGGAAATCCCCGACCGACTTGTAGCACTTCAGGAAATTCGGGTCGGTCGGCGGCAGCGGATTGCAGCCGGGCTTCAGTTCATAGCTGGTGGCGTAGTCGAACGGCCACAGGTCGAAGATCGGCAGGTGGCGCGACACCGCGCCGATCGCGTTGCTGACGTCGCCGATCACCGGGATCGGATCGCGCGGCGCGATCAGCCAGGCGTTCTGCGGCTGGGTGGCGGCGACGATCGACGCGCGCACCGCGGCGGCGAATTTCGTGTCGTACACGATGACGCCGGACTCGCTGTTGTAGTTGGCAGAACGCGGATCGAAATTGTGCGAGCCCACCATCGCCACATCGCCGTCCACCACCAGCGACTTGGCGTGCAGGCTGACGCGCGGGCCGAAATCCTCCGGACTGATCGGCACCGCGCCGCGCCTTCCGCCCAGCGCCGCCGCGGCGTTCTCGCCGGACAGCGCGAGGTAATTCGCGACCATCAACGGGGCGTCCAGCGGGTGCGGTTTCAGTTCGTGGATGTCGAAACCGTAGTCCACCAGGAACCTCTTGCGGTGCTTGTACGACAGCGCGTACACCGGCATCGCATCGGTGGATGCCAGCGAGTTCGTCGAGACCAGCACGTGCACCGGCGGCTGCTTCTTTTGCAGCGACTCGAATATGTCGCCGGCGCGATCGGTCAGCACCAGATAAGGCGTCTGCAACACCACTTCGTGCTGCGCGCCGCGCAGCAGACGCATCAGGTCGCGCGTCAGTTCCTTGGCGTCGCGGCCGTGCACGGCCCTGGTTTTCGAAGGCAGGTCGTAGAAGTAATCCACGCGCCCGACTTCCATGCTGGCGGCGGTGAAGTGCTCGCGCAGGAATTCGGCGTCCTCTGCTTCCGTCTGTACGCGTGCCACGCGTAGCGGATCGCCATAAATGGGTGTGACCCAAGGCGGCGAATCGTACGGATGCGCCAGGATGCGCGCGTTGGCGTCTTTCAAATGCGTCAGCG
The DNA here is from genome assembly GCA_036759545.1 of Rhodanobacteraceae bacterium. Taxonomy (GTDB): domain Bacteria; phylum Pseudomonadota; class Gammaproteobacteria; order Xanthomonadales; family Rhodanobacteraceae; genus 66-474. The sequence continues at coordinate 15,142 of DAIOUL010000038.1, forward strand.
GCACCGCGCGCGGATGATCCCAGAAGATGTCGAAGCTCTGCGCCATCTGTCGCGCGGCGGGGCCGGCGATCAGCGCGTCGCGGTCGAGGAAATCCAGTTGCGGATCCCAGTCGTAATAACGGTCTTCGTAATTGCGGCCGCCGGTGATGCCAACTTCATCGTCCACCAGAAACAGCTTGTTGTGCATGCGCTGGTTGAACCGGCGAAAGCAGCACAGGATGCTGGCGGTGTACTCGGCAAAGTTGTTCTGCGCCTTGTCGAAGGTCGGGTTGTAAAGGCGGATTTCCAGATTGATGCTGGCGCGCGCCAATCTCGAAAGCAGTTGCGGATCGTTCAACGAACCCAGTTGGTCGGCGAGGATGCGCACCTTCACGCCGCGGCGCGCGGCGTTGATCAACTCGTCCAGCACCAGCAGGCCCGCGTCGTCTTTCGCCCAGATGTAGGTCTGGATGTCGATCGACTTGCGTGCGGCACGGATCAGGTTGATGCGCGCGGCCAGCGCGTCCTCGCCGACTTCCAGCAGGGTGGCATAGTTGTGCGGATGCGATTCGTCCGATCGCGCCAGCGCCTGCTGCGCCTGATCCAGGAAAGGCGAAGGCGACGCGCAGGCATTTGCCGCATGGCAATCGATGCGGCGGTCCACGCTGGCCGCGACGACCGCATCGGCGTGATGAATGCGTCTGGTGGAAAGCGGCGCGCAGCCGGCCAGCAGCACGGCCAGCGCGCACAGCAACAACGAATGGCGTCGCACCGAAATCCCTCGAACCCACCTCTCCGGTGGCGATGCTAACCCGGTTTGTCGCCGCAGTTCACGACTCGCCGAGCACGATGTTCATCTCCAGCGACACGCGGTCGGAGACCCAGCCGCGGTGCGCGCGCATGCCGAAAGCGCTGCGCGAAAGCGTGCCCCTGACCCGCACGGGGCAGGCGCGCGGGCGCGCGGGACACTGCGACGGCTCCAGCTGGAACTTCGCATCGCGCCTCCGGCCGCGCAGTTCCAGCGTGCCGTCCAGCGTTCCGCCGTCGCGCAGGGCCTCCACCGGAAAAGGCGCCGACACGAAATGGATGCGCGGATAATTCATCACGTCGAAGAAACCGGGGCCGCTCGCTTCCTTCAATGCATCTTCGTCGTCCATGCTGAGACTGCCGGCATCGATCCACGCGTCCACCGCATCGTGCTGCGCATCGACCTGGTGCAACTCGCCGTAGACCGCGTTGAATTCGCCGCGCTCGTGGGTGAACCACAGCGTGCGCACGCTGAACTGCGCGCTCGAACGCGCGCGGTCGATCGGCCACACGGCCGCATTCGCCGCGCCGCAGATCAGCATCGCCAGCAGCGCGGCAGCGCGCAATCTCACGGCGACCAAAATGCGCGCAGCCTTGCGGTGCCCGGTTCGAGCGCACGCATCTCGTCCAGTTGCAGCCAAGCCACCGCCGCGGGCGGCATGCCGCGAGCGCGATCCGAGCGGCCTTCCAGCAACAACGCCAGCAGCTGCTCCAATCCCGGATTGTGGCCGACTAGCAAAACCCGTTGGGCGCTGGCCGCATGCTGTTCCAGCAGCGCCAGCAGATCTCCGGGTGTGGCCTCGTAGATGCCGGTAACGAAACGAGGCACCACGCCTGCACCGAGCGCATCGAGCGCGCGCTCGACCGTCATCTGCGCGCGCCGGGCGGGCGACGCCAGCGCTGCGTCGAACGTCGCACTTTGTTCGCGCAGCCACGCGCCGGCATCGCGCGCCTCGGCTTCGCCGTGCAAACTCAACGGTCGATCACGATCCTGACCGCCTGCCGCGACAGGCAGTGCTTCGGCGTGCCGCAGCAGGATCAGTTCGCGCATAGATCGGATCTGGAAGTCGAGCCCGTCGTCAACCGCCGGTGCTTGCCGTAGGTGCGGGTTGCGATTGTTCGGGTTGCCAATTCGCGGGCGCTTCCGTACTGATGCCGTTGGTGCGCAGCGTGGAGAGAACCAGGCTCAATTCCGTGCCGCCGCTGCGGGCGGCATCGAGCAGCGGCCCGGCGCGGCGGTCGTCGGTCAAGGCGGCGATGCCCAGTGCGCCGTAGTTCTGCATTTGCCAGGCGAGATCGCGCGCATCCTTGTCGGTGGACGCCTTGGCAGAAGGATCCAGCTCGCCGTGGATGTGCAATCCCACCGCGCGGCCGATCGGACTGCTGCCCCATTCCAGCGCGTGCGCGACTTTCAGGCAATCGGCCTTCAGCGCATCGTTCTTGCCGGCGTGATCCGCATCGCACGAATCGAGCAACGGTTTCAGCGAAGGCCGCGGATGCTGGTTGGCGACGCCGAAGGCGATCAGCAATTCCACGCCCGCCGCGGTCGTGGGTTCGCCCGGCTGCGTGCCCTGCATCGTCGCCGGCAACGGCGGCAATGTGCCGACCACGTTGGCGATCCCTTGCAAACCGATTCCGAAATAATCGTCGTAGCTCTGCGCAGCGGCGGCCTTGGTCAGTGCTGCGCGTTCGCCGGCCGCGTCGTTCTTCTGCGCCGCTTCGTCCATCACGAGCATCCATACCGCGGCATTGCCTCCGGCCTGCTCCTGCAATTTCTTCAACATGTCGGCGTTGGGACAGTTGTTGGCCTGCGGGTCGCAATCGGCCAAGCGCGCCCAGGTCACGCCTGGACCTGACGCGGGCGCCGCCGCCGCACGTTCGGCCAGGCGATGGAAGGTGAAATCCGGCTTCTGGTCCGGCAGCGGACGCGCCAGCAAGGCCGCGCCCAGGAGATGCACCGCGTCGCTGCGCAGCGCGTTCACCGTTACCAAGTCGCGCTGGTATTGCAGCAACGCGGTGATGCGCGCGTTCGCCGCCGATGATGCGGCGGGCTGGGAGGAAGAGGCAGCCGCAGGCTTGGACTTGGCCTTGTGCCTGGATGTCGCAGCCTGCGCGCCGAAGGCGCACAGCAGCGCGGCGAGTGCAATCGTCGAAACAAGGCGATGCATGGAATGATCTCTCGGCAAAGTGGAGCGAAGCTAAGCGCGCGCGGATGAATGGTTTATTTATGCGATCGTCCATGATCGCGAGAATCAAAAAGCAGCCACGGAGCTCTTGGCCATGGATGGCGGCTTTTGGCCGCACTTTTCAATAACGTCAATCGATGCCGCGCATGAATTCCGGCACCGCCAGTGCGGCGCGATGGATGGCCGCGTTGTAGTAGCGCGTGGGAAAATTCTTCGCCGCGGCATCGCGTTCGCGGAATTCGCCCAGGTCCGCGCCCTTGCGCGCCATCGTGCAGCTCCACCAGCCGGTGGGATAGCACGGCTGCGGAAACGGCAGCGTATGCACGGCTTGGAAACTCGCCTTGCGCATTTCCGCGCGCATGGATTTGATCAGATCCAGATGCGCGATCGGCGACTCGCTCTGCTGCACCAGGATTCCGTCCGGGCGCAACGCGCGAAAGCATGAAGTATAGAAGGCCGCATTGAACAGGCCTTCGGCCGGGCCCACTGGATCGGTGGAATCCACGATCACCGCATCCACCGACTCCGGTGCGCAATCGGCCATGTACTTGATGCCGTCGTCGAACAGCAGTTGCGCACGCGGGTCGGAATTCGCTTCGCAAAGTTCCGGAAAATATTTTTCGGCCAGCCGCGTCACGCGCTCGTCGATCTCGACCTGCACCGCGCTTTCCACTTCTTCGTGGCGCAATGCTTCGCGCAAGGTGCCGCAGTCGCCCCCGCCGATGATCACCACCCGCTTCGGCCGCGCATGGGTAAACAGCGCCGGATGCGACATCATTTCGTGGTAGAGAAAGTTGTCGCGGCCGGTGAGCATGATGCAGCCGTCGATCACCATCAAATTGCCCCAATCCGTCGTTTCGTAGATCTCGATGCTCTGGAACCGCGTTTTTTCCGCGCAAAGCAGGCGTTCGGTGCGGAAACCGATCGAGGAGCCGGACGCGGCGTGCGCCTCGGTGAACCAGTTCAAGTTCGACATGGTGATCCGTACGGCAAGGGATCGCCCGATTCTAACCGTTCATCTCACTGCAGCGCTGGCGAGCGGCTCGCGTGTACGAAATCGCATCGGTTCGCTACGCCGGATTCACGGCGTGTAGATACCTGCCGACTACACTTTGTGCCGCCACGGACAAGGAGCCCGTGCGTACGTCCAAGGAGGGACCTATGCCATTCATCCATTCGCGCGAGCCCGGAGCTTCGCGCCCGCGCCGGTGGCGCGGATTGCTGCGGCGCACGCTGGGCGTGCTCTGGCGCCATCCGCTGCTGGCCAGCGCGGCTCTTGCGGCCACCGGCTGGCTGCTGAGCGGTGACCGCAGCAACCGTGCGCCGCGTATACGCCGCGTCGCCGGTGAATCGATTCCCGTCAATGAAACACCTGCCGAAGGAGCGCCGAGCCATGGATGATGCCAATCTGCTGGACATGATCGCGGTGCTGGAAGAGGAGCGCCGCTTCAACGAGGCCGCCGCGCTGTTGTGCACCAACGCCGCGCAGCGTGGCGAATTCGCACGCAAGGCGCGCCAGGGCGCGCACGCGGTGCGCACCATCCGCCATGAACTGGCGCGCGCCCGCAGCAGCCATTCGCGGCGGCGCAGCCGGCGTCACATGGATGCCTGTCTGGACCGATTGATCGACACCCAGCTCGAAATCGGACATGCCGCGTCGGAGAAGCTGGATACGCAGCCGCTGTGGTGAAGGTGCCGCGCTTGCAATGTGAGCTAGTAATGCGGCGGCAGCAGCTCTTCTCCTTCCCCTTCAAGGGGAAGGCCGGGATGGGGATGGTGTTGCTTTCGACCAGGAAAACCATCCCCACCCAACCCTCCCCTTGAAGGGGAGGGCTAGTTTTTCGCAGCGCCATTCACCACGGGGCCGGAATGATCGAGCGCCCCAGAAAATCCGTCAGCATGATCCCGATCAGGATCGCGAGCCACACGAAACCAAGCGCAGAAGTGGTGCGCGTCAGCGTGCGCGCTTCGGTTTCGTGCATGAAGAACAGCATCACCAGCAGCGTCTTGATCACCGAGATCGCCAGGTTGACGATGGTGTTCCAGTAGCCGAGCGGAATCAGCGCGCTGATCGCGGAAATCGTCAGCAGCGCCAGCAGGGTCGCCAGCACCGCGAGGTAATGCCACACCGGCGTGATGTGCGAGCCGGGATCCTTGCGTTCCTGTTCGCGCGCTTTTGCAGGCGGCGACGGCGGCGCAGTCGCGTTCATCCTGCGCGTCCTATCAGATAGATCAGCGGGTAGACGAAGATCCAGACGATGTCGACCAGGTGCCAGTACAGCGCCGCCAGTTCCAGCGTGGTGAAGCGCTCGGGACCGAACGCGCCGCGCGCGACGCGGATCGCCAGGCCGCCGATCACGCACACGCCGACCAGCACGTGCAACGAGTGAAATCCGGTGATGAAGTAGTAAAGGCAGAAGAACAGTTCGATCGCACGCGCATACGGACCGCTGCGCGCGAAGTTCAAGCCCGGAATCAAATGTTCGGTCCACTCCTTGTGGTATTCGAAGCCGTGCATCACCAGGAACGTGACGCCCAGCGCGGCCGTGCCGGCCAGCAGCCAGGCCGCGAGCGCGCGCTGGTCGAGCTTGATCGCGCGCACGCCCAGCGCGATCAGCGAACTGCTGGTCAGCAGCACGCCGGTTTCGATCGTGCCGAGCAGAAAATCGGTTTCGCGGCTGGCGTAGGCAAAACCGTGCGGATAGAGAATGCGGCAGATCGTATAACTGGCGAACAGCACGCCGAAGAACAGGATTTCCGTCGAAAGGAACACCCACATGCCGAGCGTCGCCGCTTCGCGCTGCTGCACCGGATCGTCGAACTGCTTCTCCAGCAATCCGCGTGCGCGCAGCTCTTCAATCTGGGCGGTGCTCGTGTTCATTGCGGTGCCGGCTGGTCATACGCGTAAGCGTCCTGCACCACCGGCGGCTTGTGGAAATTCTCCGTCGGCGGCGGCGAAGTGGTCTGCCATTCCAGTCCGCGCGCATTCCAGGGATTGTTTCCAGCGCGTGCGCCGCGGAACAGCGACCAACCCAGATACGCGAGCGGCAGGAGATACGAAAGCGCGAGGATCGACGCGCCCGCCGACGACAGCACATTCAACACCTGGAATTGCGGCGCGTAATGCGCGTAGCGGCGCGGCATGCCTTCGTAACCCAGCACGTACTGCGGGAAGAAGGTCAGGTTGAAACCGCAGAACATCAGGATCGCCGAGAACTTGGCGAGCGCTTCGTTGTAGAGCCTGCCCGTGAATTTCGGCCACCAGTAATGGATGCCGCCGAGGTAAGCCATTACCGAACCACCCACCATCACGTAATGGAAATGCGCGATCACGAAATAGGTGTCGTGCAGCGGCACGTCCAGCGCGGGCGCTGCCAGCATCAGACCGGTGAGTCCGCCCAGCATGAACAAGCCGACGAAACCGAGTGCGTAAAGCATCGGCGCCTCGAACGTGATCGTGCCCTTGTGCAGGGTGGCGGTCCAGTTGAACACCTTGATCGCCGATGGCACCGCGACCAGAAAACTCAGGATCGAGAACACCAGTCCCGCGTACACCGACATGCCCGCCACGAACATGTGATGGCCCCAGACCAGAAATCCGATCACCGCGATCGCCACCAGCGCGTAGACCATGAAGCGGTAGCCGAAGATGTCGCGCTTGGCGAAGCAGGGGATGATCTCGCTGACCACGCCCATCGCCGGCAGGATCATGATGTACACCGC
>DAIOUL010000039.1:0-9634 GCA_036759545.1 Rhodanobacteraceae bacterium
CGGTTTGGCCACCACTCGGGGCGCGTTGATCCCCTGGCCGTACGGCGGGAAAACACCTGTGATTTCCGTGGACCTGAACCTGACCGCATTGAAAGCGAAAAACCTCGCGCCGCTGGATGTCGTCCCAGGTGTGGAAAGTTTTCTGCGGCGCGTAGACCTGTTGCGCCGCGAATGCCGAGCAGCCGCCGAGGGCGAGCACGAACAGTGCGGTGGCGACGCGCCCGTTCACGCCTGCACCAGCGGTTGCGGATCGCGCACGTAACGCTTCATCGCGTCGGCGGACCAATACGCCAGCGCGCCGACCGTGCCGGTCGGGTTGTAGCCCGCGTTTTGCGGGAACACGGTCGAACCCATCACCCACAGGTTCGGCACGTCCCAGCTTTGCAGGTAGCGGTTGACGAAACTGGTGCGCGGATCGTCGCCCATCGCCGCGCCGCCGGTGTTGTGCGTGGTCTGGTACGGCACGATCGAGTAATCGCCGTCGCGCGGCTTGGAATTGATGCCGCGGTTGGGGATCGCCTGCGCGATGCGCGTGGCCTGATCGGTCAGGAACTTCGTCATCGCGTGTTCGTTCTCCTTGAAGGTGAACGTCAGACGCAGCAGCGGATTGCCGTATTCGTCGGTGTAGGTCGGATCGAGATCGAGATAGTTGTCGCGGTAGCTCATCACCGCGCCGTGGCACTGCATGTGCGTCGAGTAGAGATAATCCTCGTGCACGGTTTTCTTCCAACCCGAGCCCCACTTCGGCGAACCCTTGGGCAGGTATTCCTGCAGGATCGGCCGGCCGCCTGTGTTCCACAGCGCGATGTAGCCGCCGGCGATGAAACCCTTGCCGGTGTGATCGAAGTTGTCGCCGTTGAAATCGTCGACCACTTGCCCGAGCGCACCCGCGCCCATGAAGGGGTTCAACAGTTCCTTGCAGGTGACGTTGACCGTCGAGCTGAGCTGGTAGGCGTAATTGCGCCCGACCACGCCCTGCCCGCTCGCCGGGTCGTAGGGCCGGCCGATCTTCGACACCAGCAGTAGGTGCACGTTATGGTGCGCGAAGGCGCACAGCACCACCATCTGCGCGGGCTGCTCGAATTCGTTGCCGTCCTGATCGACGTAAGTCACGCCGGTGGCGCGCTTGCCCGTGCCGTCGGTATTGATGCGCGTCACCGCGCAGTGCGTGCGGAAACTGAAGTTCGGTTTCTTCAGCAGCACCGGCAGGATGGTCGTTTGCGGGCTGGCCTTGGAATAATTCGCGCAACCGAACCACTCGCAGTAGCCGCAGTAGGTGCACTGGCCCATCTGCACGCCCAACGGATTCAGATACGGTTTGGACGTATTTGCGGCCGGAGCGGGAAACGGGTGCAGACCGATTTCGCGCGCGGCGGTGTCGAACAGCACGGTCGAGGCACAGCGTTTCAGCGGCGGCAACGGATAGGGCCTCTTGCGCGGGCCTTCGAATGGATTGCCGCCGGGCTGGATCTGCCCGTTGAGGTTGCCGGCCTGGCCGGAAATGCCGCACAGGTATTCGAACTTGTCGTAATACGGTTCCAGCTCGTCGTAGGTGACGCCCCAATCCTGGATCGTCATGTTCTCCGGGATCATCTTCTTGCCGTAACGCTGTTCGGTCTGCGTGCGGATCACGAAGTCCGTTGGCAGGAACCGCCAGTTCTGGCCGTTCCAGTGCACGCCCGCGCCGCCCACGCCCGATGCCGGATTGAACGAGCCCAGGTGACGCATCGGCAATGCGAGCTGATCAATTCGATTGCGGAAAGTGAGCGTCTGCCGCTGCGTCTGCTCGAAGATCTCCTTGCGCACCGCGTAGCGCAATTCGTCCTGGATATGCGTCACCGAAAAATCCGGCACGGTGTCACGCCAGCCGCCGCGCTCCAGCGCCAGCACCTGCACGCCGGCGTCGGTCAATTCCTGCGCGATGATCGAGGCGGTCCAGCCGAAACCGACCAGCACCACTTCCACCTCGGGCAGTTTCTTGCGCATCAGATGTGGCCCGCCGGATATACACGGCCGGTGGTCGTGGTGAGACTTTCGTAATCCTGTTTCGCAGGCAGTTGGCCATATTCGCAACCGGGACCGTGGAATCGCCCGCTCGGCGAATCGCTCAGGCGGCACATCACCGGATCGCGGCCCGCGAGGCTGGTGTAGGGCTGTTTGTACGGTTGCCCATAGCGTTCGATTTCGTCGACGTAGTTGTAGCGCGGACCTGGATATCCGATCAGTTTCCAGCCTATAAATGCGCGATTGCCGCCGTAGATCGGATCTGCGAAGAATCCTTCCTTGGTGTTCTGCCAGAGCAGGCCGAAGAAACTGGTGGACGGGATTTCGCCGAGGTCGATCTTGCCATTCTGCAGGTCGTGCAGCACCTGATCCTGCTGTCGCGCATCCAATTGCGCGAACGGCGCGCCGTGCGCGTCGCGGCAATGTTTGTCCACGCGCGGGATGCACAGGCGATAGATCTGCGCGGGCGTGAACGGCAGTTGATAACCCTGCTCTTTCGCACCGAGATGGAAAGGCCCGCGCATGTATTGACCGGCGGCCTGTCCGAACGGCCCGGCCAGTTGCGCGTCGATGAAAACATCCACGCCGGCTTCCAGCGCGCCGGGGCCGAGGTCGTCCTTCGGTATCAGCCGCGCAATCGCGGCACGCACGAAATCGCGTTCGGAAGGTTGCAGAAAACTCGGCGTGGCCGAGGCCGCCGAAGCACTGGAGGATCCACCGCAGCCGGCGAGCAGCAGACTGGAAGAAAACGCCGCGACGCCGATCAGGAATGTTCGCCGGGATACGGAGAAGACCGGCTGTTCCTCAGCCGGTCCGCTTTCCGCTTGTGCCTCGCGCGGTTCCTTGCGCACCTCGCCTCCCTGCGAGCGATTTCCGTATCGAAAAGATTGTTTGTCGATGCCGGTGAGCTTCGCGTGAAAAGCGACGCGGCGTGCGCTATCCGGGCGTCGGTCCGCCCAGCACCGGCAGGATCGCGCCGGAGATGTAGCTGGCGCATGCGGGCGAAGCGAGAAACACGTAAGCGGGCGCGATTTCCTCGGGCTGCGCGGGACGTTTCATCGCGCTCTGCTTGCCGAACTCCGCGACTTTGTCCGGCGGACTGTCGGCGGGATTGAGCGGCGTCCACACCGGCCCCGGCGCGACCGCATTCACGCGGATGCCCTTGTCGACCAGATTCGCGGCCAGCGATTTGGTGAAAGCGTGGATGCCGCCCTTCGTCATCGAGTAGTCCAGCAGGTGCTTGTTGCCGAACAGGCCCGTTTCCGAACCGGTGTTGAGGATGCAGTCGCCTTCGCCCAGATGCGGCAACGCCGCCTTGGCCATGTGGAAGTAACCATACAAATTGGTGTGCAGCGTTTCGTCGAAGTGTTCTTCGGAAATGTCTTCCAGTTTTTCTGCGTGGCTCTGGAATGCGGCATTGTTGACCAGGATCGAGAGCTTGCCGAATTCGTCGATCACGCGCTGCACGGCTTCCTTGCAGAACTCCGGGTCGGTGACGTCGCCGCGAATCAGCAGGCAGCGCGTGCCTTCGTTCTCCACCGCGGACTTGGTTTCCTGCGCGTCGGGTTCCTCTTGCTCGCCGACATAGACGATCGCGACATCCGCACCCTCGCGCGCGTACAACACCGCCACTGCGCGGCCGATACCGGAATCGCCGCCGGTGATCAGCGCGACCTTGCCTTCGAGTTTGCCGCTGCCGGCATAGTCGGGCGCGAAATATTCCGGGCGCAGTTCCAGTTCGGCCTCCGCGCCGGGTTTGCGCAAATGCTGTTTCGGCATCGGCGGTTGTGGATGCTTGCGCGGGCCGGCCTGTGCCGCTTTCTGCTTCTTCGACTGCGCGGTTTTCGACGGCCTGGATTTCTTGCGCCGATCGGCGCGATCGGTTTCGGACTGGATCTTCCTTTGCCGTGCGACGGCAGACTTGGCCGCGCTTTCCTTGCTCATGGCCGCTCCTTGGACGCTCGCGAAAAAATCCAACCTCTCACCGCAGCCGTCACGACGAAGTCAACGCGCAAGCGATCACTCCGCCTCCGCTGCGGGGGTGCGATCTTTTTCCGCCTCATCGCGATCGTTTTCCTGCTCATATTGGTCTAGCAAATCTTCCAGCTTGTCGCGCGCCTGCTTGGCGACGCGGCAGTAGTGGTTGTGGAGACGGGTCAGCGTTTCCTCGTCGAGCTCCTCCAGATCCAGCATCGCGTTGTTGGCGCTGCCCATGGCGTGGATCAATTCGTCCAGTTTGGCCTGGAGCGCCATGCCGTCGCGGTTCTGCGTGTTCTGGATCAGGAACACCATCAGAAAGGTGATGATGGTGGTTCCAGTGTTGATCACCAGTTGCCAGGTGTCGCTGAAATGGAACAGCGGGCCGCTGGCGGCCCATCCGATCACGATCAACAGCGCGGTGGTGAACGTATAGGGTTTGCCGGCTTGAGTGGCAGTCCAGTTCGCGAATCGTGTAAACAGGGATGAGTTCTTCATGGACGGTTCCTCGCGATTGAACGGCATCTATTCGCGTTTCCAGATGGTGATGCTGCCGCTGGGTTCCAGCACCGCCTGCCGCACTTCCTCGATGTGGCCGCAGCCGGCCTTGCGCAGCGCGGAATCGAAATTGCTCCGCGGCACCTTGCAGTGTTTCAACACCTCATCGAACACCACGCCATCGCGCGCCAGCATGACGGGCCGGCCCTGCACCACGCGATCCACATGCCTGGAATGGCTGGACAACCAGGTGCTGACGTAATCCAGCAACAGCAGCACCGCCAGCACGATCAGACCGCCGAGCAGCGACTTGTCGTCGCCGAGCATCGAAGTGCGCACCGCACTGCCGATCACGATCACCACGATCAGGTCGAACACGCTCAACTCGCCCAGCGTGTGCTTGCCGGAAAGCCGCAGCAGGACCAGCAGCACCACATAGACGATCGCGGCGCGCAGCGCCAACTGCCACCATGGCATCGACAGCGTCAGCATGTCATGCATGACGGCGCGCTCCTCGCCGGCTCAGCGCGCTACGAGCTCGACTTTCGCTTCCTGCCGCCGCTCTTGCGGCCGCTGCTCTTGCGTGAGCTGCTCTTGCGTGAGCTGCTCTTGCGCGAAGATTTCCGTCCGGAGGATTTTTTGCGCCCGGAGGATTTGCGGCCACCGCTCTTCTTCGCCGCGCTGCTCTTCTTCGAGCCGCCGCGTTTGCGCGAACCGCCGCTCTTCGAGCCGCTCTTTTTCGAAGTGCTCTTCTTCGAGCCGCCCTTCTTCGCACCCTTGCGGCCGCTGCCGGATTTCCTGCCGCCTTTGTCCTGCTTGTTGACCGTGCGCCAGGCGCGCTCTTCGGCTTCGTCCTTGGAAACGCCGCGGTCCTCGTAGCTTTCCTCGATGTGCTCGGCCTTGCGCTTCTGCTTGTCGGTGTAGCTGGACTTGTCGCCACGGGGCATATCAGACCCTCCTTGGTGTCGCGCACGGCGCGCGCCAACATCATAGGCCGGGTGCGTCAGCATAATGTGACGACCGGCTGTACACGATTCAGTCCTCGATGCGTTGCAGACAGCCGGCAATCATTTGGAGAAACGGCGATGGGAAATCGACGGCACTGGCTGGCCTGCACTGCGCTGCTGGCGTGTGCAACCGCTTCGTGTGCGCAGGAGAAGATCTCGGTGGCGCGCGCGGATGGCGCGCAAGTGCCGCTGATCGTGTACGAGCCCGCGCATGCGAGCGGCTGTCCCCCGCTGGCGCTGCTCTCGCCGGGCGCGGGCGGCGACGAGCGCGGTCTGAGCTATCTCGGCGAAGCGCTGAGCGCGGACGGTTGGCGGGCCATCGCGATCGGACATCGCGAGAGCGGGCCGGCACCGTTGAAGCGCGACATCGCGCAGACGCGGGACATCCATGCGGGCGTGGCGAAAATGGTGGAAGACCCCGCGTTGTATCGTGCGCGCTTCATGGACATCGACGCAGCGAGGCAGTGGGCGCAGTCGCGTTGCCGCGCTTCTTTCGCCGTGCTGATCGGACATTCGATGGGTGCGCGCACCGTGCAACTCGAAGCGGGCGCGCGCAACAAGCTGGGTCTCGAACCTCAGCGCGGCTTCGATGCCTACGTCGCGCTCTCGCCCGCCGGTGCGGATCAGGTCTTCGGACCCGGTTCCAGCGCCACGATCCGCGCACCGATCCTGATGATCACCGGCACGCGCGACGATGGTCTGGACGGCGACTACCGCTGGCGCATGGGCGCATTCGGTTCTTTGCCTGCCGGCCACTGCGACCGGCTCGCGGTCATCGACGGCGCGACGCACATGACGCTTGCCGGCGCCTTCTTCGCGGGCAAGACCAAGGCCGCGGTGGTGCCGCTGATCGAAAACTGGCTGACGGGTTTGCGCGCCGGCCGCTGCGCACCGCCGCCGACACTGTCCGGCGTAAAAATCGTCACCAGGTAAACGCAAACGGCGGCCATGAGGCCGCCGCTGCGATAGAGCCGGCAGGGCATCCTTGCCCCGGTGCCGTTGCAACCGCTCGGGGAACGCGGTTGCAACGGCACCTCTTCCGCGGCAGTCAAACTCGAGATTGCGACCGATGGAAAACCCGGGGAGGAAGTCCTCTGCGGTTCGCTATCGCCGGTTTGCCGCCATCACAGGACATCGGTCAGTGCTGCTTGGGTTGAGGACAGGTGACCGTGTTGCCCTGCGCGTCCGTGCAGGTACCGGTGTGCGTTACACCCTGACCCTTGGTGTACGTGGTCGTGCCGTTGTATGTGGCACCGTTCTTGGTGGTCAGGTCGGTATCGCGCGTCACCGTGCCGTTGGCCGACGTGGTGCTCTTGGTGGCGGTGCCGCCGTTCGCACCATTTACCGTGGTCTGGCTGCTGCCGCTGCGGGTGCCGTCAGCGCTCTTGGTCCAGTCGCCGGTCTGGTTGATGGTCGTGCCCTTGGCGGTCGTCACTTCCGTGTTGCGGGTGAATTCGGACGAACCATCGGCGTTCTTCGTGTAGGTGTTCTTGCTTTCGGCCGTGCCACCGTTCTTGCCGGTCACACTGGTGCCGCCCTCGTGCGTCACGGTGCCGTCGGGTCCGCGCGTGGTGCTGGCGCCATGCTTGATTTCGCTGCCGTTCGGGCCGGTAGCCTTGGTGCCGCGGGTGCGGGTCACGGTGCCGTCCGCAGGATCGCGCACGGTCTTTTCGCCACGGCCGATCTGGCCGCCGTTGTCGCCGGTGATACGGGTGCCGTGCCAGCGGGTGGTTTCACCATTGGAGGTGTGGCTGCCATGGGCGTGTCGGACGCCCGCACTGGCCTGCATGCTGAACCCGAACGCTGCAGCGCAAGCGAGGGCCAGCGCGGCCATACGTGATGTGTTTGTCAACATGATCTTGCTCCTTGTAATTTAGGTGCATGCCGCCTGCGGGGTGCGCGGCGTGAGGAAAAGTGTGGCGCGAAATGGATGAACGGCCTCTATCTCCCGCGGGGCGAATGTCAGCGGTTTTTGCCATAACGCACCAGGGAAACATCCGTTTACAAGTCGATCGCAACGCCGCTTGCCGAACCTGAACCGCAGACGGATATTCGCCAGCCGATGGAAGCTCCCCACGTCCTGATCGTCGATGACGATTTGCGTCTGCGCGATCTGCTGGAACGCTACCTCACGCAGCAGGGCCTGCGCGCGCGCGGTGCCGCGAACGGCGCGGCCATGCAGAGAGAACTGGCGGGGCACCATTTCGACCTGATCGTGCTCGACCTGATGCTGCCGGATGCCGACGGCCTGGAACTGTGCCGGGCATTGCGCTCGGAAGGCAACACCACTCCGGTGATCATGCTCACCGCAAAAGGGGACGACGTGGATCGCATCGTCGGGCTGGAGCTTGGCGCCGACGACTACCTTCCCAAACCATGCAATCCGCGCGAACTGGTCGCGCGCATCCGCGCCGTGCTGCGGCGGCAGCCGCGCGCCGTCGCCGGTGCTCCGCAGCCCGAGCAGGCTGTCGTGCGTTTCGGCCGCTTCTCGTTTGATCCGGCCACGCGTCAATTGCTCGACGGCGACACACCGGTGAAGTTGACCAGCGGCGAATTCGCCGTGCTCGCGGCGCTGCTGGCACATCCATTCGAGACGCTTTCGCGCGAACGATTGATCGCGCTGGCGCGCGGCCGCGAGCACGATGCGTTCGATCGCAGCATCGATGTGATGGTGTCGCGGCTGCGCCGGTGCGTCGAAGACGACCCGCGCCAACCTCGCTGGCTGCAAACCGTGTGGGGCGAAGGATACGTATTCGTGCCCGACAGCAGTGGCGCCGCGTGAAGCGCGCGCCCACCACCTTCGTGCTCGTGCTGTCTCTGGTCGCGCTGGCGCTGCTGCTGGCGTTGAGCCTGAGCACGGCGCTGGCCATCCGGCTGGTGCGCAAGATCACGGTCGAAACCAACGCGCAGATGGCCGCGGCGATCACCGTCGCGGTGGACCCGCTGGTGGAACGCGGCGATGAGGGAACGCGGCGGGCCATCAGCGGACTGCGGGGTGCCGATGTCGAGGTGAGACGGGGGCCGCCGCCGCGCTCGGATGCGGACGTACCCCCGGCCCTGCTGGAAACCAGTGCGGAAATCGGACGCCTGCTGGGCGATCCATCGCGCGTCGCGTCGACCCGCACGCCCGATGGCCAGATCTGGATACGCAGTTCGCGCGATCCGGATCGCTGGATCGTGATACATACCCTGGCTTACCGCCAGCAGGTCATCAATTCGACGTTGCTGCTGACCGGCCTGGCGGGCGTGATCGCGCTGATTTTCGCGGCATGGGTCGCGCATCTGCTGACGGGACCGCTGTCGCGGCTCGCGGCGCGGGCGCCCGCGTTGCTCGCGGGCGATTTCTCCGTGGCACGGTTGCGCAGTGGGCCGCGCGAAGTCGGGCAACTCGCGCAATCCATCTTCGCCGCCGGCGAACGCCTGCGCGAGGCCGCGCAGGAACGCGAACTGATGCTGGCCGGCGTATCGCACGATCTGCGCACGCCGCTGGCACGCCTTCGCGTGGCGCTGGAACTCGGCGATGCCGCGGATCCGCAACGGCGCGAAGCGATGATCGCCGATCTGCAACAACTGGACGATGCGCTGGAACAATGTCTCGCTTTCGTGCGCGAGGGCCGCGATGAAGCGCTGTGCGAATTCGACCTCGCCACGCTGATCGGCCAACTGCTGGCGCTGCGCGCGCAACCCGACGACTGGCAGTATCGAGGCCCCGATTCGCTGATCGCGGAGGTGCGCCCCACACTGCTGCGGCGCGCATTGGCGAATCTGATGGACAACGCCGAACGTTACGGCGCCGGACCCTTCGCGGTCGCACTGGAAAACGGCGACGGCTGGATGTGCATACGCGTCGAGGATCGCGGGCCGGGCGTTGCCCCGGAACTCCTGCCGCAACTCGGAAAACCGTTCGTGCGCGGAGATGCCGCGCGCGGCGGCCGCGGCAGCGGCCTGGGCCTCAGCATCGTGCTGCGAGCCGCCGAACTTCATGCAGGCACGTTGCTCCTGCGCAATCGCGAGGGTGGCGGATTCACCGCCGAGTTGCGACTGCCGATCGGTGTCGCGCCGCTCTGAAGATATCGATTGAACGGAAGCCGCGCCATGGACGGTTCCTGCGATAATTCCCGCTTCGGCCTCGTAGCTCAGATGGTGGC
>DAIOUL010000039.1:9734-21243 GCA_036759545.1 Rhodanobacteraceae bacterium
GTGAGCCATGGAAGGCGAACGGAAGCCGCACCATGGACGGTTCCTGCGATAATTCCCGCTTCGGCCTCGTAGCTCAGATGGTGGCACGGCGAGCGCTTGCGCGATGCCTTCAACGGCATCGCGCGCGAGCCGGGCCGGTGAGCCATGGAAGGCGAACGGAAGCCGCACCATGGACGGTTCCTGCGATAATTCGCGCTTCGGCCTCGTAGCTCAGATGGATAGAGCGCGCCCCTCCTAAGGGCGAGGTCACAGGTTCGAATCCTGTCGGGGCCGCCAGCCGTTCCTGCTAAAATTTCCGGATTTGCCGCCTTGCGTCGCGGCGATCAGGAGTTCCGATGTCCCACCCCATCCTGCAAGCTCTCGGCTTGGGCGAAAGCCATCCCGGTGCCTGGCTCGGCAACGGCGAGTGGTCGCACACCACAGGCGCCGGCACGATCGAGCCGCTCAATCCCGCAACCAACGAAGTGCTTGCGAAAGTACACGCGGCGAGCGCGGAAGATTACGAGCGCATCGTCAACCGCGCGCAGGCGGCGTTCGACGTCTGGCGCGACACGCCGGCGCCACGCCGCGGCGAAGCCGTACGCCTGTGCGCCGAAGCGCTGCGCGCGCACAAGGACGCGCTGGGTTCCCTCGTTGCACTCGAGATGGGCAAGATCAAGCCGGAGGGCGACGGCGAAGTGCAGGAAATGATCGACATCGCCGATTTCGCGGTCGGCCTGTCACGCCAGTTGTACGGCCTTTCGATGCACTCGGAACGCCCGGGCCACCGCATGTACGAGCAATGGCATCCGCTGGGCCTGGTCGGCATCATCAGCGCGTTC
Source organism: Rhodanobacteraceae bacterium (assembly GCA_036759545.1). GTDB lineage: Bacteria > Pseudomonadota > Gammaproteobacteria > Xanthomonadales > Rhodanobacteraceae > 66-474. The sequence goes on from DAIOUL010000039.1 coordinate 10,556, forward strand.
AATTTCCCGGTCGCGGTGTGGAGCTGGAACGCCTTCATCGCGGCGGTGTGCGGCAACATCTCGATCTGGAAACCCTCGCCGAAAACCCCGCTCTCGGCGATCGCCGCGATCAAGATCTGCAACGAAGCGTTGAAGCGCGGCGGCTTCCCCGACATCTTCTATCTGTTCAACGATGCCGGCAACGAACTCGCGCGGAAGTTCGTGGACGACCACCGCATCGCGCTGATCAGCTTCACCGGCTCCACCGCGGTCGGGCGCGAAGTCGGCGCGCGCGTGGCGCAGCGGATGGGCCGCAGCTTGCTGGAGCTGGGCGGCAACAACGCGATCATCGTCGACGAATCGGCCGATCTGAAACTGGCGATCCCCGCGATCGTGTTCGGGGCGGTCGGCACCGCCGGCCAGCGCTGCACCAGTACGCGGCGGCTGTTCGTACATCAGAAAATTTACGACGAGGTACTGGCGAAATTGCGCAATGCCTACGCGCAGGTCGAAAAGAAGATCGGCGACCCGACCAAATCGACGACGCTGATGGGTCCGCTGATTGATCAGCACGCCGTGCAGCGCTTCAAGGACGCGATCGAAAAGGCGAAAGCTGCGGGCGGCAAGATCGAAGCCGGCGGTGCGGCGATCGACGGCAAGGGCAATTTCGTGCAACCGACCCTCATCAGCGGCGTGCGTGATGATTCGGATGTGGTGCGCACCGAAACCTTCGCGCCGATCCTGTACGTGATGAAGTTCAACACGCTGGACGAGGCGATCGCAATGCAGAACGCGGTGCCGCAGGGACTGTCGTCGGCGATCTTCACCACCAACGTGAAATCGTCCGAGCGTTTCCTTTCCGCCGACGGCTCCGACTGCGGCATCGCCAACGTCAACATCGGCACCAGCGGTGCCGAGATCGGCGGCGCGTTCGGCGGCGAGAAGGAAACCGGCGGCGGGCGCGAATCCGGTTCCGACGCGTGGAAGGCCTACATGCGCCGACAGACCAACACGATCAACTGGTCGGATGCATTGCCATTGGCGCAGGGGATCAAGTTCGACTTGTGAGCGCGTCGCCTTTCGATTTCACCGGCTATCGCGTCGCCATCGCCGGCGGCAGCCGCGGGATCGGGCGCGCGATCGCGCTGGCCTTTCTCGAAGCCGGCGCGCAGGTTTCGGTCTGCGCGCGCGGACAGGAAGGGCTGCATCAATTGACGAAGGATGCCGGCACGCACGCAGACCACTTGCATACGCAGCCTTGTGATCTTGCGAACGCGGAAGAAATCAAAGGCTGGATCGCCGATGCCGCGCACGCGGTGGACGGCATTGATGTGCTGGTCAACAACGCCACAGGCTACGGCTTCGAGGAAAGCGACGAAGCATGGTTGGCGGGCTTCAACATCGACCTGATGGCCGCGGTGCGAGCATCGCGCGAAGCGCTTCCATATTTGAAGCAGTCGGCGCACGGCTGCATCCTGCACACCAGTTCCATCGGTGCGTTCCGCCCGCGCACGATGGGTCCGCCTTACGCCGCGATGAAAGCCGCGGTGAACCACTACACCCGCACGCAAGCCTTGGCCTTGAGCGAGCACCGTATCCGCGTCAATGCGATCGCGCCGGGTTCGATCGAATTCGAAGGCGGCGTCTGGGATCGCGTCAAACATGACAATCCCGACCAGTACGCGAAGGTGCTGTCGGTGATTCCGTTCGGCCGCTACGGCTCGCCGGAAGAAGTTGCGCAGGTCGCATTGTTTCTGGCATCACCGTACGCCGGCTGGATCACCGGCCAGATCATCGCGGTGGATGGCGGGCAGTCGCTGCGATTTTGAGCGCTGGCGGCAGCGCTGTGCGAACATACGCGCGTTCGATCGCGGAGGACCGCCATGAACACGATCATCCGCCGCACCAGCAGTCTCGCCGTGATCAGTCTGGTGTTCGGCGTGCTGTGCTGGTTCGCGCTGTTCTTCATCGGCGCGATCATCGCCGTGGTTTGCGGCCACGCCGCGCGCGCGGAAATCCGCCGCGAGCCGCCCGGCACGGTCGAAGGCGACGGCATGGCCCTGGCCGGATTGATCATGGGCTGGATCCATCTGGTGCTGTGGGTGATCGCGATCGCATTCGTGCTGTTGTTCATCGGTGGTGCCGTGTTCTTCGGCGGAATCGCATCGGCGTTGCACATCTTCCACTGAACGCGTGTACGAAAGCCTGCGCCCGCTGCTGTTTTCACTGGAACCGGAAGCTGCACACGGAGTGACCCTTTACGCATTAGGTGTGGCACAGCGCAGCGGATTGATGCGTTGCGTGACGCACAAACCGCCGGAGGATTTTCCGGTACGCGCATTCGGGATCGACTTCCCGAATCCGGTCGGATTGGCCGCGGGTCTGGACAAGAACGGCGAGCACATCGACGCGCTGGGCGCGCTGGGATTCGGCTTCATGGAGATCGGCACCGTCACGCCGACGCCGCAACCGGGTAATCCGAAACCGCGGATGTTCCGGCTGCCGCAGCACGAAGCGATCATCAACCGGCTGGGCTTCAACAATCTCGGCGTGGATGCGCTGCTGCGCAACGTGCAGCGCGCGAATTGGCGCGGCGTGCTGGGCATCAACATCGGCAAGAATGCGGTCACACCGAACGAGGATGCGTTGCAGGATTACCTGTTCTGCCTCGAGCGCGTGTACCCGCTGGCGTCCTACGTCACGGTGAATATTTCGTCCCCCAACACCAAGGGCCTGCGCGACTTGCAAAACCGGGAGGCGCTGCCGCATCTGCTCGGTGCGCTGCGCGAACGTCAGGAACAGCTCGCTGCGCAACACGGTGCGCGCAAACCGATGCTGCTCAAGATCGCGCCCGATCTGGACGAGACACAGATGGACGCGATCGCACAAGCGGTGCTGGACGCGCGGATCGACGGGCTGATCTGCACCAATACCACGGTGGATCATTCGGCCGTCGCGGACGATCCGCTGTCCAGCGAATCCGGTGGGCTGTCCGGCAAACCGTTGTTCGAGCGCTCGACCGAAGTGCTGCGCGGCATGGCGCAAAGACTGGCCGGCAAGATTCCCTTGATCGGAGTCGGCGGCGTACTGACCGGCAGCGATGCGGCGGAAAAACTGGATGCGGGGGCGAGCGTCGTTCAGATCTACACCGGCCTGATCTATCGTGGGCCGTGGTTGCTGACCGAGTGCGTGGAAGAAATTCGCCGCCAGCGCGGAAACGACAATGGCGATTGAATCCGCGAGTGTCGACCTGGGCGGCTACACGCTGCTCGAAGAGGCGAGCCTGCGCGCGCGTAATACGCTGCGGGTGGACGCGCGTGCGACCTTGTTGGCCGAAGTCCGCGACGCGAGCGGATTGCCGGAGTTGCTGGGCTGGCCGGCGCTGCGCACGATACGCACGCTGGTGCTGGGCGAAGGCAGCAACGTGCTGTTCGTTTCCGATTTCGACGGCCTGATCGTCACGCTGAAAACGCAGGGCATCGAAATCGTCGGCGAGGACGAAGGCTCAGCGCGGGTGCGGATCGCCGCCGGTGAGCACTGGAACGACGTGGTGCGCTGGTCGCTCTCGCATGGACTGTGCGGCCTGGAAAACCTCAGCCTGATCCCGGGCACCGCGGGCGCGGCGCCGGTGCAGAACATCGGCGCCTACGGCGTGGAACTCGAGGAATTCGTGCACGCGGTCGAAGCGTTCGACCTTCGCGAACATCGCATGACGACGTTCAACAAAGCCGATTGCGCGTTCGCTTACCGCGATTCGCGTTTCAAGCGCGAACCGGATCGGTTTCTGATCACGGCGATCGAACTGGATCTGCCGAAATCGCGCGAACCGGTGCTCGACTACGCGGGCGTGCGCGAGGAACTGTCCGCGATGCGCGTGGAAAGCATGCCGACCTCCGTACAGGTCGCCGAAGCGGTGGTGCGGCTGCGCACGCGCAAGCTGCCCGATCCCGCGCTGATCCCGAACGCCGGCAGCTTTTTCAAGAATCCAGTCGTGCCGCGCGAACAGGCCGCTGCGTTGAAAAGCGCGCACCCTGCCCTGCCGCTTTGGCCTGCGGGCGACACACATGCCAAACTCTCGGCGGCGTGGCTGATCGAGGCTTGCGGTTTCAAGGGCGCGCGCGAAGGTGATGCGGGCATTTCGGAACGCCACGCGCTGGTGCTGGTCAACCATGGCAACGCGAGCGGCGCGCAGTTGTGGGCGCTGGCGCAGCGCGTGCGCGAGGGTGTGCGCGAGCGGTTTGGACTCATGCTGGAACCCGAACCGCGGGTGATCGGCGCAAGGGTTTAGCGCATCTTGTCTGCGAGATGCCGACGCCCTCGCAATCCTCGTTTTCAATGGCCTTCGAAAAACCGCGCAAGCGTCTGCGCGAGCGCCTGTGGCTGGTCGTCCGGTATGTGATGACCGCTGCCGGGAATGGTGGCAGCGCTAACGTCCGAGGCGAACTGCCGGAACTCGTCGGCGTTCGTGCCGATGCCGTGTTCGGCACCCACTGCGAGAACGGGTATCGTCAATTTATTCCTGGCGAATCCCCTGAATACCGGAATATCGGCTTTCAGCGAGCGGTAGTAGTCGAAACCCGCGGACATGCGCCCCGGCAAGCTGTACGCGCGTACGTATTCATCGAGATCTGCTGCGGTGACCGCATCTTTCCGCAGCATGCCGCGCCGATAGAAATAGTCCAGGAATGCGCGCTCCCGCCCAGCCACCAGCGTTTCCGGCAAGTCGGGCACTTGGGCGAATCCGATATGCCAGGCGGGTATCGCCTTCAGATCCTCGAGACCGAAACCCGGCATCATGGTTTCGATCAATGCAAGCTTGCGAACCTCGCGGGGATAAAGAAACGCATAGGCGACGGCAACCGGACCGCCCATGTCATGACCCGCGAGCAGGACATTACTGTACCCAAGGTGCCGAATCAGTCCGTGGATTTCCTGCGCGACGATCTTCTTTTCGTATCCCCGAGGCGACGGGCCAGAATCTCCGAATCCAGGCATGTCGGGTACGATCACCGTAAAGCGCTCGGCAAGCTCGGGCGCGACATGACGCCACGCATAGGCTGTAACCGGCCAGCCGTGCAGCAAGAGCACAGCCGAGCCCCGACCGCCGATGAGATAGTGAAAGCGTACCCCATCAACGGTGGCATACGCGTGCCGCAAGCCTGGTGGCGCAGCGGCGGGTTGCGTCTGCATCGTCATCGCTGGCATTGCCGGTGCAATCCCCGCAAGAGCAAGCACCAGTCCGGCAATCCATACTCGCGGGCGCATGGAAGTCTCCCTTGTGGCCGCCGACAAGGACCGGCTCATGGGTGCCGACATTTCATCCGCCGGTGCTGCGGGGCCGGTGGAGCATGCCCGATGCGGAATGGCCTCGCGTCGCGGCTGTCTGGCATGGAACAATGTGCAGCGACTCGTCTAACAATACCCCCATTCGACAAGGGACAAAACCGATGTACGTGCGCCTGCTGAAACTGATGGTCATGGCCTTACTCGCTGGCGCGTGCTCCCAACTATCGGCCGCACCGGCCGGCGAAAGCAACGTCACGCGCGCAACGCTGGACAACGGCCTGCGCGTGGTGATCGTGCGCGACACGCTCAGCGCCATGGTGACCACGCAGATCACCTATCTCGCCGGCAGCTACGAGGCGCCGGAAGGGTTTCCCGGTACCGCGCACGCGCTGGAGCACATGATGTTCCGGGACGCCAAGGGCCTGACCGGTGCGCAGCTCAACGAGATCACCGGCAAGATGGGCGGCGACAACAACGCCTTCACCACCAACGACGCGACCCAGTACTACTTCGTCGCGCCGTCCCAGTATCTGGACATCCTGCTGCACATCGAGGCCGCGCGCATGCGCGGCGCGCTGCTGACCGACAAGGACTGGGATCTGGAGAAAGGCGCGATCGAGCAGGAAGTCTCGCGCGACATTTCCGATCCCGGCTATCTCGCCTTCATGCAGGCCGAGCGCCTGCTGTACGCCGGCAGCGGCTACGCCGAGGATGCGCTGGGCACGCGTCCGTCGTTCGACAAGACCACAGGCGACGTGCTGCGCAAGTTCTACAACAAGTGGTATCAGCCGAACAACGCGATCCTGGTGATCGTCGGCAACGTGGATCCGCAGGCGACGCTCGCCCAGGTCAAGGCATTGTTCGCACCGATTCCGAAGGGCGACGTGCCGGCACCCGTGCCGGTGAAATTGCAGGCCTTCAAGCCGCAAACCATCACGCGCACCACGCCGGACGCGACCGGCACCGTGATGTTCCTGTATCGCGCGCCGGGCCAGGCAACACGGGACGCCGCAGCCGGCCAGATCCTGATGGACGTGCTCAACAATCCGCGCAGCGGAGTGTCCGAGCTCGCCGCGCAGGGCAAGGTGCTGGCGGCGGGCGCCGGCATGCAACCCTTCAGCCGCGGCGGCATCGGCATCGTGCAGGCAAACTTTCCGAAAGGCGGCGACAGCGCCAAGGCGCAGACATACCTGGACGGCGCGCTCGACGACATTCTCAAGAACGGCGTACCCGCCGACCTCGTCGAAGCCGCGAAGAAATCCGAGCTTGCGCAGTTCGAGTTCAACAAGAACAGTGCGGTGTCGCTCGCGAGCGAGTGGTCGCAGGCGCTGGCGTGGCAGGGACTGAATTCGCCGGCGGAAGCCGAGCAGCAGATTCGCGACGTCACCGTGGATGACGTCAACCGCGTGGCGCGCGAGTACCTGAAACCGGATCAACGCGTCACTGTGGTGCTGACGCCCAGCGCCAACGGCAAGCGCCCGCCGGACAGTTCCGGTTTCGGTGGCACGGAGTCGTTCGCCGGAAACGACAAGCTGGATGCGCCGCTGCCCGACTGGGCGGCGCAAGCCCTCGGCAAACTCGAGATGCCGCACTGGACCCTCGATCCGAAGTCGATGAAGCTGGACAATGGCCTCACCCTGATCGTGCAGCCGGAATCGATCAGCGAAACCGTCACGGTGGTCGGCCATGTCGACCACGACGACCACTTGCAGGAACCGCGCGGCAAGGATGGCGTCGGCCAGTTGCTCGGCGCGTTGTTCGACTACGGCACCACTTCGCTCGACCGCAACGCCTTCCACAAGGCACTGGACGAAATCGCCGCGACCGAAAACGGTGGCAGCGACTTCAATCTTGCCGTGCCGAGCGAAGATTTCGGCCGCGGCATGCAACTGCTGGCCGACAACGAACTGCATCCCGCGCTACCGCAATCGGCGTTCACGGTGCAGCAGCAGACATTGGCGCGCACGCTCGCTGGCGAACTGCAATCGCCCGAATACAAGATGATGCGCGCGCTCAAGCAGGGCCTGTTGCCGAAGGGCGATCCGGGATTGCGCGAAGCCACGCCGGATTCCGTGAGCAAGCTTTCGCTGCAGGACGCGAAGGATTATTTCGGGGCCACCTATCGGCCCGATCTCACCACGATAGTGATCGTCGGCAACGTGACGCCGGAGCAGGCCAGGTCGGTGGTGCAGAAATATTTCGGAAGCTGGAAGGCCAGCGGCCCGAAACCCGACGTGATTCCCAAGCAGGTGCCGCTCAACCCGTCCTCTTACACCGTGGTGCCGAATGCGTTCGCTTCGCAGGACCAGGTGCTGATGGGCCAGGCGCTCGATCTCGATCTGCACAATCCGGATCGCTATGCGCTGCAACTGGGCAACGACGTGCTGGGCGGCAACGGCTTCGCCTCGCGCCTGATGGTCGATATCCGCGTCAAGCACGGCTATGCCTACGGCGCGGGCTCCGGCTTGCAATTCGACCGCTCGCGTTCGGTGTTCTACGTGCGTTACGGCAGCGACCCCGGCAAAGTCGCAGCCGTGGACGCGCTGGTGCAGCAAAACCTCAAGGCGATGCAGAACACCCCGGTGACGAAAGCCGAACTGGACAACGCGCGTCAATACGAAATCCGCTCCATTCCGGTCGAAGTGTCGTCGGTCAACCGCATCGCGCGTTCGCTGCTGAACTGGAGCTACAAGGGCGAGCCGCTCGACCAGCCGATGGTGGCGGCGAAGTACTTCCTCAATCTTTCCGCGGCGGACGTGCAGAACGCCTACCGCAAATACCTGAGGCCGTCCAATCTAGCGCAAGTGGTGCAAGGGCCGGCGCCGGAGAAGCACTAGTCGCACAAGCGATGGTCACGTGATGCTTGCGGGTGCAGTATGGAATTCAAATTCATTGTAGGTCTGCTCGTTGCGCTTCCGGCATGCGTCCACGGGCAGGTGCCCACTTCTATACCGCGCTTGGCGCAAGCCGTGGAGTGCATGTTGAGGGTGCTAAAGACGGTCCCCGGTGTAAGCGAGCCCAAATTGGATACCACCCAGAGCTCCGGCGTGATGGTTCCGATCGTCGAGTATCGCGCAGCCGAGAAAGCAAGTTGGACACAACCAACGCGGTTCGTTTTTCAGCCGGAGTCCAATAGGACTATTTGGTTCCAAGCGTTATTGCCGGGGCTGATCTCAACTGGTACGGACCTTGATTGGCACGTAACGAAGGTCGTTGTGAAGAAGTGGAAAGCACAATGTGGCGTAGAGGCCACCGTGTTATTCGAATGAATCTGGTCAACCTGGCGAATTCGAGCGCTCGGGGCTGATGCCGAAAGTCACCGAATGTGCGGGCGGGCGGATGTCCGGAAGAAATGCCGCCAGCAAGCCAAGCAGCGGCAGGAACGCGCACACCTGATACACGAACACGATGCCGAAATGGTCGGCGATTTCGCCCAGCACCGCCGCGCCGATGCCGCCCATGCCGAACGAGAACCCGTAGAACAAACCCGAGACCACGCCGATGCGGTGGGGCAGCATGTCCTGCGCGTAGACGATGATCGCGGGAAACGCCGAAGAGATGCCGACGCCGATCACCACGCTCAAGGCCGTGGTCCACGCGAGCCCGACGTGCGGCAGCAGCAGCGTGAATGGGGCCACGCCAAGGATCGACACCCAGATCACCTTCTTGCGGCCGATGTGATCGCCGATGGGGCCACCGATGATGGACCCCATGGCCACCGCGGCAAGGAACACGAACAGATGGATCGTCGCGTCCTGCGCGGTCAGGCCGAAGTGATGGATCAGGTAGAACTCGTAGTAACTGCTGATGCTCGCCAGATAGAAATATTTCGAGAAGAGCAGTATCAACAACACGGCGATCGTGCGGCGCACCAGCGTGCGCGGATAGATCGGACCTTCTGCTGCCGCGCGCCGCTTGGCGCGCTCGTTCAAATGATTGTGGTACCAGCGCCCGACCTGCAACAGGACCACGATCGCGAGCAGCGCGATCAGCACCGCCCAGCCCACGCTGCCGCGGCCGGAACGCAGCACCACCCAGCCGGCCAGCAACGGTCCCATCGCCGAGCCGATATTGCCGCCGATCATGAAAATCGATTGCGCGAAACCGAAGCGGCCGCCCGAAGCGAGACGCGCTACGCGCGACGATTCCGGGTGGAACACCGAAGATCCGCAGCCGATCAGCGCAACCGCGATCAGCAGGATCGCATAGGTCGGCGCCACCGAGAGCAGCGCCAGTCCGCCCAGGGTGAAACACATTCCAACCGGCAACGAGTACGGCATCGGCCGCTTGTCCGTCACCATGCCGACCACCGGTTGCAGCAACGATGCGGTCAACTGGAAGGTCAGCGTGATCGCGCCGATCTGGAAGAAGCTCAAATGGAAGTCGCCCTTCAGCAGCGGATAGATCGCCACGATCAGCGACTGCATCATGTCGTTCAGCAGGTGCGAGAAACTGATCGCGCCGAGCACGCCGAAACGAGTGACGTCTTCGTGGTGCTGTTCCGGAAGTTCGGCCGAAGAGGTTTCGTTCACTTCATCGCTTCCGCCGCCGCGACCACATCGGCTTCGCCCGGCAGCACCAGCAGTGCGGCGCCAGCCAGCGGTGTGTAGGTGTCGGCGCCCGCCACACGCCGTAGCGGCGTTTTGCCGAAACCCGCTTCCACGATCGCGGTGATGATGCCCTCGCCCACGCCCGCGCTCCTGCGGCCTTCGTCCAGCACGATGATGCGTTTGGCGCTCTTGGCCTGTTCGGCGATGAACTGCTCGTTCAAAGGCACCAGCCAGCGCAGATCGACCACGCGCGTGCGCCACTTCAATTTCTTCTCGATCTCGCGCGCGGCACGCAGCGCCATCGGCACGCCATTGCCGAAGGTGAAGATCGCCAGGTCTTTCGCGTCTTCGTTGTAGATGCGGCCTTCGCCGAGCGCCATCGCCTCTGAGGTCGGCGGATACGCGAATTGCCAAGCGCCGTCGCCGGCTTCGTACAAGTCTTTCGTCATGTACAGCGCGATCGGTTCCAGGAACGCGCATACGCGCCCGTCCACCTTGCACAACGCTGCCATCGTACGCAGCATCGCCGCCGCATCATCGCCGCGCGAGGGACAACCGGCGATCAGACCGGGAATGTCGCGCAGCGCCGCGATCGAGTTGTCGTTGTGGAAATGCCCGCCGAAACCTTTCTGGTAGCCCAGCGAGGCGATCCGCAGCAGGATCGGATTGCGATACTGGTCGTTGGAGAAGAATTGCAGCGAGCAGGCTTCACCGCGGATCTGGTCGCAGGCGTTGTGGAAATAGGCGAGATACTGGATTTCCGGGATGGGCAGCATGCCCATATTGGCGTAGCCCTGCGCCAGTCCGAGGATGACCGTTTCGTCCAGCAGCGTGTTGAACACGCGCGCGCCCTTGAACGCCTTGTGCAATCCC
>DAIOUL010000040.1:0-20790 GCA_036759545.1 Rhodanobacteraceae bacterium
GCGGCCCAGTGGATGTAGGTCTCGTCGAACAGCACGCCCTGGCCGTCGCGCCAACTGTAGGGTTCGTCGTCCACGCGGATCCAGCAGCGGTCGTCGTTGGGCGTGATCAGGCCCAGGTGATAGCGAAGCGAACCGGCGTAGGGATCACGGTGCTTGCCGAGATTGCTGCCCGGCGGCAGCTCCGCGAACATCGCCGCTTTCACGTTCGGCGCGTCGTGCAGCAGTTGCACCGTGCGCGGGCACAGTTGCAGCGCCGACGGATGCGGCGCGTCGTCGTACCATTTCAGATAAAAGCGCTTCCAGCCGGTGCGGAAGAACGAATGGAAACCGGCGTCATCGTAGTTTCCGGAAGCCTTGATGTGGCTGGCGTGTGACAGTGCGATCGCCTCGTCGCGGATTTCCTGCCAATGGCTGCGCAGGTTCTCCAGTTCCGGGAAGTCCGCGAGCGACAGATACGGCGTGCGCGCCACGCGCGAGAACGCGTACATCAGCACGTTGATTGGCGCCATGAAGGTCGAATGATCGGTGACCTGGCGCGCGAAGCGGTGCCGCACGCGCCCGCGCAGATGCACGTAGAGCGCGCAGGCGATCAGCAGCCCGAGGATGATCCATTTGATCATTTGCGGATTTTAACGCGTGCGATGCGGCGTCCACGCCCGCGCCAGCGCGATCGTTCCTACGCCGATCAGGATCACCGCCATTCCAGCCAGCTCCAATATGCCGACGTGTTCGCCGGCCAGCAGCGCGCCGAACAGCACCGCCACGGGGGGATTGACGTAGGCATAGCTCGCCGACAGCGCCGGCCGCACCGTCTTCAGCAGGAACAGGTACGCGCTGAATCCGATCAGCGAGCCGAACACCGCAAGATAAATCAGCGCGATCATGGCCTGCGCCGGAACGTGCGTCGGCACGCGTTCGCCCGTCATCAACGCCACCAGCGCGAGTGCGATCGACGCGCACAGCATCTGCGCAGCCACGTTCATCGGACCCGCGGGCATGTCCTGCCTGCGGCTCCAGATCGAGCCGAACGCCCACGCCAGCGCCGCCAACAGCAGCGCGGCCGCGGCCCAGGGCGAGCCGCGCAATTCGCCGCCGCTGTTGAGCAACACCACGCCGATGAAGCCGACCACTAGCCCCGCGATTTCCGTGCGGCGCAGGCGCTCGCGGTAGAGCGCGACGAGCACCGCCACGATCAGCGGTTCGCATGCCACCGCCACCGCAGCGATTCCCGAGTCGACGTATTGTTCCGCATAGCAGACCATGCCGTTGCCGAAACACAGCAGCAGCACGCCGGTGATCGCAGCGTTGCGCCACTGCAGGCGTGTCGGTGCAGGCGCGCCGCGCAGCCGCAGCCACGCGTACATCGCCACACCCGCCGCCGCAAAGCGGATCGCTGCCAGCATGAAAGGCGGAAAGCCGGTCAGCGCGAAACGGATCCCGAGATAGGTCGAACCCCAGACGACGTACACGGTCGCCAGCGCCAGCGGCACCAGCCAGCGGCGCTCGTGCGTCGGTGTGGAAATCGAGAGTGCGGTGTCGTTCATGGGAAAAACAAACGCCTCGAAGAGCCGAGGCGCGACTTCATTCTATCTGCAATCGCAGCCCGCGCCTGTACGGCCGGTTATGACATTTTCGTGGTGTAGACTTGAACGGAATTCAACGTGCAGCACCGCGTTCCCGCTCCAGCAGCCGCTGCTTGCGCGCCGCGCCCCAGCGCCAGCCGCCGGGCGTACCGTCTTCGCGCACCACGCGATGACAAGGCACGATCAGCGCGAGCTTGTTCGAACCGCAGGCGCGGCCCACCGCGCGCGCGGCTTTGGGTGCACCGATCGCGCGCGCGATTTCGCCGTAGCTGCGCGTCTCGCCGGCGGGAATGCGAGTCAGCGCGTTCCACACGCGCCACTGGAACGCGGTCGCCGCGATGTCCAGCGGCGGCAACGGCTGCGTTTCGTCGCTCTTTCCTTCGAACTGCCGCGCGATGCGCGCGACCACGGATGAAAGCCATTCGTCGCGGCCTTCATCGACTCGCGAAATGCGCGCGCGCGGAAATTCGTCTTTCAATTCGCTCAACAACGCGGCGTCGCTGTCGCCGACATTGACCGCGCACAGCCCGCGTTCGGTGGCCGCCACCAGCACGCGCCCGAGCGGACAGGCAAGCGTGGTATAGCGGATCGCCACGTCGCGTCCGCCCTGGCGGTAGCGTGCGGGCGGCATGCCGAGCAGGCGATCGGTGTTCTCGTACACGCGGCTGCCGGAACCGAAGCCTGCGTCGAAGATCGCGTCGGTGACGTTCGCACCTTCGCGCAGCGCGCGCTTGAATTCGCCGAAACGGCGAGCGCGCACGTATTCGGCTGGCGACACGCCGTAGGCGCGGCGGAACATGCGCTGGAGGTGGCTGGGCGACAGGCCTACTTGCGAGGCGAGTTCCTGCAAGGTGGGCGCTTCGTCGCTGTGGTCGAGCAGCGCTCGCGCCCGTTCGACCGGATCGGAAAAAGATTTCAGTGCGGCGTTCATGGTGCGATCGTACGGCGCGCCAGGACCCGCGGCTATCCGATTCTTGCGCGCGGCGGTTCCACCACACGAAATTCCCCGTCGATGACGTCGCCTTGGGCCGGGCGCGGAGCCTTCCGGGGCAACAGACGGCGGAGCAGCAGCATCAGCGCGCCGACAGCGACGATTGCGAGGCCAGCGACCAGCCCGAAGAACAACAGCCCGGCCAGGATCAATGCGCCGACCGCAAGGAGCAGCGCGCGCAGCAACGGATGGCGGGGCAGGGTTAAAGCAAGACGCATGACGGTTGCCCGGTATTTCGGGGATGTTTGCTATCTTGTGACAATGCGAACGGGTTGCAAGTGCCCATGGACATAGCCACTCCGCTGTGCCGCGTCGAAGACATCCCCGACGGAGGCGTGCTGGGGCTCGATCCCGCCGATCCAGACAGCGACGGTCTGGTTCTTGCGCGCAACGGCGAGATGGTGCGCGCGTGGTGGAACGTCTGTCCGCACACGGGACGGCGCATGGACTACGCGCCCAACCTGTTTCTGCTCAAGAACGGGCAACTGACTTGCGCGGTGCACGGCGCCACTTTCGCGCTGGCGCAGGACGGCCTGTGCGTGCAGGGACCTTGCCGCGGCGAATCGCTCACCGCCGTGCCGCTGCGCGTGAGCGACGGCAAGGTCTGGCGCGCCTAGCGGTTGCGCGCACCCGCATCGTGCAGCACGCGCCGCAGGTGATTGAGCAGTACGTCGGAAAAAATGTTGACGCCGATACCGGCGGACAGCAGCGGCAGCAGGTACAACGCCAGCGAGAATTCCGAAGCGAACACCTTGTCGTCCAGCAGCGATCGCGTGGCGCGCGCGGCGGTCTCCAGGTGCTGCAACAGGAACACGTCCAGCGCCGAAAGCAGGATCAGCGCCAGCGCAAACAGCAGCACCATGTAACGCGAGATGCGGCGGATGCGCAACAACGCGAAATAGATCGCCACGGGCAACACCAGAGACGCCAGCAGCAGCAGCCAGAATTCGACGTGGATGAAGACGCTCTCGTTCATTGACGCCCTGTGCCGGATGCCTCAGATCGCGGCGAACGCTTCGCGGGTGAGGTTGAGCGGTTCGCCGCTGGTACAAACTACATCGTCCTCGATGCGGATGCCGCCATAGGCGCGAAACGCATCGACCTTGTTCCAGTTCACGTCGCGCGCCGCGGGCTTGCCGCGCAGTTCGTCCAGCAGCATGTCGATGAAATACAGACCGGGCTCGATGGTGGTGACCATCCCTGGTTGCAGGGTGCGGGTCAGGCGCAAATACGGATGCCCTTGCGGTTTGGCGATCGTGCCGCCGCGCTCGTCGCGCTGGAAACCGGCCACGTCGTGCACCTGCAGGCCGATCAGGTGACCCAAGCCATGCGGGAAGAACGTACTGCTGATGCCGTTCGCCACCGCCGCTTCCGCGCTGCACGCGATCAGATCCTGCTCATGCATCGCCTGCATCAAGGCGTGGTGTGCGTGGAGGTGCAGTTCCGGATAGCTCTGTCCCGCGCGCACCATCGAACAGAAATCCTGCTGCGCGCGCTCGACTGCGTCGATCAGCGCCTGGAACTCGCCGGCATCCGCGGCGGCGTACGTACGCGTGATGTCGGAGTTGTAGCCGTGGAATTGGCCGCCGGCATCGATCAGGAACGAATGCGCGTGCGCGGGCGGATTGCGGTCGAAGTGCGAGTAGTGCAGCACCGCGCCGTGGCGGTCCAGCGCAATGATGTTGTCGTAGGGCAACTGGTGTTCGGCCAGATGCGTGGCGGCGAGATATGCAATGTGGATTTCGAATTCGGAAGCGCCGCCGCGGAAAGCTGCTTCCGCCGCGCGGTGGCCGCGCGCACCGATACGGCTGGCCACGCGCATCATCGCGATTTCGTAGTCGGTCTTGAACGAGCGCTGCCAGTGCAGGGAATCCATCAGCGCTGTCGGATTGTCAGGTGCGTAGCCATCGAGTGCGGCCGTCGCATCGCCGACAATCGCGCAATGCGTGGCATCTCTCGGCAGATGCGCGCGTGCTTTATCCGGTTCGCGGATGGTGACGATCTCGAAATGCTCTACCCAGTAGCCGGCGGGCTGGGCAGGCACTACATGCCAGTAATCGCGCGGCTGCAGGAAGATCAGCTTCGGCTTCGCACCCGGCGTGTATACGATCCAGCTTCCCGGCGCGTCGGTCAGCGGCAGCCAGTGCAGGAAATGCGGGTTGGCGCGGAACGGATAGTACGAATCGTCGAGGAACCGAAGGATCGGCCGGCCCGCGGCGATCACGAGATGATCGCGTTGCGCGAGCCGCAATGCTTCGGCGCTACGCCTTTGCAGTTCCGCCAGGTGCGAGGGATAGAGCCCGGCGAGATTGTCCTGTGGTGCGGCCGTCATGACGGTGAACTACTTGCGGAAAGCGCAATGGTGCCGCGAAGTTCGAGGCAGCGCAAAGGCCGGCCGCGGCGCGCGCGATACTCATCGAGGCGCCGCGCTGAAGACCGGTCAGACTTCCGGTTCTTCCAGCCACTTGTCCAGCACCGCGGCATCGGCATCGGACAACGCGATCATGCGCAGCCCGGCCCAGTACTGGCCGGAGATCGCGGCCGGCTCGCTCCATTGTTCGTGTACGCCGGCTTCCAGCGCGTGCGGTTTGCCGGCGCGATCGCGCAACTGGAAGCGCACCTGGTACAGCGCATCGTCATTCAGTTGGCGGCGGCCGATCAGCATCATTCCATCGCGCGACAGATTGCCGACATGGCCGAGATTCTCGCCGGTCAGCGCGTCGGTGACTTCGATCGGATCGAGCGCACGTTTGCGGGTGCCTCGGCGTTGTTCGGAAGTATTCATGAGTCGGTTGGAGCCCGGTTTTTCCTGCGTCCGCGAGCAGCTGGTTTCGGACCGACGTCGGCGGTTGTGTCTTCGGTTTCATGCGGTGTCATGCCGAACTGCCGCAGTCCGGCCACGAGCGCGTTCCACGCGCGGTCCATCAGGGATTCGTTCTGCTGCGGTTGCGGGCGCGCCTGGCCCAGCACGATCAATCGCGCGACCTGTTCCAGCTTGCGCTCCGGGCCGGCCGTGCCGCGCGCGCTGACGAACAGGCAGCGGTTGGTGGCGGGCGTGTACCAGGCGAGCTTCCGCGGCACGCGCTGGCCCTGCTGGTTGACGGTGAACTCGAACCACGTGCCGAACGGCAGCGTTTTCAGATGCGCCAGCTCGCGTTGTTCCGCGGCGTTGAGCGGCGTCAGCAACGCCGGTTCGCCGTCCTGCTGTTTCGCGGCCTCGTCGTCGCCGAGTTTCTGCCGGGTTTTCAGTCGCACCGCGAGTTCGGTTTGCGATGTGGGCTCGCCCGGCGTGGCCGCTTCGTGCGGCATGTCCAGCACGCGATGCGCGAGCTGCGACGCTTCCGGTCCCTGCAAACCGATTTGTTCCAGGCCTTTCTGCAGCTCGACGCTCAGCCGTTCGTTATCGCGCTGCGCCGGATCGCGCAACAGCTCATCCGCGGCAGCGAGCCGGCGATGGAACGCTTCGCTGTCTTCGCCGTGCCGCAGGATCGCCAACGCCAGTGCGTCGCACCACGCTTGTTCCAGCAGCGCGCGCGTCAGCGGCGGCACCTTGCGGCCGGCCAGGCGTTCGCCTATGGCGGCGGTGGCGCGGGCGCGCGCCTGTTCCAGCCGGTCGCGGCCCTGCGCGGCTTCCAGTTGCCGGCGCTCGGCGATTTCCGCGCGGCGCTTCAGCGTGTGGACGTGCGCATCCAGTTCGTCGACCAGTTTTTCGAACAGCGACAAGTCGCCGCTGAATTCGCCCAGCACGCGATCGACCGTGCGGTGCAGCTTGTCCGCCAGCGCGGCATCGGCCTCGCCCTCGCCGGTGTCCATCCAGGTGTTGGCGGTTTCGGCGACGGTGTTGAGCAGGCGCCGCGCCGGATGCGCGCGCCGCGTGAAGAAGCTGCGGTCCGCGAGCGCCGCGCGCAGCAACGGAACCTGCAGGCGCGCCAGCAGGTTCTGCGCCGAGCCGCCGCTGCGCGTCTCGTCCATCAGGCGGTCGAACAGCAGCGAAATCAGTTCAACCGTGTCGCGATGTTCCGGCGAGAACTGCGGCGTGCGGCCGTCGGGCGAGAAGCGGCGCAGCTCGGCCAGCATGTCCTGACGCAGATGCTGCACGGTGCGTTGCACGCCGCGCCCGCCCAGTTGTACCGGCTCCGGTGGCCGCGCTTGCAATTTCGCCAGTACCGTCTGCAATTCCTCGCCGGTGGCGACGTAACCACCTGTGGGTTCCTCGGGTGCCGCGCCGAAAGTGGCACGACGCTTTTCAAGCAGCTCGCGCAGATTGCCCATCACCGCGTCAGCGGCGGTCTGTGCCGGCGGCGGCGGAGGCGGTTCGGACCCGGGCTCGCCGCCGCCGTGCTTGCGCGCCTGCGGCTCGGTATGGCGCTTGGGCAGATAGGTGCGCAGGTTCGGCAGAATGCCGCGCGCGATCAGATGCTCGTTCAAGCCGCCGTACAGCGATTCGGCGGCGGCCAGCAGACGGCGGTCGAACAATCGGTACAGCACCGTGCGATGTTCGCGCGGCAATCCCATCCGGACGGCGATCTCGCGTAACCCCTGCGCCAGTGCATGCGGACCCAGCGGCAACGCTTCTGCGTCAAGCAACGGCGAAGCGGCCAGCACGGCGTAACGATGACCGAGTTCGAACAACGACTGGCTGACGCGCATCTCGGAGCGCGTGGCGAAATCGTCGAGGGTGATCGCTTCCTCCAGTTCGTCGTGCTCGACCAGCGCCAGATCGATGCGCGCCTCGGCAGCGCGCGCCTGCGGCAGGCCGAGCCGCGCGAGACGGCCTTCCAGCATCAGCAGCAATCGCGGCGCCGCGTCCGCGCGCGTGCGCTTCACTTCGCGCAGGCTTTCGAACGCGGCCTGCTGCTCGGCGTCGTTGCGCGCCTGTTCGGCCATCTTGAACAGCTCCTGCTCGAGCTCGGTGAGGCTCGCGCGCAACTGCGGTTCGATGCGCGAACCGCATTCGGCGAGCTGCTCCTCGAGCAGGGTGCGCACCCGCGCCGGCAGGTTGGCGCGTTCGGCGAGCGTCTGTGGCAAGCGGTCGGCTGACATCGGTTCCCCTCGGCGCCTGCCGGTGGCAGGTGCGGGGCGATTCTATGCCTGCCCGGCCACCGCCGATAGCGTGATGAATCTCAATCCTCATGCGGGGACCATGCCAGCTCGATCCATCCCGAGCGCCCCGGCGTGTTGTAGTCGCGGATCAGCGAATAAGTGCGATCGGCCAGGTTTTCGGCGCGCAGGTGCAGTTGCCACGTGGGCGAGAGGATGAGGTTCAGGCGCGCGTTGATCAGCGCATAACCCGGTAACGGTCCGCCGAGTTCCGGCCGCGGGCCTTCGGCGTAGAGCTCGAGGCCGGCGTTCAATCGCGTGCCGAAGACGCGCGTCAGCGCGATGTCGCCCTTGCGCGATGCGCGCCGCAGCAAGTGTTCGCCGGTTTGCGGATCGCGCGCGTTCTGCCAGGTCGCGTTGGCATCGAAGCGCCAATCGGCGCGCTGCCAATGCGTTTCCAGCTCCGCGCCGTCGATGCGCGCTCGCTCGGTGTTCTCGGCCTGGAACAGCGGGCCGGTGAAATCGATCAAATCATCGATGTCGGTATGGTACGCAGCGAGTTTCAACGAGAACTCCTGCGCAGGCGTCCACTCCGCACCCAGTTCGCTGCTGCGCGAGCGCTCCGGACGCAGAGCCGGATTGCCGGCGAACAGGCCATCGAAACCGGGCGAGAACTGTTCGTTCAAACTGGGTGCACGGAAACCCTGGCCGAAACCGGCTGTCAATCGCAGCGCCGGTGCAATGCGCCAGCCGATCGCACCGGAGCCGGTGGTCGCGCCGCCGAACACGCTGTTGTGGTCGCGGCGCGCCGCCAGCTCCCAATCGAATGTCGGCAGATGTCCGCTCCAGCCGCCGAATACCGCGGTGTTGTTCCGGCTTTGGTCGAACACATCCGCGTTGGCGAACGTATCCACGTTCTCGCCGCTTTCGTGTACGCGTTCGATGCCTGCGGTGAGCGACTGGTGATCGTTCAGAGAGAAAATGTTCAGCCACGTCGCGCTCTGCCGGCGCGAGCGGAACAGCTCGAAGAAATCCGGCGTGTCCAGATCGTCGCGCGCGCTGCCGATGCTCAATTTCTGGAACCAGCGCGCGCTGACATCGCCCGCCAGCGCCGCGCCGAGATCCTGCTCGATCGTATGCGACACGCCCTGGTCGAATTCGTTGACCGAATCGCTGTAGAGCGCGTTGGCGGACAGCATCTGCGTGCCCAACCTGTATTCGCCTTGCGCGGCGAGATTGCGGTTGCGCAGGCCGTCGTCGTCCGGGTCGTAGGAAAACCCTTCCGGGTTCTGCGCGGAAAACCCGCGTACGTGCCGGATGCCCGCCAGCACGCTGAAGCCGCCGCGGTCGTTCCAGTCGCCGATGCCGGTGCTGAGCGAGGCGTCATCGTAGCTGCCGTACTGCATCGCCGCCTGCGGGCCGGTCAGTTTGCGCGTGAACACCTGCACCACGCCGCCGATCGCGTCCGATCCCCAATACGCCGCGCGCGGACCACGCACGATTTCGATGCGCTCGATTGCGTCGAGCGGCAGCAACGAAAAGTCCACGCCGCCGGTCCCGGTCGACGCGATGCGTACACCGTCCACCAACACCAGCACGTGATTGGAGTTGGTGCCGCGCAGGAACAACGCGGTCTGCTCCCCCGCGCCGCCGCTGCGCGCGACATCCACGCCGGCCTGCGTGCGCAGCAGATCGTAGAGATCGGCCGCGCCGCTGGCATCGATATCCGCACGAGTGATCACGGTGACATCGGCAAGAGAGGCATCCACCGTCTGCGCCTGACGCGTGGCAGTCACCTGCACCGCAGGCTCGTTGACGATGTTTTCGTCGACGGCGTTCTGGCCCTGCGCATGCGCGCAAAAACTCGCCGCGCAAAGCGCGGCAAACACCAGGGGGATTCTTTTCATCATCATCTCCTTCGCACACCCGCGTGGAGCGCGACGGAGAAAGGAGGCTGGGTGGCTGCGGCCATCCGGCCGCCGCCCACCGCAGCGCCTGTCGATGGTGCGTTCGCACGCACCGTTTGCAGGCCGGTCTCCGGGCTCGCGAGCGGGAAGTGCGGTCATCACCGCTTCCCGGTCGAATCGCCTTCCCGCGCTCGCGCGCAGTGGCTCAGTGATTCGACCGCACTCGCCTACCGTTGCGGGGGCAGCTCTGGATTGGGAAGTGCGGGCATGGGTGCCCGCTTTTTGATCTTCGCGATCACGGATGATCGCAAAAACAAACTTCGACCAGATTCCCGTTTCACCCCATCTCTCGGTTCTGCGAAATCTTTTCGCACGAGCAAAGCGATATCGCAGACCAAGAGGTGAAGCACCTGCGGGGCGCGAGTCTAGGTGCGTGCGGTCGGGGTGGCAAGCCGGTCTGCTCGAAAGACTTATGCCGGTTGGTTTTCAGCGCGGATTCGATCCGGCTTGCGCGCAGACGCATCACTGCGAGCGTCTGCCCAGCACGTACCGCCAGATGAAATAGATCGGCAGCCCCGCGATTGTCAACAGCGCGCCCTTGCCGGCATCACCCGGATGCTGCCAGATCGTCACTGCCGCGATCCACAACACCGCGGCGAGAAATACCAGCGGCAGGAACGGGTACCACGGCGTGCGGAACGGCGCGGGTTCCGCGGAGCGCATGCTGCGATACCAGAACAAGGTCGCGATTACCGCGGCCATGCCGACCCAATCGACCACGGTGGAGAAGTTCACCAGCCAGGTGAAGTTGTTGCCGACCAGCACCAGCACGCAGGCCCAGCCCGCCAGCATCAGCAAGGCGAAATTCGGCGAACGCCAGCGCGAATGCAGTCTCCCCGCCACGCGGAAGAACACACCGTCCGCGCCCATCACCTGGAACACGCGCGAGGCGCCCATCAGCGAGATGTTGCAGAAACCCAGCGTCGAGATCGCGATGCCCACGGCGATCGCGCGCGCGCCGGGTTCGCCCAGTGCGTGCCGCATCACGTCGGCGGCGGGCGCCTTGCTGGCGGCCAGTCCCGCGTGGCCGAGCACCGCGAGATAGGCGACGTTGCTCAGGATGTAGCACGCGGCCACCAGCAACATGCC
The DNA here is from genome assembly GCA_036759545.1 of Rhodanobacteraceae bacterium. Lineage (GTDB taxonomy): Bacteria > Pseudomonadota > Gammaproteobacteria > Xanthomonadales > Rhodanobacteraceae > 66-474. Next base: position 10,671 of record DAIOUL010000040.1, read on the forward strand.
GTAGATCAGCGAGCGCGGCAGGTTGCGCTGCGGATCGCGGATCTCGCCGGCGATGTCGTTGACGTAGTACCAGCCGCCATAGGAGAACAGCACCGGCATCAGCGCGCCACCCAACGCGAACGGATTGATCGGGGGAGGCGTAGCGGCCGGTGGCGGCGCGCCGCGCACCAGCAGGCCGGCCACGATCAGCGCGGAAATGGCGAGCAGCTTCAGCACGGTCAGAATGTTCTGTGTCAGCGAACCTGCGCGGATGCCGAACCAGTTGATGCCGGCCAGGAACACGATCGTGCCGACCGCCCAAGGTCCGGGATTGTTGACGTTGAAACCGAACGCCGCGCCCGCGTACTGGACGAAGGCGATGGACACCGCGGCGATCGAACCGGAGTGGTTGGCGACCAGCAAGCTCCAGCCGTACAAGAACGCGATCATCAAGCCGAACGATTCGCGCAGGTAGACGTAACCGCCGCCCGCCTGCGGCCTGCGCGCGCCCAGCTCCGCGTAGCAGAGCGCGCCGATCAGCGCGATCACGCCGCCGATCACCCAAGCCAGCAGTTGTTCCGCACCGGAGCCGGTCTGCTGCGCGATCGACGAAGGCGTCACGAAAATGCCGGAGCCGATCACGCCGCCGACCACCACCATCGCCGCCGACCACGGCCCGACGCGGCGCGCATAGCCGACCTGCGGTGCGTTTTCCGCGGCCGATTCGACTCTCTCGTTCACAGCATTCATCCCCGCTCCCTCTGCGGCTCGCGCGAGCATGACGGCTATGCGGCGCGCTGTCGAGATGTCCGCGGTCATGAGCCCGCGCGCGCTTTATACTCCGCCTCCGCACATACGAGGGATGCAGAAATGGGCGCCATTCTTGCCGCGGTAATCGTCGTGGTCGTGGTGGTCGTGCTGATCAAGCTGGTGCGGATCGTGCCGCAGGGCTGGGAGTGGACGGTGGAGACCTTCGGCAAGTACACCGCGACGCTGGAACCCGGCCTGCATTTCCTGATCCCGATCTATCAGGCGGTCGGACGCAAGATCAACATGATGGAGCAGGTGCTCGCGATCCCCTCGCAGGACGTGATCACCAAGGACAATGCGGTCGTCAAGGTCGACGGCGTGGTGTTCTATCAGGTGCTGGATGCGGCGAAAGCCGCGTACGAAGTCGCCAATCTGGAATTGGCGACGACGAATCTGATCATGACCAACATCCGCACCGTGCTGGGTTCGCTGGACCTGGACGAATCGCTTTCCAAGCGCGACGAGATCAACGCGCGCTTGTTGAAAGTGGCCGACGAAGCGACGCATCCGTGGGGCATCAAGATCACGCGCGTGGAACTGAAGGACATCCAGCCGCCGCGCGATCTGGTCGATTCGATGGCGCGTCAGATGAAAGCCGAGCGCGAGAAACGCGCGAACATTCTGGAAGCCGAAGGGTTCCGCCAGGCCGCGATTCTGAAGGCCGAAGGCGAAAAACAATCCGTGATCCTGGCTGCAGAAGGCGAGAAGGAAGCCGCGTTCCGTCAGGCCGAGGCGCGCGAACGCCTGGCCGCCGCGGAAGCAAAGGCGACCGAGGTCGTTTCCGTCGCGATCGAACACGGCGATATCAACGCGCTGAATTACTTCGTCGCCGGCAAGTACGTCGAAGCGCTGAAGGCGATGGCTGATTCGCCCAACCAGAAGATGCTGCTGCTGCCGGTGGAGGCGACCGGCATCATCGGATCATTGGCGGGCATCGCCGAGATCGCGAAGGAATCGTTCGCGAAGCAGGCCGAGCAGCGCAACACGCCGCGGCCGCCGGCTCCAAATACACAGGTCACGTCATGAACCTGGTCCCGACGCACTATCTATGGTGGGTGCTGGCGTTGATCCTGATCGCCGGCGAGGTGCTGGCGCCCGGTTATTTCCTGCTGTGGATCGGCATCGCGGCCGCGGCGATGGGCGTGATCGTGTTCGCGCTGCCGAACCTGGGCGTGCTCGGGCAAGCGATCGTGTTCGCGGTGCTGGCTTTTATCAGTTGCATCGCCTACTGGCAGTTCGTGCGGCCGCGATTGCAGCGCAGCGCGAGCGCGGAGGGCGAATTGTTGAACCGCCGAGGCGCGCGCATGATCGGGCAGCATTACGTGCTGGAAACCGCCATCGTCAACGGCCGCGGCAAGGCGCGCGTGGGCGATGGGCAATGGCTGGTGGAAGGTCCGGACCTGCCCTCCGGTGCGACCGTCGAAGTGATCGGCGTGGAAGGTACGACGCTTAAAGTTCGCGCGGCCGATTGAATCGCGCCGCGCATGAACTCGCTCGATCCGCTCACCCGCGCGCGTATCGGTTTCGTGATCGAACTGGCGCGCCGCCTGCACCAGTACGGCGCGGCCGCGCCGCGGCTGGAGCAGGCGATCGGTCTGGTGGCGCAGAAACTGGGCCTCGAATGCGAAGCGCTGTCCACGCCGACCTCCGTGGTGCTGTCGTTCGCGAAAGCCGGTGGCGACGGTCTGTCCGAATACACGCAGGTGCTGCGCATGGCGCCGGGCGACGTGAACCTCGCGCGGCTATGCTGCGCTGACGAGATTGCCGATCGCGTGATCGACGGCAGCCTCGCACCGCGCGATGGATTGGAACAACTGCGCACGCTGGGGCGCCCGCTGTCACGTCCGGCGTTGACCGCCATCGTCTGCAGCTACGGATTGGCGGCGGCCAGCGTGGCGGTGCTGTTCAACACTTCGTGGGCCGATGCGCTGGTCGCCGGCGTGCTCGGCTTGCTGATCGGCATGATCAGCGTGGCGGGTTACAAACGTCCGCGCCTGGCCGCGGCGAGCGAAGCGATCGCTGCCCTGATCGCGACGTTCATCGCCACGGCGATCAGCGCGTACCTCGTGCCGCTGGCGCTGAAACAGGTGGTGATTTCCGCGCTGATCGTCCTCGTTCCCGGCATGACGCTCACCAACGCGGTGCGCGAATTGTCGAGCGGGCACCTGGTATCGGGCGTGTCGCGCATGGCAGGTGCGCTCGCGACATTGTTGAAACTCACCTTCGGCACGGTGGCCGCGGCGCAAGTGTGCGCCATGCTGGGCATCGTGCCGGCGGCGCATCTGCTGATGCCGTTGCCTGCATGGTCGCAATGGCCGGCGCTGGGGGTCGGTGCGGTGTCTTTCGCGATGCTGTTCCAGGCCGCGCGCCGCGACTATCCATTGGTGATCGCCGCGGTGGTCACGGGTTATCTCGCGACCTATTTCGGCGGCGGCGCGTTGGGCGCGCCGTTCGGGGTATTCATCGGCGGATTGCTGCTGGCCGCGTTGGCCAATCTGTATGCGCGCGCCGCCGGACGTCCCGGCGCGCTGGTGCGCGAGCCCGGGATCCTCCTGCTGGTGCCGGGCAGCATCGGCTTTCGCAGCATGTCCTATCTGTTCACCAGCGAAGTCGGATTGGGCGCGCAGACCGGCATCCTGCTGGTCACGCTGCTGATCGCGCTGGTGGCGGGTTTGCTGTTCGGAGATCTGCTGATCGCGCCGCGAAGAAGTTTGTGAAGGCCGGGATTGGTGATTCGAGATTCGGAATTCGAAAAAGCCGGTTTGCGCTCTCCGAATCCCGAATCCCGTTTTTCCGAATCCTATTTGATCAGCAGGCTCTTTTCGGACTTTCCCGATTTCAAAGCGGCATTGAACCAGCGCGGACGCTTGCCGCGTCCGGACCAGGTCATCGACGGGTCGGCGGGATTGCGGTATTTCGGCGCGACCTTGCCGCGCTTGCCGCGGCGGCCGCGCATTCCATAAACCTCGGCAAAGGTGGTGCCTTCGGCTTTCAGCAAGGCATCGACCTTGGCGCGCACCCTGCTCAGCCTTTCCTTGCCCAGATCGTTCTTGCGGGCGGCGATTTTCCTGCTCAGCTCATCGAGCTGCTTTTCATTGAGCGATTTCACATCGACGGCCATGACTGCTCCTGATTTGTCGGCGATGAAACGACCGGATGCCTGAATAATATGGTCCGGTGCGCCGGTCATTCTGTCCGAAAAATCCGGTCCACGCAAAGCGTCCGGAAAAACGGGCAGATCGGTCTCCATCGGGATTGGTTAATCGACCCAATTCGCTGCGATTATTCGAATAATGCCAATAACGCCTGTTTGTCCAGATTCCGGCTTTCCGCATCGCGCCGGCCTCGATATTCGAACATGCCCTGGGCCAATCCGCGTTCGCTCACCACTACGCGATGCGGGATGCCGATCAATTCGATGTCGGCGAACATCGGCCCGGGACGCAACCCGCGGTCGTCCAATACGGTTTCGATGCCGCGTACGTTCAATTCGCGATAAAGCGATTCGGCGGCTTCCGTCACTTTCGGATCGTTCTTGGGATTGATGATGCACACGGCCACACGCCACGGCGCCATCGGTTCCGGCCAGATGATGCCGCGCTCGTCGTGTCCCTGTTCGATCGCCGCGGCCACCACGCGCGACACGCCGATCCCGTAACAGCCGGTCAGCGGCGTGACCGATTTGCCGTTCGCATCCAGCACGGTGACGTTCATGGTCTGCGTGTATTTGCGGCCGTTCTGGAAAATGTGCCCGACTTCGATGCCGCGTGCGATCTGCAACGTGCCTTTGCCGTCCGGTGAAGGATCCCCCGCCACGACTTTGCGCAGATCGGCGATACGCGTGATGCGTGCATCGCGTTGCCAGTTGGCGCCGGTGTAGTGCGTGCCGTCCTGGTTGCCGCCGCAGACGAAATCGGCAACCACCGCCGCGGCGCGATCGACGATAATCGGCACGTCCGCCGGCAATCCGACGGGTCCTATGAATCCTGCATGCGCGCCGGTGGCCGCCAGGATCTGTTCTTCCGAAGCCAGCGCCGATTCACCGCCCAATTCCGGCAACTTCGACGCCTTCACCTCGTTCAATTCGTGATCGCCGCGCAAGCACAACGCCACCGCGCCCTCGACACCGCGCACCAGAATGGTCTTGACACATTGCGTGGCCGGCATTCCCAGAAATGCGGTGATTTCCGCGATGGTTTTCTGGGTGGGGGTATCGACGCGCTTCAATGTTTGCGAAGGTTCGGGACGATCCGCTTCCGGCGCCAATGCTTCAGCCAATTCGACGTTGGCCGCGTAATCGGACCGGTCGGAAAACGCGATCGCGTCCTCACCGGAATCGGCCAACACCTGGAATTCGTGGCTGACATCGCCGCCGATCGCCCCGGAATCCGCCGCCACGGGCCGGAACTTCAGACCCAGGCGCGTGAAAATGCGCGAATAGGCTTCGTACATCTGCTTGTACGTTTCATCCATGGATGTCTGATCGAGATGAAACGAATACGCATCCTTCATCAGGAATTCGCGCGCACGCATCACCCCGAAACGCGGGCGGATTTCGTCGCGAAATTTCGTCTGGATCTGGAAGAACGTGACCGGCAATTGCTTGTAACTGGAAATTTCGCTGCGCACGAAATCGCAGATGATTTCCTCGTGGGTCGGGCCGAAGCAATATTCCTGCTCCTTGCGATCGCGCATTTTCAGGAGCGCCGGCCCGTATTTTTCCCAGCGGCCCGATTCCTCCCACAGCTCGCGCGGCTGCACGCACGGCATCGTCATTTCGATCGCGCCGGCCTTTTGCATTTCCTCGCGCACGATGCCTTCGACCTTGCGCAGCACGCGCAGACCCAGCGGCGACCAGGTGTAAATGCCGGCGGCGAGCTTGCGGATCATGCCGGCGCGCAACATCAACTTGTGGCTGGCGATCTCGGCATCGGCCGGCGCTTCGCGCGCGGTGCTCAAATGGAATCGGGACAGACGCATCGATGAGATCCGCGAAGGTGAACGCGGAATTGTAGCGAAGTCGCGAATCGGGATTGCAAGCAGATGCGACGGTCCGCCGCGATAAAGCGCGGCTAGCGCGGAATGACGGCGATGCTTATGCTCCCCCGGAGTCCAAACTCAACTGGAGCAATACTGCTTCTTCTGCGCCTGCGCGGTCGCCAGTTCCTGCTGCCGCTGGGCGTCGCTCATGTTCTGATTGGCACCGCCCGACGTGACCGCCTGACCGGTGTTCAACAGCGCGATGTTGTCATCGAGCTGCTTGCAGAGTTTGGCGCGGTTGGCGGGCGTGTCGGTCATGCGTGTCGCGGTCTGGTTCGGCGCATTGGTCTTGTTCGAAGCGGCGGTCGAGGCGGCCGGTGCCGGGGCAGCGGCCACGGGCGTGCTCACACTGCTGCTGACGTTGACCTTTTCGTACTTGGCGCCGACCGGCGGCGGTGCATCGGAATAGTGCGTGGTGCCGTTGGCATCCTTCCACTTGTAGACCTGTGCAGTGGCGGACGCGCAGACGAGTGCCGCGGCGGCAAAAATGGCGGAAACGAACAGGCGGGGCATGACGATCTCCGGGTGCGCGGTGTGGCGTGGATGCACTGGATAGCACCACACGCCCTCGGGAACAAGCGGCCTGCGTCACGGCGATGGCTTACACTTGCAGGCAGGCCCGCTTCAGCCGGCATTCCTGCATGACCGATCCGATGCCATCGCCGCCCCCGTCGCGTCCGCGCCGCGGCATCTACCTGCTGCCCAACCTGTTCACCACCGGTGCGATGTTCGCGGGTTTCTACGCGATCGTCGCTTCGATCGCGGGACACTTCACCGACGCCGCGATCGCGGTATTCATCGCGGGATTGCTGGACGGCATGGACGGGCGCATCGCGCGGCTCACGAAGACCCAAAGCGAATTCGGCGTACAGTACGACTCGCTTTCCGATCTGGTGAGTTTCGGCCTGGCGCCATCGCTGGTGATGTACACGTGGTCGCTGCAATACCTGCGCGACTACGGCGTGTTGTGGGGCAAGCTCGGCTGGGCGGCAGCATTCCTGTATGCGGCGTGCGCGGCGTTGCGGCTGGCGCGTTTCAATACGCAAGTCGGCGTGGCCGACAAGCGCTATTTCCAGGGCTTGGCCAGTCCTGCCGCGGCAGGCTTGTGCATGTCGTTCGTCTGGACGATGCAGAACCTGCAGATCGAAGGCGCATGGCTGTGCTTCTTCACGCCGATTCTCGCCGTCGCCGCCGGATTGCTGATGGTCAGCCGCGTGCGCTATTTCAGTTTCAAGGCGTGGCCGCGCAGCGATCGCGTGCCGTTCGTCTGGATCATCCTTGCGATGTTGTTGATCGTGGCCCTGGCGCTGGATACGGCGGCGGTGCTGCTGATCATCGCGGTGCTGTACGTGCTGTCCGGGCCGGTGATGACGTTGTGGGGCTTGCGCAGCCGCTCCTCGCGCCGGCGCTTGCGCGCGCAACGCCGGCAATCGCTGCCGCCTAACGAGTGAACGATGGAATCTGCAACGCTTTCGCGAATCGATACGTTGCGCGCATTGGGCGTGAATCCGTTGCGGTTGCGAACGCGCGACGTGGCGCCTCAGCCGCCCATTGCAGCGATCGCCGCATTCGACAAACGCGTCGCGCTGCTGCGCGCGCAGGAAGAGATCGAGCAGCCCGCGCTGGCGATGCTCTACACGAAGATCACGGAAGCGATCAGCACGCTCGGCCTGCAATGCGTGCGCATGGCCGATGCGGAAAACGATGCGCGCGTGCGCGTGCTGGTTTTCGGCGAGGTGCCGCTGCCGCCGGCGATCGGCATCGAACGGGTGGTGCGGGTCGATACATTGACCGTGTTGCAGGCCGATCGGGCGCGCAAACGCGCGCTGTGGGACAGCTTGCAGCGGCTGGCGCAGGAACACAGCTTGCGGGAGCATGGATGAGATGTCGGCGGTCGCCGTAAATCCCTTGCCGCGCTGGCGTCCGATGACGCGCACCGACATCGCCGCGGTGGCCGCGATCGAAGCGGCGGCCTACGAATTCCCGTGGTCGCCGCAAATCTTCCGCGACTGCCTCGCCGCCGGGCACAAATGCTGGGTGCTGCAGGAGCCCGGCGGCGAACTGGTCGGTTACGGGATCCTCTCGACCGGCGCGAACGAAGCACATGTGTTGAACCTATGCGTGACGCCGGCGCAGCAGCGTCGCGGACACGGCACGCGCATGTTGCGTCACCTCGTGGAACTGGCGCGCATGCACCGTGCGCAGCGCGTGTTTCTGGAAGTGCGGCCGTCCAATGGCAAGGCGCAGACGATGTACGAACGCGCAGGCTTCAACGAGATCGGCCGCCGCCCGAATTACTATCCGGCGCGCCGCGGCCGCGAGGATGCGATCGTGATGGCGATGGAGTTGTTGCCGCACGGTTGATTCGCGGCAAGCGCGGATTCACATCCCGGCCTTCCCCTTGAAGGGGAGGAGAGAAGCTTGCGGCGCTCCTTTTCGCAACAACAAATGCGAAATAAAGCCCTCCCCTTCAAGGGAGGGTCGGGCGGGATGGTTTTGCATGTCCGCAGGTTCATGACAGCCTCGCGGCCTGTTCGCGCAGTGCGGTCAATTGCGCATTCCAGTCATCGAGCCGCGCGCGTTCCTGTTCGACAACCTTGGCGGGCGTGCGTTCGCCGAAATTGGCGAGCTTGGCGTTCGATTTCGCGATCTCGCTCTCCATGCGCGCGATTTCCTTTTGCAGGCGCGCACGTTCGGCGTCCAAATCGATCAGGCCGGCCAGCGGAATCAGCACGCGCATCGTGCCGACCACAGCGGCCGCCGAAGCCGGTTCCGCATCGCCCGCCTGCAACCAGCGCGGCGGTTCGCTGCGGGCGAGAAAGGAAATCTGCGCGGCGAATTTCTCTGCGCGACGGCGATCGTCCGCGTCGCCATCCGCGAGCAACAGCGGAATCGTCTTGCCCGGAGGGATATTCATTTCACTGCGGATGCGGCGAACGGAGGTCAGCACGGCCTTGAACCATTCGATTTCTGCGCTGGCGGACTCGTCGGTGGCGAATTCCTCCGCGCGCGGATACGGCCGCTGCATGATGCTTTCGACTTTCAAGCCGAGTTGCGGCGGGACCGATTGCCAGATTTCCTCGGTGATGAAGGGAATGATGGGATGCAGTGCGCGCAGCACGGTTTCCAGCACGTGCAGCAGCGTGCGACGAGTCGAAGCCGCAGCTTGGGCATCGTCGCCACTCAATGCGGGTTTCGACAACTCCAGAAACCAGTCGCAATACTCGTTCCAGACGAACTCGTACAGCGCCTGCGCCAGCAGATCGAAACGGTAACTCGCGAAATACTGTTCCACTTCGGCCAATGTGTGATGCAGGCGGGTGAGAATCCAGCGCTCGGCTTCGGTCGCGGGCTGTTGCCGAGTGCCGAGTCCCGAGTCCCGAGTCCCGTTCTCGACGTTCAATAACACAAACCTCGCCGCATTCCACAACTTGTTGCAGAACGCCTTGTAGCCTTCCGCGCGCTTGACGTCGAAGTTGATGGTGCGTGCGTAGGTCGCGAGCGCCGCAAAGGTGAAGCGCAGCGCGTCGGCGCCGATCGCGCTGATCCCTTCCGGATAATCCTTGCGGATGCGCTTTTCCACTTTCTCGCGTATCTGCGGGATCAGCAACGAGGCGCTGGACTTCCTCACCAGGTCTTCGAGTGAAATGCCATCGATCAGGTCCAGGGGATCGAGCGTGTTGCCCTTGGACTTGGACATCTTCTGGCCTTCCGCGTCGCGCACGATGGCGTTGATGTACACCTCGCGGAACGGCACGCGGCCGGTGAAATACCGGGTCGACATCACCATGCGCGCGACCCAGAAGAAGATGATGTCGAAGCCGGTGACCAGCACCGAACTCGGCAGGAATATCTGATCGCGCGGCCAATCTGCAACGACTTCGCCGCGCTCGTTCTTTACCGGCTGATCGAACGGCCAGCCCAGCGTGGAAAACGGCCACAGCGCGGAGGAAAACCAGGTGTCGAGCACGTCTTCGTCTTGTTTCAATGCGCCGACTGGTTTGATCGTCGAATGCGCGATCGCGTCCGCTTCGTCCTCGCCGACGAAGATGTTGCCGGCTTCGTCGTACCACGCCGGAATGCGATGGCCCCACCACAACTGGCGCGAGATGCACCAGTCCTGGATGTTCTCCAGCCATTGCGTGTAGGTGCTCGTCCAGTTCTCCGGCACGAATTTGATTTCGCCGTTGCGCGCCGCATCCAGGGCCGGTTGCGTGATCGCTGCGCGACCTTTGTCCGAAGTGAGGTCGACGAACCACTGATCGGTCAGCATCGGTTCGATCACCGCGTC
>DAIOUL010000041.1:0-20705 GCA_036759545.1 Rhodanobacteraceae bacterium
GGAACGGCAGCGAATTCAAGCCGCGATTGATGCTGCCGCTGTCGCTGTCCTACGATCATCGCGTGATCGACGGCGCGGACGCAGCGCGCTTTGCCACGTATCTCGCGCAGTGCCTCGGCGACCTGCGCTTGCTGCTGCTCTAGATCACCTCGTGGCATCGCCGATCGCCAGCCAATTGCAGGACACCAAAGCCGACACGCTGGAAACGCTGCGCGCCGGCGTGCAGCACGTCAGCCAGTTTCTCGATTTCCCGCTGATCAATGCCAGCGGCGTCAAACTGACCGCGGGAGAATTGCTGGCCGCGATCCTGGTGTTGTTGATCGCGCTGGTCGCATCCTGGCTGGTGCGCGCGATCCTCAACCGCTACGCGCGCCGCCATCAAACCAATCAGGCCGCGCTTTACACGCTGTCGCGGATCGTGCACTACATCCTGCTGATCGCGGGCGTGTTATGGGCGTTGTCCGTGGCCGGCATTCCATTGTCGAAGTTCGCGTTGTTCGCGGGCGCGCTCGGGGTGGGCCTCGGTTTCGGCCTGCAGGCGATTTTTTCGAACTTCATTTCCGGCCTGATCATTCTCTTCGACCGTAGCCTGAAGGTCGGCGATTTCGTGGAATTGTCCAACGGTGTGCACGGCGAAGTGCGCGACATCCATATCCGCGCCACGCGCGTCACCACCAACGACAACATCGATATCCTGGTGCCCAATTCCGAGTTCGTCACGCACAACGTGGTGAACTGGACGCTGCGTGAAGTCGCGCGCCGCCAGCGAATTCCCTTTGCGGTGGCGCAGAACACCGACAAGGAACTGGTGAAGAAGGCCGCGCTGGAAGCGGCGGCGTCGGTACCGTTCACCCTGACGCAGGAGGGCCCGCGCCGGCCGCAGGTATGGCTGACCGGCTTCGGCGATTTCACCTTGAACTTCTCGCTGGTGGTGTGGCTGAACGCGGACGCGGTCAAGCATCCTTCCAGCGTTGCGGCCGCGTACAACTGGGCGTTGCACAATGCCTTCCTTAAATACGACATCGAATTGCCGTTCCCGCAGCGCGATCTGCACGTGCGCTCGTGGTTCGGGCTGTCCGGCCAGGAAGCGCGTGAGGCGGTAACCGAAAGCCGGCGCATGCCGCCGCAGCGCACGCAATCGTCAAGGCGCGAATCGCCAACCGTCGCGCATCACGAACGCGCGCGGCTGGCGGAGAACGATGCCGCGCGCAATGTCGAACACCGCATCGAGGAAGATCGCGCGCGCGCCGCAGGTTATCGCGACGAGGACGCAGCGCGCGCTGCCGCGGCCGTAGACGAAAGCACCATCGGCGGCGACGCGATCGACAGCGCAACCGACGAAGAAACCACCGCGCCGAAATGAGCGGCGGATCGAATCGAGGATCAGCATGCCCAATACGATCGAATTGAAAGTGCCGGACATCGGCGATTTCACCGGCGTGCCGGTGATCGAAGTGCTGGTCAAGGTCGGCGACACCGTCGAGAAGGACCAGAGCCTGGTCACGCTGGAATCGGCGAAAGCCACGATGGAAGTCCCGGCCTCGGCCGCCGGAGTAATCAAGGAGCTGCGCGTCAAGGAAGGCGACAATGTCTCCGAAGGCAGCGTGATCGCAGTGGTCGAAGCGGGTGCTTCGGGCGAGGCGAAACCGCAGGCGGCTGAAGTTCCCGCCAGGAAACCCGATACCGCATCAGGCGCGAAGGACAGCGGCCGCAAAGCCGATTTCGAATGCCAGGTGTGCGTGCTCGGTTCCGGCCCCGGAGGTTACACCGCCGCGTTCCGCGCCGCCGACCTCGGCCTCGACACGCTGCTGATCGAACGCTACGACCGGCTCGGTGGGGTGTGCTTGAACGTCGGCTGCATTCCGTCCAAGGCGTTGCTGCACGCAGCCGATCTGATCAACGACGCGGAATTGATGGCCACGCACGGCATCGTGTTCGGCAAGCCGAAGATCGAACTCGACAAGCTGCGCGCGTTCAAGGATGGCGTGGTCGGCAAGCTCACCGGCGGCCTCGCGGCGATGGCCAAACAGCGCAAGGTGCGCGGCGTGCGCGGCAGCGGCACGTTCGTGTCGCCACACGAGATCGAAGTGGAAACGAACGAAGGCAAGAAGCTCGTCCGTTTCGAGCAGTGCATCATCGCCGCCGGTTCGCAGGCAGTGAAACTGCCGGGCCTGCCGTGGGGCGATCCGCGCGTGATGGATTCCACCGACGCGCTGATGCTCGGTGAGATCCCGAAAAGGTTACTAGTAATTGGCGGCGGCATCATCGGCCTGGAAATGGCCTGTGTGTACGACGCGCTCGGTTCCGAAGTCACCGTGGTCGAACTCTTCGACCAGTTGATGCCCGGCACCGACCCCGATCTGGTGCGGCCGCTGCAGCAGCGTATTTCCAAACGCTACGCGGGCATTCATCTCAAGACGAAAGTGTCTTCGTCCAGGGCGCAGAAGAACGGCATCGAAGTTTCGTTCGAAGGGGAGAACGCACCGAAGCCGCAACTGTTCGATCGCGTGCTGTGCGCAGTGGGCCGCACGCCGAACGGCAAGAAAATCGCAGCCGACAGGGCTGGCGTGCAGGTCACCGAGCGTGGTTTCATTCCCGCGGACAAACAACTGCGTACCAATGTGCCGCACATCTTCGCGATCGGCGACATCGTCGGCCCGCCGATGCTGGCACACAAGGCCACGCACGAGGCGAAAGTCGCCGCGGAAGTCTGCGCAGGCCACAAAAGCGCGTTCGACGCGCGCGTGATTCCGAGCGTCGCCTACACCGATCCGGAAGTCGCCTGGGTCGGCGTGACCGAACGCGAGGCGAAAGACAAGAAACTCGACGTGGGGGTAGCGAAATTCCCGTGGGCCGCGTCTGGCCGCGCGCTCGGCATGGATCGAAGTGAAGGTTTCACCAAGCTGATCTTCGACAATGCCACCCAGCGCGTGATTGGCGGCGGCATCGTCGGCGTACACGCGGGAGATTTGATTTCCGAAATCGCGCTGGCGATCGAAATGGGCGCGGAAGCCGCCGACATCGGCCTCACCGTCCACCCGCACCCGACGCTCTCCGAATCCATCGGCATGGCCGCGGAAGTGTTCGAAGGAACGATTACGGATTTGTATGTGCCGCAGAGGAAATAGAAGCAGCTGCTCTCGATTTTGCGGCGTAGAATGAAACAACTATCGGAGTTCGCCATGAACGAGCCCGCATCTGCCAAACAGGAAGTCGCCGAACTGCTGACGCAGTTGCCGGAAGACGCCACGTTGGAAGACATCCAGTATCACGTCTACGTGCTGGAGAAGATCCGGCGCGGTCGTGCAGATATTGCGGAAGGGCGCAGCCATAGCAGCGAGCAAGCGCGTGAGCGTCTGGCACGATGGCTGCCGCGCTGATCTGGTCGAGCGAAGCGCTCGACGACATCGACGCAATTGCAGAGTTCATCGCACGCGACTCACCGCACCATGCGCAACGAGTCGTTGAGGGGTTATTCGAGCTTGGCGACAAGGCGCGCGAATTCCCGTTGGCAGGTCGCACGGTCCCGGAACTTGGCGACTCACAAGTACGCGAGCGATTCCTCTACAGTTATCGCTTGATTTACGAGATTCGCGCCGATCGCATCGAAGTGCTCGCCGTACTGCATGGCCGTCGCTTACTGGAGTCAGTTGGCGACCGGTTCGAGGGCTGAATCTGTTGGCGGCAGGTTCCACGCCGTGCGCAACTTCGCATGCTCCTTCCGCGGCAACAGCACGAACACCGGATGCTCTCTCGGCTTTAGCCAGCGCAGTAGGCGATCCATCGTCGCATCTCCCATCGCGGTGCACGCGGTGGTGGTGGAATCGGGCGATTTCCACAGGTGCGCGAAGACGCAACTGCCGCCCATCGGCTTCTGTTGCGCGTTGTTTTCGATCACGAAGCCTTCGCGGTAGCGCTGGTCGCCATGATTGAAGATATCCAGCCGCATGTGTTCGGTGGCGCCTTTCACCGCGGCTTGCCCCACTTTGCGCGCATCGACGATGCGGTTGTAGTAGGGCGAGCCGGAAACGTCCACGCACCAATTGGTGGACTGCATCGGTTTGTACGTCAAGGCGGTGGCGAGATTTGGTGCGTAACCGAAGGCTTCACCAATCGCAAACACGCCGGCCGGGCTGCGGCCGTCGCCTTCGCGCTTGATGGGTCCGTCGTGTTGCGGCGGATTCAAACCCAGACCCCACGCCGAGCCGGCGTGGCCGATCACCACAGGCGCCGCTTTCCCGATTTCGTGCCACGCACCGTGCACACGATCGAAGGTGCGCAGCGTGCCGCTGGTTGCGTTCCAGTCCGGCACGATCACCACGATCATTTGCCGCGCGTCACGCCAGTTTGTGGTGGGATCATCGGAAGAAGCGCTCCGCGCGCTTGCCATGGACGCGAGCATCAACGCCGCAACCAAAGTGCCCGCGCGAAACATTGCAGTCGAGATTCGCATCAAGGTTCCAGCATTGTCTGAATTCGTTCCAGATTGGAAAGCAATTGCGCGTGACGTTCGTTGCGCTGGCACAGCAGCATGAAGATCTGGTCCAGCAGATGTTGCAGCGCGGACTGGTAGAGCAGCGGTTCGAGATGCGGCTGCTCGTCGTGCGCGGACACCAGCAGCGGGATGTCGGCAAGCGCGCGCAGCGGATTGGGGGTGTGGCGCGTCACGCTGACCAGTTTTCCGCCGCGTTCGCGAAACCAGCGGCCGATCTTGCACAGCACCGGCTGGCGGCCGTGTTCGGAGAACGCGAACAGTACGTCGTTGGCGCGCGCGGCCGAAACATTGGCGGCCATGCGCGCGGCGTCGAAGTTGTGCACGGTCGGCACGCCAAGCAGCGCCAGCTTCATCGCGAATCCGCGCGCGTGGATGTCGTCGTCGCCGAAACCGATCAGAAACACCTTGCCGGCCTTGCCGACCGCTTTCGCGATGGCAGCCAGATTTTCCGGCGGATTGATCAGCCGAGTGGCTTCCTCGGCTTCGCTTTTGCGACGCCATAACTGGTCGGCTGGCGCTTCCGCTCCATTGCCCTGCGTTGGACTCGCGGTGTTGTCATCATCGCCGTTGTCGGCGCGCGCATTGGCTTCGCCGACCGCGTACTTCAGATCCGGATAACCCTTGAAGCCCAGCTTCTGCGAGAACTTCACCACGCTCGACTGGCTGATGCCGAGCGCGTTGGCGAGCTGCTGCGAGGAGTAGTCGCGCAGCAGGTGCGCGTTCTCCAGCATGAAATCTGCGATGCGCCGTTCCACCGCGGACATGCGGTCGCGCTCGGAGCGGATTTTGACGATCGCCGACATAGTTTGCCGTCACGCACTCCATGCCAGCGCGGGCGTTTCCTTTTCCAACCCGCGGATTTCGCGGATGCCCAGCCCCGGCGCGTCGGTGATCGAGATTTCCGATTCGTTGAAGATCACGCCGCCGTCCACCGGGTTGTACTGGCACAGCGACGGCCCGTCCAGATCGACCTTGGTGATCACGTTGGCCTTGGCCACCGCCACGTGCACCGCCGCGGCCACGCTGATGCTGGTTTCCACCATGCAGCCGATCATGCAGTCGATGCCGTGCACCGCGCAGATGTCGGCGATCTTGATCGCGTTGGAGATGCCGCCGGTCTTCATCAGTTTGATGTTCACGATGTCGGCGGCGCGCATGCGGATCAGCTCGATCACTTCCATCGGGCCGAACACGCTCTCGTCGGCCATCACGGGAGTCTGCACCCGTTCGGTGACATAGCGCATTCCCTCCAGATCCTGGGCCTTCACCGGCTGCTCGACCAATTCCAGCTTCACGCCGGCCTCTTCCAACGCCTGCAGCGCATACACTGCCTGCTTCGCGGTCCAGCCCTGGTTCGCATCCAGCCGCAACAGCGCGCGGCCCTCGACCGCGGCATGGATGGCCTTGGCGCGCTCG
Source organism: Rhodanobacteraceae bacterium (assembly GCA_036759545.1). GTDB lineage: Bacteria > Pseudomonadota > Gammaproteobacteria > Xanthomonadales > Rhodanobacteraceae > 66-474. The sequence continues at coordinate 5,912 of DAIOUL010000041.1, forward strand.
ATGTCCACGCCGATGTCCTTGCCGACCTTGATCTTCAGCGACTCGAAACCGCGCTCCACTGCGCTCAGCGAATCGGCGACCATCTTGTCGATGTAATCCACGCTGATGGTGATGTCGGTGTTGATCACCGGATCGCCGCCGCCCAGCAGCTTGTACAGCGGCGCGTTGTAAAGCTGGCCCCAGAGGTCGTAAATCGCGATCTCCACCGCGGCCTTGGCGCTGGAGTTCTTTTCCATCGCGGTCTGGATCAGGTGCGTGATGTGGTTGAGATTGGCGATGTCCTGACCGATCAGCCGCGGCGAGATGTAACTGCGGATGGCTTCGACGATCGAGCCATGTGTGTCGCCCGTGATCACTGCGGTGGCCGGTGCTTCGCCGTAGCCGACGTGGCCGCTGTCGGTGTTGACGATCACCACGATGTCCTCGACGTGATCCACCGTGCGCAACGCGGTCTTGAACGGCGTCTTCAGCGGAACCTTCAGCCGGCCGAACTGGATATCCGTGATTTTCATGGCTTCGCTGTCCCCGGATGCATGCGCACGATGCTGGTCATGCGATCGATGTAGCTCTGCTTGTCGTTGAACATCAGCGGTTCCAGCGGCGTGACCGAAACCGCATTGAGCTTGACGCGATGCTTGCTGCCGTCGGCAGCGTAATAGCTCATTCCGCCGGTATCGTGGATCACGTAGTGCAGGCCGCCGTAAGAGCCGATCACCATCATCACGTGACCGGGGATGTAAACCAGATCTCCCACATCCAGCGCGGCGACGGCGCGCATGCGGTCGTCGTGGCTGCTGTTGTCGTCGAACGCCGTGTCATCGAGGCCGGGGCTGACGCTCTGGTCGCGGGTGTTGCGCGGCATCAGCACGCCCATGCTGGCGTAGACATCGGAAACGAAGCCGGAACAGTCGCGGCCATCGTAGGCGTGCCCCCAGCCGTAGCGTTCGCCCAGGAACTTGAACGCTTGCCGGATGATGTTCGCGCGCATCAGCGGCAGATATTCTCCGGCGCTGTCGGCGTTGCGTTGCAGGAGCGCGGGCACGATCTTCAACGAACCGTCGTCGTTGCGGATCGGCAATTCGATCGTGTACGACGTGTACGCGGTTTGCCCGTTGACCGGCTGATCCGCGGGCAGATCTTTGGCCAGCGGCACGCGCACGCCCATATTGAGTTCCAGTTGCGAAACCTTGGGCTGCTCGGGCGTGAACACGGTCTGCACGTGCGCGCCGGTGATCACTCGATAAGGCGCGGCATTCACGTAATCGAAGACATCCTTCTTGCTGCCGATTGCGACTGCATCGCGTCTCACCCACGCCGCATAGCGCGGGCTGACCACGAACAGCCATTGCCCATCGCGGCTCTCGTGCGCGATCACCACCGGCGTGCCCGGAAAGATGCCGCTCTCCTGGAAGCGGTCGATGTCGGTGTCGCCCTGTTCGTCGAACACGCGTTCGGACGTGGGAAAAGTACGCAGGCTGGCGCGGCGCACGATCAAGCCGTAACGTGTGGGTTGCGAAGCCGGCACCGCATCCAGCGCGAGATTGCGATCCCACGCGTCGAGATCGGAAGCCGGGACCTCGTTGCCGTGCACGTCGTAAAGCGTTCCATCCGGACGCTTCGAAAGTTTCGTGATCCAGCCCTTGACCTGATCGGCACCCAACTTCGAAGGCAACGCGGCGATGTCGTACATCGATGGGTCGCGGTGCAGGATTTTGGCGTTCTGCGTGTCGATTGCGGCTTTCGTCATCAGCACCGCATCCGGCGATGGCGCGCGCTGGATCCAGAAATCCGGCGACAACTGCGCGTCGGTCACACCGATCACGCCGCTGGGCGGAATCGCCGGCGTGTTGTCCGCGTGCAGCGGCGCGGCGGCACACAGCAGGACGGCAAGGAGCGGGGAAAAACGCATGCGCATGATCGTCACCTGACTGATCGAGAGTATGGACATGGCGTCCACGCTCATCCAGCCGTTCCGGTCCCCACGCCGCCGGGCGGCGGCGCACTAAGAATAGGTGATTCCAGAATAATTGCTGCAAAGCATAAATTATTGACTGCAGTTTGCAAGCGTGTTACACAGCGCCCTGGGCACGTAGGGTCGAGGGCGTCGGCGATGCGCCACCGTATCGCAGCGGCTGCAACACGCTGTTTCCGGGCGCGCCACGGCGCCGCGGCGTACGCGGCGGCGCTGTGCCTGCTCGGCTGCGGCATTTCGCTGGCGCAGGTGGTCGCTCCCGAACCGCTCGCCAGCGTGGTCCGGATGATCGACGCCGGCCAGTTCAAGGCCGCTGACGCCGCGATCGACACCGCCCTGGCGCAAACGGCCGATCCCGCTGAAAAGACCGCGCTGCAATTCCAGCGCGAGCGCATGCGCCGCATCCTGCTGGATTTCGACCAGAGCGCCGAACAGGTCAAGGCGCAGATCCGCAAGCAGATTCCCGATCTGAAAGACGATGAATTCTCGCGCTGGGCCGCGCGCGGCTACATCGAGCACCGCGTGATCGACGGCCGCACGCTGTTTTTCAGCCGCGCGGCCAGCAATCTGTTCCGCTTGAGTGACGAAGCGCGCGCGCGCCGCGCGAATCCGCAGCCGTTCGACGACAGTCCGTTGCAAACCGCCAGCGTGTATCACAAGCAAGTGATCGATGCCGCGATCTCCGGACACCGGACCAGCGTGCTGCCGCAGCGCATTCGCATCACCCAATCGCTCACCACCAAACCGGACGCGGTGCCCGCGGGCGAAACCATCAAGGCCTGGATTCCGTTCCCGCGCGCCATTCCCGGACAGCAGGACGACATCCGCTTCGTTTCCAGCGTTCCGGCCACGCACGAAATCGCACCGGAGTCCGCGCTGCAACGCACGGTGTTTCTGCAACAACCCGCCGTAGCCGGCAAGCCCACGAAGTTTTCGATCACCTACGAGGTGACGATCTCCGCGCGCTATCAGCCGGTCGACCCGGACAAGGTGATTGCCGCGAAGATCACACCCGAGCTTGCACCCTACCTTGCCGAGCGCCCGCCGCACATCGTGTTCACCGAACAACTGCGGCTGTTCTCGAAACAGATCGTGGGCAATGAAAAGAATCCGTGGCGCATCGCGCAGAAGCTGTACGCCGCGGTGGATGCGATTCCCTGGGCAGGCGCGCGCGAGTATTCGACCATCACCGATATCAGCGACGCCGCGCTGCGTCAGGGTCATGCCGATTGCGGTCAACAAACATTGTTGCTGATGACCTTGCTGCGCTTGAACGGCATTCCCACGCGCTGGCAGTCGGGCATGATCTTTTCGCCCGGCAAATACTGGGACCTGCACGACTGGGGCTGGCTTTACCTCGCGCCGTACGGCTGGTTGCCGATGGACGTCACCTTCGGGCGGCTCGACAGCAATGATTCGAGGGTCGCCGGATTTTATCTCGGCGGACTGGACGGCTATCGCGTCGCTTACAACGACGACTACGGCGAGGCATTGATGCCGGCCAAGCAGCACTTCCGCTCCGACACCGTCGACAACCAGCGCGGCGAAGCCGAATGGCGCGGCGGCAATTTGTATTACGACCAATGGGATTACGACTTCGCATGGCGGATTCTGCCGCCGACCGCGCAGCAGTAAACGAGCCTGACATCACTCCGACCGGGGATCTGGACATGAGCACCCATCACCGCACATCGCGCACACACCGCAGCAATTTCGTCCGGCGCAAGGCACTCGTCGTGGCAATCGGTACTTCGATCGCGCTGGCGTACGGCAACGGCGCGTTTGCGCAAGCCGTCAACGGCACGATCTACGGCCGCGTACCGGTCGCGGCGAACGAGAGCATCCAGATCACCGGCGGCGCGGGCTTCAACCGCACGATTCCCGTGGGTCCTTCCGGACAGTATTCGATTACCTTGCCGGTCGGCACCTACACGGTGTCGCTGGTGCAGAACGGGCAGGTGGTGCAGTCGCGAGCCGGAATCAGCCCGGTGGCGGCAGGCGCGGTGGCGGTGGATTTTGTGTCGCCAGAGGCAGCGGCGAATACAACTACGTTGTCAGCGATCAATGTCACAGGCCGCGCGCCACCGATCGACGTGACCACCACCAACCAGGTCACCACGATCACGTCCAAGCAACTGCAGCAATTGCCATTGGCGCGCACGGCCGAGGACATCGCCAAGCTGGCGCCGGGCGTCAACATGGGTTCACCCGAACTGGTCGGTGGCCCGCTGGGTACGCCAATCAACGTGTTCGGCGGCGCTTCGACGGCCGAGAACGCGTACTACCTGGACGGCATGAATACCACCGAGCTGCTCAACAATCAGGGCGGTATCAGTTTGCCCTATGGCGCCATCGAACAGCAGCAGACCTTCATCAGCGGTTACGACGCCCGGTACGGCCGCTCCATCGGCGGCGTGATCAACCAGATCGGCAAAAGCGGTTCCAACGACTGGCACTTCGGCGTGCGCGCTCTGTGGCAACCGGCCAGCTTGCAGTCCGACCCCGTCAACTACTACTTCGCCAATCCGCTGGATACGGATCCGGGCGAGTCACCAGGCGATCTGCAGCACTACCGCAAAGCCAACAATTCGATGGAGACCATATACGACGCCTACATCAGTGGCCCGATCGTCAAGGACAAGTTGTTTTTCTTCGTGGCTGCGGAGCAAGACAATACCAAGGGAACCAGCATTGGTCCTGTCGATGACCCGCTCGTCAACGACTACCAAGTCCACCAGCCGAAGATCTACGCCAAGTTGAACTGGAACATCAACGACAGCAACGTTCTTAGCCTGACCGGGCTGCAAAGCCAGAACAAGGTTTGGTCCTCCAACTACAACTTCGACTACGACACCCTACAAACCGGCGACTTTGCCAACCTTGGGGTGACATCAAAGACCAGCTTCAGGACGTGGGTCGCCAATTACACGTCCTATCTCACCGACAATCTCACTCTGAACGCGATGTTGGGGAAGATGCACGGCGAGTACTACACCCACCAACCGGTGTATCCCGGCTACGACCCATCGCTGCCGCATATTGCAAGCTGTTCCTATCAAGATCCCAGACTCCTCCCGCCGGACAACGATTGCGTTTCCAACTCGCAGGGCGAGTCTTTCTTCGCGAATCCCGCACATCGCGAAACGGTGATGAATTACCGTTTGAGCCTTGATTACAAGTGGCGTGACCACGACTTCCAGGTCGGCATCGACAACATCAACTCTTGGGATCTGGATGACGGCGGCACGAATCCGGGCCCGGGTTATCAATGGATATACGGAACGGTCACCAAGGGCACACCGATCTTCGAAACCCCGGGCGGAGGGCCGACTACGCCTCCCTATGTGGGCCCATCGAATCAGTGTAGCGATCAGCCGAATTCGGACGGGACTTTCACCTGTTATTACGTGCAAAAGCACACCGACATCAGTGTCGCATCCGTTCGCGTCGCCCAACGTGCCTGGTACGTAATGGACAATTGGCAGGTTACGCCCAACCTGCTCTTGAATCTGGGACTGCGCGACGATGCCTTCGTGAACTACGATGGCTCGGGCGTGCCCTTTATCCGGGAGACCAAACCGCAGTGGGCGCCGCGGCTCGGCTTCAGTTGGGATGTGCACGGCGATTCCACCTTGAAGGTGTTCGGCAACGCCGGCCGCTACTATCTGGCCCTGCCGGAGCAGGTGGCGATGTCGATCGCCTCTCCCGTGACGAATGCGGGTATCTATTACACCTACACCGGGATTGACCCTGTAACCGGCGAACCAACTGGATATACCCCACTTCCGCAAAATCCGCCGCCCCCGAACGGTGTCTCGGTCGACAGCGAATACGGTCAACCCAAGAATCCGCTCGTCTCCGCCGCCCAGAACATCAAGGCGGAGTTTTCCGACAACTTCGTCCTCGGCATGCAGCAGCAGTTCAACATGCTGGGCACGAATTGGGTGTTCGGCGCAACTGGCACGTTCCAGAAGATGAACCGCATCATCGATGATTACGACGACGTACAACACGAATGTGCGGCGGGCGTGCGGCAGGGTTATACCTGGATGACGCCGGATACTTGCGGCCTTGGCCTGTGGACGCAGAGCCTAATCCTAATCAACCCGGGCGAGACCAACCATATCCTACTGAAGGCGCCGGACGGTAGTCTCGTTCCCGTCACTTTCACCAAAGAGGATCAGGGCTTCACGATGGGCCCGAAGCGCCGCTATTACTCATTGGATCTCTCGCTGGAACACGCCTGGGACGGCAAATGGTTCGCCAAGTTCGACTACGTGTTCTCCCGGACCTACGGCAACGACGAAGGACCGGTGAGCACGTATTCCCAGCAGAGCGGGTCGTATGAATCGATCACGACGGCGTGGGACTTCCCGGAAAGAATGGAATGGTCGAACGGCGTATTGCCGAACGACCGCAAGCACCAGTTCAAGGTTTTTGGCGCATATGCGATCAATCCGGACTGGACGGTCGGCGCCAACCTGTACGTCGCATCGGGCACGCCGCGGCTGTGCCGTGGTGCTTACGGGGTGCTGCAACAGCGTTTACACGGTTCGCGCACGTACTACTGGTGCGGTGGAAAGCCAGTGCCACCGGGCTCGCTGGGCCGTTTACCGTGGACCCATCAACTGGATCTCAACGTGGACTACAAACCGGCGTGGGCGCAACACAAACTCGATTTCAATCTCGCGGTGTTCAACGTGTTCAACCAGCAGACGCCGGTGTTCTACAACGACTTCTTCGGATCGACCGGAAGTCCGAACCCGAACTATGGGCAGGTGCAGGACACGCTGCGGCCACGCTATGTCCGCTTCTCCGCGGCCTACGACTTCTAAATGGCGCAAGCCGTCTCGCCAGCGCAGGATATGTTGCAGCAGCGGCCACTCTCACCGGTGGCCGCCCGCATGCTCGCGAGAGCGAAGGAAGAATCGAGACGTCAGGATTTCGAAGCGGCCGAGCGCTCGCTGAGCAATGTGCTGGCATTGGCCCCGGACGATCCGGATGCGATCCGGACGTTGGGCATGGTGGCGCAGCGCCGCGGCAATCACGTCAAAGCCGCCGAGTGTTTCCAGCGCGTGCTGGACGTTTGGCCGGACGATTCCGATCTGCGCGTGTGTCTCGGCATTGCGTTGTACGAGCAGGGCAAGGTCGACGAAGCGGTGAAGCACTTGCGGCTCGCGTGCGAACTCGACCCGGTTTCGGTATCCGCGTGGTTCAACCTCGGGGAAGCGATCGCACGGGAAGCGCAAACGCAGGAAGCCGTTGCAGCGTTGCAGATGGCACTCGAACTCGATCCGTCGCATCTTCCGGCCCGGCTTTCACTGGCGAGGGTGCAGGCCAGCCTGGGCCAGATCGAGGCGGCGATCGCCGGTTATCGCGAGGTGCTGCGCCGCGATCCGGAAAATGCAGAAGGGTGGTTCGGACTTTCGCAACTCAACACCGTCCGCTTCGATGCCGCGGATGCCGAGTGCGTGCGGCGCGCCTTGGCACGCAAGGACTTGTCGCCGCGTCACTACGAACTGCTTGCTTTCACTTACGCCAAGGCGCTGGAGAACCAGGGCGACTATGCGCAAGCCTTCGAGGTGTTCCGGGCCGGCAATGCGTCACGGCGAAAGCGCGTGAAGTGGGATGCGACCGGTGAGCACAAGCGCATCGACGCGATCCTGGATGTGTTCGCGCGCGAAATGCCGCGGCCATTGGATGCGCAGCTCGGGCATCAAGCCATCCTGATCGTCAGCATTCCGCGTTCCGGCTCGACGCTGGTCGAGCACATCCTAGCTTCACATCCCCAAGTGGAAGGCGCCAACGAGATCAAGGATATGACCGAAGTGATCGATGCGGAGACGCATCGCCGCAACTCGGCATTTCCTCTGTGGGTGCCGGATGCGAGCGCGGAAGACTGGTTGCGCCTGGGGCACGAATATCTCGCGCGCACCGCGCGCTGGCGTACGGCCAAGCCACGATTCACCGACAAGAGTTTGATCACCTGGTACCTGGTTGGCGCGGCAATGCAGATGATGCCGGCTTCGCGCGCGATCATTGTGCGGCGCGATCCGGCCGAAACCTGCCTCGCGTGCTTTCGCCAATGCTTCAGCGAGCGCAGCGGTTTTGCCTGCGACCTCGACGAGCTGGCCGAGTACTGCATCGACTTTCTGCGCCTCACGCGTTTCTGGCTGCAGAAGTATCCGGATCGCGTGTTCGATTTGCAGTACGAGGCTTTGGTCGCCGATCCCAAAACAGAAATTCGACGCCTGCTGGAGTTCTGCGACCTGCCGTTCGATCCCGTCTGTCTCGAATTCCACAAGACCGCGCGCACGGTGCAGAGCGCGCCGAGTGCCGCGCAGGTGCGGCAGCCGATCCGCCGCGACACGGCGCGCGCCGCGCTGTATGGCGACAAGCTGGATGGACTGCGGCGGCGTTTGCGCGATGCGGGTGTGCTCGTGCAATGACATCTTCATGAACATTCCCCTGGATTTTTGACATGCATTCGATTCACTCGCGCCTTCTTGCGGCACTGATCGGGCTCGCCGCGTCTACCGGCGCCCTCTGCGCGCCGGGCGATCCGCCGATCACGCTCGATACGCACGTCGACATTCCGTTCGCGTACATGCACGAGCCGCGCTTCGATGTCGGCAAGAACACGCCGTTGAATGTCGATCTCGGCAAGATGGAGCGCGGCGGCCTGAACGCTGCGTTCTTCATCGTCTGGGTGCCGCAGGGGCCGCTGACGCCTGCGGGTTACGCGAAAGCCGTGGATCAGGCCGAACAGAAGTACGAAGCGATCGGCCGCATGCTGATGATGTATCCGGATCGCATCCGGCTTGCGACCACACCGGATCAGGCGATGGCCAATCACCAGGCCGGATTGCTCTCCGCGATGATCGGCATCGAGAACGCCTATTCGCTGGGTCACGATCTGCACCGGCTTGATGCGGCCTACGATCGCGGCGCGCGCTACATCGGGCTGGTGCACGTCGGCAATGACGATCTCTGCACGAGTTCCTTGCCGGACACCAAGCACGGCGAGCCGGCGATGAACAACGCGGGCGATCACGGCATGACGCGGTTCGGCCGCGAGGTCGTCGAGCGCGCCAATCGGCTCGGCATCATGGTGGATGTTTCGCACGCGTCCGACAACTGCGTGCGCGATGCGTTGAAGGTTTCCAAGGCGCCGATCATTGCCTCGCACTCGGCCGCGCGCGCACTGGTGAACAATCCGCGCAATCTGCCGGACGATCTGCTGCGCGCGATCGCGGCCAAGGGCGGCGTGATCCAGGTCGTCGCCTACAAGGAATTCCTGAAAGACGATCCGGCACGCAAGAAAGCCGAGGATGAATTGCAAAAGCGCGTCGCCAAGCAACTGGGCCAAAAGGAATACGACAGCGAAGCGGACGACTACCTGCCGATCACGCAGGCCGGCATGGCGGAAATCCAGAAGAAGTATCCGTTGCCGACGGTCGATGATCTGGCCGCGCATATCAAGCATGTCGCCAAAGTCGCAGGCATCGACCACGTCGGCATCGCTTCGGATTTCGACGGCGGTGGCGGCATCACCGGCTGGATGGATGCGTCGCAAACGCGCAACGTCACGGCCGCGTTGCGCCGCGCCGGGTTCAGCGATGTGGACATCGCCAAGATCTGGGGCGGCAACCTGCTGCGCGTATGGCGCGAAGTGGAGCGCGATGCCGCGAAACATTGAGCAAGCTGCTATCCGACTCGAATCGTACGAGCAAGAGAACTGGGGCGAGGGGGTGCGGTCATTCACTCTCCCTCGCGCCGGCCTTGGACACGCCGCCACCGGGCCGGACGCGATGCCCTCTCGCGCCCCCTCGCTCCAGTTCTCTCGCAGCAGGCGGCGCTATCGTCGTATCACGACTTCCTGCTTGCTGATCTTTTCGCTGTTTTCCATTCCGAATTACGCAAAACCGACGCAGAAAAATGCCGAGTACGACCCGCTGCTCGACGCGGTGGTCGCGCGCTATCACCTGCCGGGCATCGCGGTTGGCGTGATCGATCACGGCAAGATCGTTTACACGCGCGCGGTCGGCGAACTGGCGATCGGATCGGGTAAAAAGATCGACGCGGATACGTTGTTCAAGATCGCCTCCAACAGCAAGGCGATGACTTCCACGGTGCTGGCGCGGCTGGTGCAGCAAGGCAAACTGCGCTGGGACGATCCGGTCGTGAAATATCTGCCGGATTTCGCGATGTACGATCCCTGGGTCACGCAGCACATGCAGGTCGGCGACCTGCTGGTGCATCACAGCGGCCTTCCGGAAGGCGGCGGCGATCTGATGTTATGGCCGGAACCGAACGATTTCACCCGCGCCGACATCATCCATGGCTTGCGCTACATCAAACCGGCTTACGATTTCCGCGCGGGTTACGCCTACGACAATCTGTTGTACGTCGTGGCGGGCGAAGTCGCGGCGAGGGCCGGTGGTGCGCCTTACGAGCAACTGGTGCGGCAGGAGATTTTCACTCCACTGCACATGGCCCGTTGCCAGGTTGGCGAATGGAATCGCGATGAAGTCGGCAACGTCGCGCAGCCGCACGCGCGCGAGGGCGATCACTACGTTGTGACCGATGCTGACGGGGCGACAATCCATCCGAGCACGATGGAAGCGGCCGGTGGCATCCGCTGCAGCCTGCACGACATGCTGACCTGGGCCATGAACTGGCTCGCGCCCACGCCGGCGCAGTTGCAGTGGCTCGTGCCGGCGCAGCGGCAGACCGAATGGACGCCGTACACGCCGATGCCAATCTCCAAGCAGCGCCGCGAGTGGGACGGCACGCGATTTTTAGCCTATGGCTACGGCTGGCGCATTGCGGATGTGGATGGCGAATTGACCGTCTCGCACACCGGCACGCTGTCGGGCATGTATTCCGCGTTGACGCTGTTGCCGGATCGGCAAAGTGGTTTCGTGATCCTGATCAACGCGGAGGCGGACGACGCGCGCACGGTGTTGAACGAGGTGCTGCTCAAGACCTTCACCGCGCCGCAGCGAGCGCGAACCGTTGCGAGTTTGGCCGATGAATTGCAGCACGAGGAAAACACGCGTCATGCTTCGCGCGTGCCGGATACCGCATCGCGCAAACCGGCCACGTCCAGGGAACTGGCATCACAACTGGGCGTGTGGCGCGACCCGTGGTTCGGAGAGGTGTCGATTTGCGCGCAGGACGACGGCGTGCATTTCGCTGCGCTGAAATCGCCGACGCTGGAAGGCCCGGTGATGCATGTGGGCGATCGCTATCTGGTGCAATGGACACACGGCGATGCGGAAGCCTGGCTAAGTTTTCCGGATCGCTCCGGTGGCACGCTGCGCATGGCCAAAGTCGATCCCGATGCGGATTTCAGTTACGACTACGAGGACCTCGCTTTCACGCGCATCGGCAATTGCGCATCGGCGGATGCTTCGACGGTTGCGACTTCGCCCGCAAGCACCGCTGCGGAGGCCGGTTTGGTCGATGTGCGCACGCTGGCACCAAACATCGGTGAAGACATCAAGTACGCGGGTTCCGACAATTTCGTCGGCCGCCCCGTGGCGGGTTATCTCGCGCCGAAGTGCCTGCTGTTGAAATCCGCGGCGGAAGCGCTGGCGCGCGTCGAACGCGATGTCGAAAAAGAACACATGCGCCTGCAGGCATTCGATTGCTACCGGCCGGTGCGTGCCGTGCAGGATTTCGTGCGCTGGGCGCACGACCTTTCCGACCAGCGCACCAAGGCGCAGCACTATCCGGAAATCGACAAGAGCAAATTGCTGGGCGATTACATCGCCTCGACTTCGGGCCACAGCCGCGGCGCAACGGTCGATCTCACGCTGATGCAATGCGACGCGCGCGATGAGAATTGCAAGCCGCTCGACATGGGCACGGACTTCGATTATTTCGGCGAATTTGCGCACACCGACTCAGCACGCGCCACACCGGCGCAACACGCCAACCGCATGCGATTGAAAGCTGCGATGGAACGCAAAGGTTTCAAGAACTACCCGCTGGAATGGTGGCATTACACCTTGACGCCGGAGCCAGCGCCGACGGTGCAGTACGACGTGCCGGTGCGGTGAACACTTTTATGCGCGCGATCACTGCAATCCTGATGCTGTTGTCGCTCGCCGCCTGTGCGCAAACGGATGACCGCATGCAGAAAATCGAAACATTGATGCAGCGCTATCAGGGCGATGCGCCCGGTGCTTCGTTGCTGGTGATCCAGGACGGCAAGCCGGTAGTGCGGCGCGCGTTCGGTTATGCCGATCTGGAACATCACGTACAAGCCACGCCCGAAACCGATTACCGGCTGGCGTCGATGACCAAGCAATTCACCGCCGCGTCGATCCTGCTGCTGCGGCAGGACGGCAAACTTTCGCTGGATGATTCCGTGCGCAAGTGGCTGCCGGAACTTCCGCAGAGCGATCAGGCGATCACGATCGACGACATGCTGCGCCACGCCAGCGGGCTGATCGATTATGAAGATCTCATCCCTTCAGGCACCAAGGGCCAGGTCAGCGACACGGACGTGCTGAAGTTGTTGTCGAAGGAATCGCGGTTGTATTTCTCGCCCGGAACGAGTTATCGCTACAGCAATTCCGGTTACGTGCTGCTGGGGCTGATCGTGGAGCGCGCGTCGGGCGAATCGTTGCCGCAGTTCCTCAAAGACCGCATCTTCGATCCGCTGCACATGGCCCACACCTTGATGTACGAACACGGCCACGGTCCGGAAGTGCCGAACCGCGCGTACGGTTACAGCATGATCGGCGGCAAATGGGTGCAGACCGATCAGGACACCACCAGCGCCACCCGCGGCGACGGCGGCATCTATTCGAACATCGACGACCTTATGAAATGGGATGCGGCGCTGTATGACAATCGCTTGCTCAACGACGAATCACGCAAGCTGGCGTTTTCTCCGCACAACAAGGTAATCGGAGAAACAGACGTGGACTGGTACGGCTACGGCTGGCGCTTGCATCACGATCAGAGCCGCGGCGACGAAATCTGGCATTCCGGCGAGAGCATCGGTTTTCGCAACGTGATCCTGCGCTGGCCGAAGCAGCATCTCACCGTGATCCTTCTCAGCAATCGCGACGATCCGCAACCCTACGACACGGCGCGCAAGATCGCTGCGTTGTTTCAACCGTAGCCCGGATGCAGGCACGAGCGCCGGAATCCGGGAATGATCCGCGAGCAATCTCCCGGATTCCGCTTCGCTCCATTCGGGCTACTAGTCACTCCAGCGAATACCCGAACTGCTGCCGGAACTGGTCGGCGAATTCGTCGTAGGTGAAGCGTTGGTTCTGCGTGCCGGGATGCTCGACCTTCAGCGCGCCCATCAACGAGGCCATGCGGCCGCAGGTCGGCAGGTCGTAGCCCTTCATCAATCCGAAGATCAAGCCGGCGCGGTAGGCATCGCCGCAGCCGGTCGGATCGGTGATGCGCCGCTCGTGCGCCGGCGGAATGTCGATGATCTTTTCGCGCGTGCGGATCACCGAGCCGCGCGGGCCTTGCGTCACGATGTAGGCCTTGACGCGCTGCGTGATGTCTTCCGGCGACCAGCCGGTGCGCTGCTGCAGGAGATTCGATTCGTAGTCGTTGACAACCACGTAATCGGCGCGCTCGATGAAGTGGCGGAATTCCTCGCCGTTGAACAGCGGCATCGCCTGACCCGGATCGAAGATGAAGGGAATCCCGAGTTCCGAAAATTCGGCGGCATTCTGCAGCATCGCTTCACGTCCGTCCGGCGCGACAATGCCGAAACCGACATCCTTCACGTCGCGCACGTGGTTCTCGTGGCTGCGCATCATCGCGCCCGGATGAAACGCGGTGATCTGGTTGTTGTCCAGATCGGTGGTCATGAACGCCTGCGCGGTGAACATGTCCGGCAGTTCGCGCACGTGGTCCAGCCGGATGCCGCACTGCGTGAACCACTGGCGGTAAGGTCCGAAATCCTGTCCCACCGTCGCCATCGGCACCGGATCGCCGCCCAGCAATTTCAGGTTGTAGGAGATGTTGCCCGCGCAGCCGCCGAACTCGCGCCGCATGCGCGGCACCAGGAAGGACACGTTCAAGATGTGCACCTTGTCCGGCAGGATGTGGTTCTTGAACTGGTCCGGAAACACCATGATGGTGTCGTAGGCCAGCGAACCGCAGATCAGGGCGGAGGGCATGCGCGAGGATTCCGAAGAGGCAGCGCGCGATCGTAGCAGCAACTGTGACGATGATCATGTTCAAAGCCCGGCAGGCCGCATTGCGCAAGGCTTTTCCGACGATCGCGCGCTTGCGGCGCGGGCACGCGCTCACTAGACTGCCACGCTCCGCTGATCTCCTTTTCCGCCCATTCCGGCTCGCGCATGTTCAAACTGTTTCGCGGCATCTTTTCCAATGATATTTCGATCGATCTCGGCACCGCGAACACGCTGATCTACGTGCGCGGCGAGGGCATCGTCCTCAACGAACCTTCGGTGGTCGCGATCCGTCAGGATCGCGGACCCGGCGGGCCGCGCGCGGTGGCGGCGGTAGGTCAGGAAGCCAAGCGCATGCTGGGACGCACGCCCGGCAACATCGTCACGGTGCGGCCGATGAAGGACGGGGTGATCGCCGACTTCACCATGACCGAAGCAATGTTGCAGTACTTCATCAAGGCCGTGCACCGCTCGCGTTTCCTGCGTCCCAGCCCGCGCGTGCTGGTGTGCGTGCCGTGCGGTTCGACCCAGGTCGAGCGGCGCGCGATCAAGGAATCGGCCGAAGGCGCCGGCGCGCGCGACGTGTTCCTGATCGAGGAACCGATGGCCGCGGCGATCGGCGCCGGCATTCCGGTGCACGAGG
>DAIOUL010000042.1:0-20588 GCA_036759545.1 Rhodanobacteraceae bacterium
GGTAGAGCTGTAGCTTCCCAAGCTACTGACGAGGGTTCGATTCCCTTCACCCGCTTACCGACCGGCGGCGAAAGCTCGTGCCACGCAGCCTGCGCGGCTTTCGGCAACTTTCGTGCAACCTGCCGGTCGCAATACGGCACGCACCGGAAGCGCCAGGCCCGTACGCCTGCGTGTGGCTGTTGTGGCCGGCGTGTGCGGTATGCTTCGCGTCGGGTGAATCGCGCCTTCCCTGCGGGCGCGCGTGCCGACCATTGAGACCGTGGTTGCTTCGCGCCGCGACTGCATTCGGGGGGAAAGATGTCCAGCAACGGACCGTTGTCCGAAAACGCGCACCTGATCGGTCGCGCCGAGGTGGATGACCTGGAAGCGATTCTCGCCGTCAGCAACGGCGATGTGACGGAAACGATCCACTCCGTCGAGGAAAACCTGACTGCCATTTTCACCTGGGACTACGCCAAAGGCGTGCGGCCACAGCTCGGCAAGCTGTACGAGAAGGCCAAGGCCGGCCAGTGGAATGCAGAAACCGACGTGCCGTGGAACACCGATGTCGATCAGCAGAAGGTGATGCTCGGCAACGTGCTGGCCTACGGCGGTTTCATGCCGGGCATCAACGACCTGAAGGGCACCCCGTTCGAGAAGTGGACCGCGAACGAATGGATCGCGCTCGGTTGCGAATCGCAGAACTGGACGCTGTCGCAGTTCCTGCACGGCGAGCAGGGCGCGCTGCTGTGCACGGCCAAGATCGTGGAAACCGTGCCGTGGATCGACGCCAAGTACTACGCGGCGACACAGGTCATGGACGAGGCGCGGCACGTCGAGGTGTTTTCGCGCTATCTCGACACCAAGCTTTCCGGCCACTATCCGATCAACGCCCATCTCAAATTGCTGCTCGACCAGATCGTGCGCGACAGCCGCTGGGACATGACCTACCTCGGCATGCAGATCATGGTGGAAGGACTGGCACTGTCCGCATTCCGCTCGATGCATGATTTCACCGTCGAGCCGCTGCTGCGCCACATCCTGCGCTATGTGATGGCCGACGAGTCGCGGCACATCGCGTTCGGCGTGTTGACGCTGAAGGAACTCTATTCGGAGCTGTCCGCCGCAGAATTGCGCGAACGGCAGGAATTCGTGTTCGAGGCCGCGGTGCGCATGCGCGACCGTTTCCTGCAGCAGGAAGTCTGGGAGCGCATGGGTCTGCCGGTGAAGCAGACCATCAAGCTGGTCATGCAGTCACCCGAGCGGCAGGTGTTCCAGCGGATGCTGTTCTCCAACGTCGTGCCCAACTGCAAACGGCTCGGCCTGCTCGATGCGGGCGACGGCTGGTTGCGGCAGAAATTCGAGGAGCTCGGCGTGCTGCAGTTCGAGAATTTCGAGGACACCCGCAGCCCCTGCGAGGAATTCTCGATCCCGCAGCAAAGCCTCACCTGAGGAACTCGCGTGGCCGCGCGGCGGAGCCGCGCTTGCTATACGCTGGCGGCGTGCCGGGGCGCCATCCATGAAGATCGCCATCCTCTCGCGCAATGCGCGGCTGTATTCGACCACGCGGCTGGTTGCCGCGGCGCGCGCGCGCGGCCACCGGGTGCGCGTGCTCGATCCGCTGCGCTGCTACATGCGCATCGGTCATGACGGATTCGCGCTGCATTACGGCGGCCGTGCGCTCAAAGGTTTCGATTGCGTGATTCCGCGCATCGGCGCATCGATCAACTTCTACGGCACCGCCGTGCTGCGTCAGTTCGAGATGATGGGCGTCTATACGCCCAATTCCTCCGAAGCCGTGCTGCGCGCGCGCGACAAGCTGCGCAGCCTGCAGATTCTGGCCAAACGCGGGCTGGACATGCCGGCGACCGTGTTCGGCGACAACCCGGACGACACCGGCGATCTGCTCGCGATGCTCGGACCGCCGCCGCACGTCATCAAGCTCAACGAAGGTGCGCAAGGGCAGGGCGTGGTGCTGGCCGAGAAGCCGGCCGCCTCCCAGAGCGTGATCGAGGCGTTTCGCGGGCTCTACGCGAATTTCCTGGTGCAGGAATTCATCCGCGAGGCCAATGGTTGCGATGTGCGCTGCTTCGTCGTCGGGGACGAAGTCGTCGCGGCGATGCTACGCGAAGCGGTGGCCGGCGACTTCCGTTCCAACCTGCATCGCGGCGGTACCGGCAGCAAGGTCGAACTTACGGAGCGCGAGCGCCTGACTGCCCTGCGCGCGGCGCGCGCAATGGAACTGGGAATCGCCGGAGTGGATTTGCTGCGTTCCGAGCGCGGGCCGCTGGTACTGGAGGTCAATGCGTCGCCGGGGTTGGAGGGGATCGAGGAGGTGACGGGAGTCGATGTCGCAACCGCGATCGTCCGGCATGTGGAGACGAAACTGGCCTGAACCGCGATCGACGATTTTCTTAGTACGAAAATTGTCGTTGACAGAGTTCGGACCCGGAACTAGGATGCATGACACTCGGCGCCGGAAGGCGCGGCAAATGGTGGAGTGAGTCATGAACGCATCCAGCCGCTGGGGCATTGCACTGATCGCGGCATTCGCGCTGCAGGCCTATGCCCAAACCGGAGAGAGCCAGGCAAGCGCCGGCTCAAGCCCGGCCATGCCGGCTCAAACGGCGGTACCCGCAAGTCCGGCTCCGGTTGCTCCGGCGGCTGCCATTCCGGAAGACAATGGCAAGCCGGTGGTAAAGGCGGATACCAAGGACAATTTCGAGGCGATCGTCGCGGCCATCCATCAGCAGATGCAGCCGGGCGGGCGCTGGCAGTACATCGACCAGAACGAACGCGCCGCGCTCGACAACAGCTTTGCCGACATGGCAAAGCTGTACGATCAATTCGGCAGCGTGGACAAGATGGACGGCCCGGCGAAAATGCGGCTGCTGGCAGACCAGGGCACGGTAAATTCCATCCTGACGAAAAAAGATGGCGATCGCCTGATCTGCAAGAGCGAAATGCCGGTGGGCTCGCACCTGCCGGTGAAGACCTGCCGAACCTACGCGCAGGTTCAGGCAGAAGAACGGGGAGCGCAAACGACTCTTCTGCAACTTCAGCAGAAACAAAATTGGCAGGAAAAGGAAGGGCACTGATTGCGCTGTCTGCCCCCGGCGTTTGCACGAGGGTGCTTCTGCCGGTGTGCACGCAAATATCCGCGCCGATTCACGTTCGGAGTAGATTCGGGCGACCAAGCCGATAGCCGACCGAGCCACTGATGCGATCAAGCGAAAGAACGCCCCGACCGACCGAGGCCGAACTGGAAATCCTGCAGGTGCTGTGGGAGCGTGGTGGGTGCACGGTGCGCGACGTGCATGAAGTGCTGCATCGTCGAGACGGTACCGGCTACACAACTGCGCTGAAATTGTTGCAGATCATGCACGGCAAAGGTCTGGTGACGCGCGACGACTCGCAACGCGCGCACGTGTTTCGCGCGGCGGTCAGTAAGGAGAAGACGCAAAAACGATTCCTTGCCGACCTGGTGCAGCGGGTGTTCGATGGCTCGCCTTCCAAACTCGCACTCGAAGCGCTCGGCAATGCGCGCCTGTCGCAGCGCGATGTAGCGAAGTTGCGCGAGCTGCTGGACAAGCACGACGACAAGGAAAAGTCGTCATGAACGTGATCGATGCGATCGGTTGGACGCTGCTGCATTTCCTGTGGCAGGGTGCCCTCATCGGAGGGATTTATGCTGCGCTGCGCGCGCGCTGCCGCACGCCGCAAACGCGTTACGTCCTCGGCCTCGCTGCCCTCGCGCTGTGCGCGACGACTCCGGTCATCACCTTGTGTTGGCTGTGGCCTTCGCAGCCATTGGCCCAATCCGTCCAGCGGCTGCCGGATCGCCCCGCCGGCGGCATCGGATCGATAGATGTTGCAGACGGCGAACTCTGGCGTCACATCGACATCGTGCTGCCGTGGTTGGTCGCGTTCTGGTGTGCGGGGATCGCGTTGCTCGCCGCCCGCTCGCTTCGGGATTGGTTGCGGCTGACGCGCGCGCGCAAGCATGCGGTGCGGGTGAACGCATGGAGCGAACGGGTCGAAACGTTGGCACTGCGCTTCGGTGTGCATCGCTGCGTCGACCTGCTTGCCACCGCAGCCGTCGAGGCGCCCACGTTGCTCGGTGTATTCAAGCCGGCGATCCTGCTGCCGACGGCGCTGCTGCTTCGTCTGCCGCCTGCGCAACTGGAACTGATCCTCGCGCACGAACTGAGCCACGTGCGCCGTTGGGATTACCTGGTGAACCTGGCGCAGGTCCTCCTGGAAACGCTGTTGTTCTATCACCCGGCGGTGCATTGGCTGTCCTCGCGGCTGCGCGCGGATCGCGAGCTGTGCTGCGACCAGGACGTGCTGACGACGATGGGCGCGCCAGCGCGCAGTTACGCGCAGGCTCTTGCGGAACTCGCCGAAACCGCTTCGCACCTCGCGCCCGCAGCGAACGGCGGCGGGCTGGTCGAGCGTATCGAAATTCTTCTGGCGGCTCCTCGGACGCGCCGGCCAACTGGCGTCTGGATGCCGCTGTTGTCCGTTGCAGCGGCGTTGTTGCTCGCGTTCGGACTGAAACAGGCGCTCGAGCCCGCGGCTATCGCCAATCCCGTTGCGTCCGGCGCGAGGCCTGCTTCGGCTTCGCGTCTCCTCGCGGCAGCGGCACCGCGACCCATCGCGCCGCCGCACGTGGCGATGCAAGTGCCTCGGCCATCCGTTGCGGACAAACACGACGCGGACACCGCCGGCCCCGCCGTCGCGCAATCGGACTCAACAATCCAGAGGAAGTCAGCCGGGGCGAAGCATGAATTTTCTGCGCAACCGAAGTCCTCTCCATTGCCAGAGCGGAACTCCGTCGAAGCGCACACGAGCGTTGTTTATCACACCGTGAAACCGCTTGTCCGCACCGGGAATGAAACCGCGCGTGTACCGGTAACCGATCTCGTCGACCGGTCGCTGTCGTTCGTCACTGCGCCCGTGGCGAGTTCGTCCCCACCGGCGCCCGCACACACCTCCGCCGATCAGGCGGATGCACCGACCTCGGATTCGGCCGGCCAGGCCAGCACTCGAGCGGACGTCAAACAGCCGCAAGCCGCGCCGCAAGTGACGCATTTCGTCGCGCCGGTCTATCCGGCGGAATCGGACATGGCGCGCGGGCGCGTGGACCTGCAGTTCCGGATCGCGGCGGATGGCAGTGTGCAAGATGTCGCGGTGCTGGCGGGCGGCGATCATCCGCAACTGGCGCGCGCCGCGGTTGCGGCCTTGCGCCAGTGGCGATTCGCGCCGGAGAGCGCGCAGCCGGGCCACGTGTACCGGCAGGCGATCGATTTCGATCAGGCCGCGGGTGCGAAATCCTGCCGGGTTCCGACCGGTTCCCACATCTGCCGCAATGATCTCGGGGATGAGGCGATGGGCGTCACGGTCAGCACACGCTGACCGGGGCGGCAGGTCTTGCCGTTCCACGCTGAACCGTGCCGGTCCGTTCGCGCGACCCCATCCCCGTTTCAGGCTAAGCTTGTAGCCGGCGCGTCCGCGCGTCTCATGTGACCGGTCCTGGACGGATTCCGACATGCGCGTGCTGGTGATCGAAGACAACAACGACATCGCGACCAACATCGGCGACTACCTCGAGGACCACGGCCACGTGGTCGACTTCGCCGGCGACGGCGTCACCGGCCTGCACCTGGCGGTGGTCAACGATTTCGACGTGATCGTGCTGGACCTCACCCTGCCGGGCATGGACGGCCTGGAGGTCTGCCGCAAGCTGCGCGGCGAGGCGCACAAGCACACGCCAATCCTGATGCTGACGGCGCGCGACGCGCTGGATCAGAAGCTGGTCGGTTTCGAATCCGGCGCCGACGACTACATGACCAAGCCGTTCGCGCTGCAGGAGCTGGCCGCGCGGCTGGAAGTGCTGTCGCGCCGCGGCAAGGGACCGCAGAGCCGGGTGTTGAAGGTGGCCGACCTCACCTTCAATCTCGACACCCTGACCGTCACGCGCGACGGCAAGCCCATCCAGTTGAACCCGATCGGCCTGAAACTGCTGCAGGCGCTGATGGAAGCCAGCCCCTCGGTGGTGACGCGGCAGGAACTCGAGCAAAGGGTGTGGGGCGAGGAACTGCCCGATTCGGATTCGTTGCGCGTGCACATCCACGGCCTGCGCGCGGCGATCGACAAGCCCTTCGAGAAGCCGCTGATACACACCCGCCACGGAATCGGCTATCGCATGGTCGATCCGGATGCAACCGCGACGTAGGCTTCGCAGCCGCATCATCATTTCCTATGCGCTGCTCGGTTTCGGGTTGTCGGCGCTGTTCGCCGTGGCGGCGATGTACGTCCGCGCCAAGGTCGAGGATCAACTGGTGGTGTCCTCGCTCCAGCACGACGTCGATCAGGCGGTGGAACACGTGCACGAAGATCCGAGTCAGCCGGCAAGCTCGGAGTTGATCCAGGCGTGGATGTGGAGCGATCGGACCGTCTACAAGGCACCGCTCGGATGGCAGCAATTGAACAGTGGTGTCTACAACATCACTGAAACCGGGCCCGATGGGCAGATACACCACTACAAATTGGCGGTCCGAAGAAAGTATGGACTTGTCGGTTTCGTCAGGTACGACATCAGCCGGGAGCAGCTCGGAAGACGGCAATTGCTCACCGGCCTCGTCGCCGCAGTGGTGGTATTCGGGTTACTGTCGCTGTTGTTCGGAATCTACTTGTCAGGCCGGGTGATGAGGCCTGTAACCGAACTCGCGCAGCGGCTGCGGGCGTTGCGGCGAGGGGAGAGGCTGGAGCCGCTGGCCCCTTACTTCGCCGAGGACGAAGTCGGCGAACTGGCCGCGGCGCTGGACGACTACGCACAACGCCAGAGCGCGATGGTCGAGCGCGACCGTGAATTCAACGCCGACGTCAGCCACGAACTGCGCACGCCGCTGGCGGTGATCGCCACCACCACCGAACTGCTGCTGGACAATCCCGATCTCTCCGACAAGATCAAGACGAGATTGAAACGCATCGAGCGCGCGGTGCGCCAATCCACCGAATTGACCCAGGCACTACTGCTGCTCTCGCGGGCCGAACGTTCCGGCCCGCAGGACGGGGAAACCACGGACGTCGCGAAGATCGCCGCGGAGGTGATCGACACCAACCAGCAGCACCTCGGCAGCAAGCCGGTGACGATGCGTCTGGAAGTCGAACACCCTTGCGAAGTGGAAGCGCCGTCGTCGGTGGTTGCGGTGGCGCTGGGTAACCTGGTCGGCAACGCCTGCAAGTACACGATGGAAGGCGAAGTGGTGGTGCGCGTGCAGGATGGCCGCGTGCTGGTCGAAGACACCGGGCCTGGCATCAAGGCCGAAGATGCCGAACATCTGTTCGAACGCGGCGTGCGCGGCGAAGGACAGACCGTGAAGGGCGCGGGTTTAGGGCTAGCGATCGTTCGCCGCCTGTGCGAACTGTACGGCTGGCGCGTGTCGCTCGCGCCCCGCGCCGAACGCGGCGCCGTGGCCACGCTGGATTTTCAGAAAACGTGAGCGGTGATTGGTGAGTGGTGAGCAGTAAAAGCTCGCAAGTTTTAAGCGCTGACCGCTGACCGCTCACAGCTTCTCCAACCACCCCCACTCGTCCTTCGTCCGCCCATCGAACAGGCCGAAGAACAGCTCCTGCATCCGGCGCGTGACCGGTCCGGCCTTGCCTGCGCCGACGGGCTTGCCGTCCACTTCGCGGATCGGCGTGATCTCCGCTGCCGTTCCGCACATGAATACTTCATCGGCGAGATAGAGATATTCGCGCGGCAATTCGCGTTCGATCACTTCGATGCCGTTCTTGCGCGCCAGTTTGATCAGTGTGTCGCGGGTGATGCCGTTCAACAGCGCGGCGCTGACGGGCGCGGTTTGCAGCGCGCCGTTCATCACCAGAAACAGATTTTCTCCCGCACCTTCCGAGAGCAAGCCGGTGTGCGCCAGCGCGATGCCTTCGCCAAAGCCCAGCCGCCGCGCCTCGCGCGCGATCAATTGACCGGAAAGATAATTGCCGCCGGCTTTGGCCCCCATCGGAATCGTATTGGGCGCGACGCGTTGCCAGCTCGAGACGCATGCCGTGATGCCGTTCTCCAGCGCTTCGGGACCAAGGTATGGGCCCATCGGCCACGCCGCGATCGCGACATCGGTCGGTGTTTCCGCGCTCAATCCGAATCCGCCCAGGCCACGGAATGCGATCGGCCGCAGATAGCCGTGCGTCAGACCATTCGCTTCCATCACGTCGCGGCAGGCTTGCGCGAGCTGATCCGGTGTGTACGGGATCGTGATCTCGTACACCTTGGCCGAGTGGTACAGGCGCTTCAGATGATCGGTGAGCCGGAAGATGATCGGCCCTTGCGGCGTGACGTAGCTGCGGATCCCTTCGAACACCGACGAGCCGTAGTGCAGCGCATGCGCCATCACGTGCACCGTGGCCTCGGCCCAGGGCTTGACGGCGCCGTTGTGCCAGATGTGTTCCGGATACTGTCCTGCTGCCATGCGCTTCTCCTTCGACCGCGCATGATAACCGCCGCGCACGCGAACCGCTTGGCGCGCGCGCGGCGCTTCCGCTAACGTAGCGTTCCCATGTCCGCCGTTGCGCATTCCATCGAATCGGCAACCGAGCCCGTCGTGCGGGTTCGCGAGCTGCACACGCGCCTAGGCGGCAAGATCATCTTCGATGGTTTGAGTCTCGAGGTACCGCGCGGCAGCGTCACCGCAATCATGGGTCCCAGCGGCACCGGCAAAACCACGCTGCTGCGGCATCTCACCGGGCAATTGTGCGCGGATTCCGGCAGCGTACGCGTCGACGGTGAGGAAGTTTCTCAACTTTCACGCAACGCGTTGTTCGCGCTGCGCGAGAGCATCGGATTTCTCTTCCAGAACTCCGCGTTGCTGACCGATTTCAATGTGTTCGAGAACGTCGCCTTCCCGCTGCGCCAGCACACGAACTTGCCGGAAGTGTTGATCCGGAACATCGTGCTGACGAAGTTGCAGGCCGTCGGTTTGCGCGGCGCGGCGCGGTTGATGCCGAGCGAACTCTCCGGCGGCATGGCGCGACGCGTGGCGCTGGCGCGTGCGATCGTGTTCGATCCGATGCTGATCCTTTACGACGAACCGTTCGTGGGCCTGGATCCGATCGCGCTGAATCAGGTGCTGCGTCTGATCGGTACGTTGAACAAGACGCTCGGCATCACTTCGATCCTGGTCGCGCACGAACTCGCCGCGGTGCGCCGCGTGGCCGATCGCGTGTATCTGATCGCCAACGGCAAACTTGTCGCGCAGGGCGCGCCGGACGAACTGGCGCGTGAGGATTCGCCGTGGACGCGGCAGTTCTTCGGCGGCGAAGCGGACGGGCCGGTGCCGTTCCACTATCCGGCGCCCGATTACGCAACCGAGTTGGGTTTTGTCCGATGAACGCCATCGTGCGCCGCAACTGGCTCTTGAACGGCATCGCGCAGGTCGGCGAATGCGGCCTGTTCTTCCTCGATATTCTGGTCGCCCTGCCGAAGAGCCTGCGTCATTTTCGCGAAATCTGCCGGCAGGTGTGGTTCGTCGGCGCGATGAGCCTGATCATCGTCATGACCTGCGGGCTGTTCGTCGGCATGGTGCTGGCGTTGCAGCTCTATTACACGCTGTCGATCTTCGGCGGCACCGCCGCGCTCGGCACCGTGGTCGCATTGTCGCTGTTCCGCGAACTGGGGCCGGTCGTCACCGCGTTGCTGTTCGCCGGCCGCGCGGGCACCGCGGTCACGGCGGAAATCGGGCTGATGCGCGCGACCGATCAGATCGACGCGATGGAAATGATGGCGGTGGACCCCATCGCCTACGTGGTGGCGCCGCGCTACCTCGCCGGCGTGATCGCGATGCCGCTCTTGATGTGCCTGTTCAACGCGCTCGGCATTCTGGGCGGGCACTTGGTCGGCGTCACCTGGCTGGGCGTGGATAACGGCACCTTCTGGGGCAACATGACCTCCACCGTGGACTTGTGGAAGGACATCATCGACGGCGTGTGGAAGAGCTTGGCCTTCGGCGCGGTAGTGACGTTGATCGCGGTGTTCCAAGGTTACAACGCGCCGCCGACCAGCGAGGGCGTGGCGTATTCGACCACGCGCACCGTGGTGTTCTCTGCGATCGTGATCCTGGCGGTGGATTTCGTGATGACGGCTTTTTTGACTTGATTGTGCGGAGTAGCTTGCAAAGCAAATCGCAGGCCGCGGATGGCCGCGTCGAAGTGAGCTTCGGCGCCGTCGCATCACGCCGAGCATCGCAGCCGGCCGCGCGGGAAAGGCGCGACGTTCGAGCACAGGGATGTGCGAGTTCGCGCCGGCGCGCGCCCGGCGAGAAGCGCAGGGCAGTCGAGCCAATCGGACGTTGGCGAGACCGTCATGCCGGCGCAATGGCTTTGGTTACTTTCCCCAAAAGGAAAGTAACCCGCGCCGTCGGACGGCGCGGAAAAAGACATGGATGTCGACACATCAAAAGCAAAGACACTGGATCCCGGCCTTCGCCGGGATGACGAAGGGTTTGTCATGAACTCACGCCCCAGTTACGCCATCGGCACCGGCCTGTTCATCCTGCTCGGCTTCGCCGCGCTGGCGTATCTCGCCACGCAGACGACGTCGGTTGCCAACGTGCATCAAGGTCACAGCTATTTCTTGAAGGCGCGTTTTTCCAACATCGGGCAACTGAAGGAACGCGCGCCGGTGAAGATCGCCGGTGTGCGCGTGGGCTCGGTGCAGTCGATCCAGTTGGAGCGCGGCAAGATGGATGCGCTGGTGACGCTGGCGATCGACGACAAATACGACGACATCCCCGATGATTCGGGTGCGGCCATATTCACCAGTGGTTTATTGGGCGACCAGTACGTTGGCCTGCAACCGGGCGGCTCGCCGGAAAACCTGAAGAACGGCGACGAGATCGTGCTGACGCAATCGGCGATGCAGCTCGAGGATCTGATCGGCAAGTTCCTGGTCAACGGCGGGCCGAAGAGCAACTCGTCCGGTTCTTCCACTTCGCCGAAATCCGCTTCATCGGGCGGCTGAATCGACAATCCAGGAGCATCCATGTCGCGTTTCATTCGTTTCGTTGTGGTGGCGCTGGCCGTCTGTTTTGCGGGCGTCGCGTCGTTCGTCACCCCCGCGTCCGCGCAATCCACGCAGACTCCGCAACAGGTCGTGCAGACCATCATCGACCAGCTCGGCAACGCGCTGGACGGTCACCGCGAGGAGTTGCGGCAGAATCCGGAAAAACTGATCCAGGTGATCGATCGAATCCTGCTGCCGCACTTCGATATCGACTACGCCTCGCTGCTGGTGCTGGGCAGGCACGCGCGCGAAGCCACGCCCGCGCAGCGCGAGCGTTTCTCGCGCGCGTTCTACAACTCGATCACGCACCGCTACGCGGAGGGCCTGCTCAACTACACCAAGGGTAAGGTCAAGATCCTGCCGTTCGAGGGCGATCTCAACGCCAAGCGCAGCGTGGTGCGTACCGAGGTGCTGCTGGACGACGGCAAGAGCCTGTCGGTGGATTACGTGTTTCGCAAGACTTCCAGCGGCGACTGGAAAGCCTACGACGTGGTGATCGAAGGCATTTCCTACGTCACCAACTACCGCAACCAGGTCGATGCGGAAATCCAGAACGAAGGCATCGAAGGCCTGATCCACCGTCTGGAAACCGAAGGTGCCAAGGCGATCGACCAGTTGCAGCAGCAGGCGCAGCAGCCGGCGGGACATTGATCGCATGCACCGGCTGGCGGCTGTTGCGGAAACCATGCGGTGTTCCAGTCCGGATTCGGAAACACTGGTGCTGTCCGGCGCACTGACGTTCGCTACTGCGGCACAGGTTCTGCAGGAAGCTTCGCGCGCGTTGGAACAAGGTGCGCGATCGCGGCTCGACTTGGGCGGCATCACGCGCACGGACAGCGCGGGGCTGGCCTGTGTCCTGGCGCTGCTTGCGCGCGCGAGCCGCGATGAAAGGCGGCTGACGGTCGCCAATGCGCCGGATGGATTGCGAGCACTGGCCGAGGTGTGCGACGCAGGTGGTTTGATTTGCGATCATCCCTGATCGCGAAAGTCGGAGCGCCCATCCATGGGCGCACCTCTCACCAAAGCGCGCACTCAATCGTTGGGATTGGACCCTGACGACGAGGCCGAAGCGGGTTGGCCCTTCGGCTTGACGGGCGTAGAACCATCGTTCCTGATCCCGTGCGCCTTTTCGTAGGCGTGCTGCTGTTCCAGCAACTGGTCGATGTCGTCGCCGCTGTCGCCGACGCCCTGGAAGCGCTCGATTACCGACGCCGGTGGATTGCCGTGATAAATCTCGTAGATGCGTTTCTGCCGATACGCATCGCGCTCGAAGATGTACGGGTCATAGGCCGAGTTCAGGAAATTCTCCGCGTCGATGCCGCGCGAGCGCAGCGTCACGAGATAAGCGAGGCTCGGCAGATACTGCATGTGGAATTTGAAATCGTGCTCGCGCGCGTACCACGACAGCGGGTCGAAATAGCTGTCTACGGGCATGCGCCAGATATCGCGCGCGGTAGTCGGGCCGACGAGCGGAATCACCAGGAACGGACCTTCCGGGACGCCCCAGTGCGCCAATGTCACGCCGAAATCCGTTTCATCCAGCGGCAGGTTCATCTTGCTGGCGGGATCGAAAAAGCCGAGCAGCCCCAGCGTGGTGTTGACCGCCAGCCTGCCGGTAGCTTTCAGCGCGTCGATCGGATGCGCCTGCAGGAGTTCGTTGATGATCGTGATCGGCAACCGCACGTTGGAGAAGAAATCGCTGATGTGCTCGCGTGTGTTGGGCGTGGTGACCTTCCGGTAGGCCACAGCGACGGGCCGGATCGCCACCTTGTCGGCCACGTGATTGAACGCGTACATCTTGCGATTGAAGTTCTGCAAAGGGTCGTCCGTACGCGGCGGCGGCACGGTCGCGCAGCCGGCCAGCGCCAACACGGCTGCGAGCAGGGCGTGACGCACATCAACGGCGTTGAACGGACGCATGGGCTTCCCGAGTGGAAAAAGGCGCGATTCTACATGGAGCCGTTCGTTGCCGGCTCAAGACGGCGGCTGCCACTCGCAAGCCTTGCCCACCGCTGCTAGAATCTGCAGGTTTGCGAATACGCGAGACGAGACATGGCACGCATTACCGTCGAAGACTGCCTGCAGGTGGTCGACAACCGTTTCGAACTGGTGCTGATGGCCACGCGCCGCGCCCGGCAACTGGCCAAGGGTGCGGAAGCGGTGGTCGATCCGGAAAACGACAAGCCCAGCGTGATCGCGCTGCGCGAGATCGCCGACCGGCGCATCGACATGGCCACCATCGACGAGATCGACCGCATCGAACGTGAGCGCCGCGAGCGCGAGGCGCTGGAATGGGCCGCGGCGGAAGTCGATGAGGACATGAGCAAGGGCGGCGACGATCTGTAGAAATCTCCGCAAAGCTACTGCGCTCGGCAGCTTGCGCGCCGGCGGTGCTCGGAATCCTCATGTATTGACATATACACTCCGGTTCCTGCGCTCCGGCGTCGCGCAACCTGCCTTCGCTCGCTACGCTTTGCGAAGATTTCCCGACTCGTAACGCTGTTCTATTGAAAGTGCGGCATGGATGGCCGCCTTTGATACCGGTGGGTCTTCACCGTTGAATCTCGCGGGAGCGATCGACGGAAGAGCGTTCGGGGACGAACGCAAATACACTGTCAGCCATGACCGCGGCGAACGCGCCCACGCCCGCATCCGTTGCTTCGTCCGCGCCGGCGGCGCGCGACGAAATCACCGACATCGACTCACTGGAGTCGCGGCTCGCCGAGTACCTGCCTGAAGATCAGGTCACCCGCGTGCGCGGCGCTTATGCCGTGGGCGAACACGCGCACACCGGGCAGAAGCGCCGCAGTGGCGAGCCCTACATCACGCATCCGCTCGCCGTGGCCGGCATTCTCGCCGGCTTGCATCTGGATGCGGAGACGATCATCGCCGCGATCTTGCACGACACGCTGGAAGACACCGGCCTGACGCGCGTGCAACTCGAAGCCGGTTTCGGTTCCACCGTCGCCGAACTGGTGGACGGCGTCACCAAACTGGATCAGGTCGATTTCGCCTCGCGCCAGGAAGCCGATGCGGAAAGCTTCCGCAAGATGCTGCTGGCGATGGCACGCGACCTGCGCGTGATCCTGATCAAGCTGGCCGACCGCCTGCACAACATGCGCACGCTGGGCGCGATGGATCCCGCGTCGAGACGGCGCATCGCGCGCGAAACACTGGAAATCTATGCACCGATCGCCGCCCGGCTCGGCATGAACGCTTTCAAGGGCGAGCTGCAGGACATCGGCTTCCGCACGCTGTATCCGGATCGCTACCGCGTGATCGCCACGCGCATCAAGAGCGCCTTGGGTAACCGCCGCGAGGCGATGGCGAAGATCGAAGGCGAGCTGCGCGCGCGCCTTGCCGCGGACGGCATCGAGGCGCGCGTGGTCAGCCGCATCAAGTCTCCCTACAGCATCTGGTCGAAGATGCGTGCCGAACGCAAGTCGTTCGTGCAACTGATGGACGTGTACGGTTTTCGCGTGGTGGTGGATTCGGTCGCGCACGCATACCAGGCGCTGGGTTCGGTGCACGCGCTGTACAAGCCGGTGGAAGGGCGCTTCAAGGACTTCATCGCGATCCCGAAAGCCAATGGCTATCAGTCGCTGCACACCGTGCTGTTCGGTCCCTTCGGCGCGCCGATCGAAATCCAGATCCGCACCAGGGACATGGATGCGGTGGCCGAGCGCGGCATTGCGGCGCACTGGCTGTACAAGACTGACACCGGCCCGTCCAACAGCGCGCATTCGCGCGCGCGCGAATGGATTTCCGGCCTGGCGGATCGGCAGGCCGCGCTGCCTTCGTCGCTGGAGTTCCTGGAGAACGTCAAGATCGACCTCTTTCCGGAAGAGGTCTATCTGTTCACGCCGCGCGGGGACATCCTCTCCTTGCCGAAGAACGCGACGGCGCTGGACTTCGCCTACGCCGTGCACACCGATGTGGGTCATCACGCGGTGGCGGCGCGCATCGACGGATCGCTTGCGCCGTTGCGTGCTTTGCTGGCTTCGGGTCAAACCGTCGAGATCGTCACCGCGCCTTCGGCCGCGCCCAATCCGCAGTGGCTGGACTTCGCGGCCACCGGCAAGGCGCGCACGGCAATCCGGCATTTCCTGAAACGCCTGCAGCACGAAGACGCGGTCGAGTTCGGCCATCGCATGCTCGATCGCGCGCTGGATGCGCTGGGCTCCAGCCTCGACTCGATTCCGCCCGAAGCGCTCGAAAGATATCTGCACCAGCACAACCAGCGGCGGCTGGAAGAACTGCTTTCCGAAATCGCATTGGGCAATCGAATGCCCGACCAGGTGGCTGCGCAACTGGTCGCGCTGCACGGCGCGGTGGCGGGCGCGGCCGTGCGCCAGCGCGAGAAGATCCGCATCAGCGGCGCCGAGCGCGGCATCCTCACCTTCGGCAATTGCTGCCATCCCTTGCCGGGTGACGACATAGTCGGTTTTCTTTCGCCCGGCAAGGGCATCGTGGTGCACCGGACCGATTGCCCGAACATGCCGGAGCTTTCCAAGCACCCCGAGCGGCGCGTGGAGATCGAATGGGATCGCGACGTGCAGGGCGACTACCGTGCGCAGTTGCGAATCGAGGTGGTCAACCGGCCGGGCGTGCTGGCGACGGTCGCCGCCGCGATCGCGGCGGCCGGTTCCAACATCGAGAACGTCGAATACACCGAACGCAGCCCGTTCGCGGCGACGCTGTTGTTCACGCTGGAGGTGAAGGACCGCAAACGCCTCGCCGATGTGATGCGGCGCGTGCGCCGGACGGGTGTGGTCAATGGCGTCTACCGCTACCCTATTTGATGACCTGCTCCGGGAAAACCCCATGCCACGCACCGTCATCCATAGCAATTCCGCCCCCAAAGCGATCGGCCCCTATTCGCAGGCGATCCGCAGCGGCAACACGTTGTATCTCTCGGGCCAGACGCCGCTCGATCCGGCTACTGGCGAAATGGTTGCGGGCGACATCGAGGCGCAGGCCACGCGCGTGTTCGACAACCTGCAAGCGGTACTGGCGGCCGGTGGCGCTTCGTTCGACGACGTGGTACGCGTCGGAATCTACCTCACCGACCTCGGCAACTTCGCTACGGTCAATGAAGTGATGAAGCGGTATTTCCGCGAACCGTATCCCGCCCGTTCCACCATCGGCGTGGCCGCGTTGCCGCGCGGAGCAGCCGTGGAAGTCGATCTGATCGCGGTCCTTGGTTGACCGCCGTTCGGCGGCTGTCGGCGCGCGCCGACAGAGTTCGGCGCTGCGCGTGCATCGCGCATGGTAAAAGCATTCGCTACCCTTGCGGCCGATGAGCGCGCGCGTTTCCGCAAACATGCAGGAGGATCCCGGCCTGACGCCGGTGTCGTCGTTGCCGGGCGTCGGCCCGGCGCTGCAACTAACGTTGGCGAAGCTCGGCATCACCCGCGTGCAGGATCTGTGGTTCCACCTGCCGCGGCAATACGAAGATCGCACACGCATCACGGCGATTCGCGACCTGCGCATTGGCGAAGCCGCGCAAGTGGAAGGCGCCATCGAGGCGGTGGAAACCGGATTCCGCTATCGCGCGCAGTTGCGCGTGGCGGTCACCGACGACTCGCAGTCGACCTTGGTGTTGCGCTTCTTCCACTTCCGACGCGCACAGGTCGAGCGTCTGATGCCCGGCACGCGGCTGCGCTGTTACGGCGAAATCCGCCACGGCACGCATGGCCCGGAAATGGTGCATCCGCAATACCAGATCGTGCACGCGGCGAGCGCGATCGAGGAACGCCTGACGCCGGTGTATCCCGCTACCGAAGGTCTGGGCCAGCAGCGTCTGCGCGCCCTGATCGCGAAAGCGCTGGCGCGCCTGCCGGATGAAGCGAAATTGGAATTGATCCCCGATGCGCTGCGCGAATCGCTGCATCTGCTTTCACTGCATGACGCCTTGCTGACCGTGCACCGGCCGCCGCCGGATACGGACCTGGACGCGCTGATGCGCGGCGCGCATCCGGCGCAGCAGCGGCTTGCGTTCGAAGAACTGCTGACCCATCACCTCAGCCTGAAACGCCTGCGCGCGCAGGTGCGCAAGCATGGCGCGCCAGCATTGTATGAAGACATGGCGCTGCGAAAACGCTTCATCGATGCGCTGCCGTTCGCCTTGACCCGTGCGCAACAACGCGTGGCGGCGGAGGTCGCCGGTGATCTTGCGCGCGACACGCCGATGCTGCGGCTGGTGCAGGGCGACGTCGGTTCCGGCAAGACGGTGATCGCCGCACTCGCTGCATTGAGCGCGATCGCGAACGAACACCAGGTCGCACTGATGGCGCCGACGGAATTGCTGGCCGAACAGCATCTGCGCAGCTTCCGCGAATGGTTCGCGCCGTTGGGGATCGATGTGATCTGGCTGGCCGGCAAGGTGCAGGGCCGCGCACGGCAAGCCGCGCTGGCGTCGGTCGCGAGCGGCGCGCCGATCGTGATCGGCACGCATGCGCTGATGCAGGAAGGCGTGGCATTCAAGAGGCTGGGACTCGCCATCGTGGACGAGCAGCACCGTTTCGGCGTGCAGCAGCGGATGGCCTTGCGGGATAAGGGTGCGGATGCGGAGTCTTTTCCGCACCAACTGGTGCTGACCGCCACGCCCATTCCGCGCACGCTGGCGATGAGCGTGTATGCGGATCTGGACATTTCCGCATTGGATGAGTTGCCGCCCGGGCGCACGCCGGTGCAAACCGTCGCGGTGTCCAACACGCGCCGTCACGAAGTGATCGAACGCATCCGCGCCGCTTGCGCGGAAGGCCGGCAGGCGTACTGGGTGTGCACGATCATCGAGGAATCCGAGCAACTGATCGCCCAGGCCGCAGAAGTCACCCATGCGGAACTTTCGAACGTATTGCCGCAACTGAAGATCGGCCTGCTGCACGGGCGCATGAAGCCTCCCGAAAAGCAGGCCACGATGGATGCGTTCAAGGCAGGCGAACTCGCGTTGCTGGTGGCGACGACCGTGATCGAAGTCGGCGTGGACGTGCCGAACGCCAGTCTGATGGTGGTGGAAAACGCCGAACGCCTCGGGCTAGCTCAACTGCACCAGTTGCGTGGCCGGGTGGGCCGGGGAAGCATCGCTTCGACTTGCGTGCTGCTGTATCAGCCCCCGTTGTCCGCGCTGGCGAAACAGCGGCTGGAGGTGATGCGCCAAACCAACGACGGCTTTGTGATCGCGGAAAAGGATCTGCAGTTGCGCGGGCCGGGTGAACTGCTGGGCACGCGCCAGACGGGCGAGTTGGGATTTCGTATCGCGGACCTGGTGCGCGATGCGCATTTGTTGCCTGCCGTACAACGTGTCGGCGCGGCGATGCTGGACGAACACCCGCAACTCGCGGCACGTCTGGTCGCACGCTGGATCGGAGGCGCTGCGAGGTTTGCGGATGCGTGAAGCGGAAACGAAAAGCAAAATGGATCCGGCTTGCGCCGGAATGACAAGATTCTTTGTTAGGCTCTTCCGCTCACCGCTCACCGCTCACAACCATGCTCCTGATCGACACCGACCCCGGCGTGGACGATGCGCTGGCGATCCTGATGGCGCACGCGCACTCGCAGGTGCTCGGTCTCACCGTCACCGCTGGCAACGTTGGTCTTGCACAGACCAGCGCGAACGCGTTGAAACTGGTGGAAACGATCGGCGCGAACACGCCGGTTTATCCAGGCTGCGGTGCTCCTTTGCTGGGCAGGCCCGAGGTCGGCGCTTCCGTGATCCACGGCCGCGACGGATTCGGCGACGCGAATCTGCCGCCATCCACGCGCAAGCCGGAAAACGAGCACGGCTCGCTGGCGATATTGCGCCTGGCGCGCGAACATCCGAACGCAATCACGCTTGTGTGCATCGGACCACTGACCAATCTCGCGGTCGCGCTGAAACTCGATCCGGCCCTGCCGCAGCGGATCGCTCGACTTGTGGTCATGGGCGGCGCCGTCACAGGCCGCGGCAATTACGAGCGGGTTCCCACCGAGTTCAATATCGGCTTCGACCCGGAAGCGGCCGCGATCGTATTCGCCGCGTTTCCGCGATTCGACCTGGTGGATTGGGAAGCGACCACGCGCCATGGTCTCGAGCATGCTTTGCTGCTGCAATGGTTCGAGCGCGGCGGCGTGCGCGCGAAATTTTTCGAAGCCATTTCGGCGCACGCGCGCCGCGCCAATATCGAGCGCGGACGGCAAGGCCTGATGGCTGCAGACGCGCTGGCGATGGCGGTGGCACTGCGCCCCGACATCGTGACGTCGGCCGAAGAAAGGCACGTCGCGGTGGAAACCGAAGGCCGGCTCACGCGCGGCGCGACTGTAGTGGATTGGACCGGCTTCGGCGGCGGCCGACCCAATGCGCGAATCGTGATGGAAGTGGACCGACCGCGGTTCGAAGCCCTGATCGCTGCGTCTCTGGGCAACGCGGTCGGCGGCTGAGCGCTTGTCCAGCCGGCCGCGGGCCTGTTAAACTGCCGCTCTTTTCCCGCGCGGAATGCCGCGCCCGGAGTTCCCATGAAAGCCGACATCCACCCGAACTACAAGCCGGTGGTGTTCCAGGACGTCAGCAGCGATTTCGCTTTTCTGACGCAATCGACCATGACGTCCAAGGAAACCATCAAGTGGGAAGACGGCAACGAGTATCCGCTGATCAAGGTGGAAATCTCCAGCGCATCGCATCCGTTCTACACCGGCAAGCAGAAGGTGCTCGACTCCGGCGGCCGCATCGATAAATTCAAGCGCCGCTATTCGGGCGCCAAGAAAGCCTGATCACCGCCGAATCGAATCGCGCAGAAACGCCGGCCTCGCGCCGGCGTTTTCGTGTGCGGGTGCCGATCGTCACGGCGCGTGCAGACATACCCTGTGCGATAATTGGAGATTGCCCGGTTCGTTTTCGCCGCGCGCGGCATGGGCCGGAAGGAACACAAGGAGTTCGCCGTGGCCAAGACCGTCACCCTCACCGACAGCGCCGACCATTCCGTGCAGATGTCCCTGGTGGATGGCACGCTCGGCCCGGCTTGCGTCGACATCGGCAACCTCTACAAGGAAACCGGTCACTTCACTTACGACCCAGGCTTCGCCGCCACCGCGGCCTGCAAGAGCGCGATCACCTTCATCGACGGCGAAAAGGGCGTGCTGCTCTATCGCGGCTATCCGATCGAGCAGCTCGCGGAAAAATCCAGTTTTCTGGAAGTGGCGTACCTGCTGCTAGAAGGCGAGCTGCCGACGCCGGCGCAATTCGGCGCGTTCGAGGACGCGGTGACGCATCACACGATGATGCACGAATCGCTGAAGTCGTTCCTGCACGGCTTCCATCACAACGCGCATCCGATGGCGATCCTGTGCGGCGCGATCGCGTCTCTGTCGGCGTTCTACCACGACAACCTCGACATCACGGATCCCGCGCAACGCAAGCTGGCGGCGATCCGGCTGATCGCCAAGACGCCGACCATCGCCGCGGCAGCGTACCGCTATTCGATAGGCTGGCCTTTTCGCTATCCGCGCAACAACCTCGAATACGTCACGCGCTTCCTGCACATGATGTTCG
>DAIOUL010000043.1:0-20434 GCA_036759545.1 Rhodanobacteraceae bacterium
GTACTTCTCGCGCGAGGGGCAGGTGAACGCCACCGTCACCGCGACGTAATTGCCTCCGCGCGAAGGCCGCTCGCGCAAGGAGGCATCCAGCACGCTCAGGCCCAGTCCGCGCAGGATTTCAGGCACGCGCTCGCGCAGGTTGGCGCCCGCCTCGCCCATCGCCGTGATTTCGAAGCTGCCGGGAAACTGGAAACCTTGCCCTTCCTGCGGCTGGATGTCGTCGATATCGCGCATATCGTCAGCGCGTATCCGGCGTATTCACGGGCGTGGGCGCACCGACCGAGGTCGCGCCGGTCGGCACCGCGGTGCTGGTGTTGCCAGTGCCGCCGCCATGGAACCACAGCAGGATCGCGTCCCACAGCCGCTTGAAGAATCCGCCCTGCGGCGCGTCCTGCAGCGCGACCAGCGGCGCATCCAGTACCGGCTTGCCTTCCAGCGTGACGTGCAGCATCCCGACCTGCTGACCCTGCTTGAACGGCGCGATCAGACGCGCGGGGATGTCGAGCGTCGCCTTCAACTCGGAGTACTTGCCGCGCGGGAAGGTGACCACCGCGTCCTGCGTCAAGCCCAACGGCAGCGCGTTGCTCTGGCCTTTCCACAACCGCGGCATTGCCAGCGGCTTGCCCGCTGCGAACAGGTCGTGCGTTTCATAGAAGCGGAAGCCGTATTCCAGCAGCGCTTCGGCGTCATTCGCGCGGTCACGATCTGACGGCGCACCCATCACCACCGCGATCATGCGCGCGTCGCCGCGTTTCGCCGATGCGGCGAGGCAGAAACCGGCTTCGTTGGTGTGGCCGGTCTTGATGCCATCCACGCTGGAATCGCGCCACAGCAGCGTGTTGCGGTTGTGCTGCG
The DNA here is from genome assembly GCA_036759545.1 of Rhodanobacteraceae bacterium. Taxonomy (GTDB): domain Bacteria; phylum Pseudomonadota; class Gammaproteobacteria; order Xanthomonadales; family Rhodanobacteraceae; genus 66-474. The sequence goes on from DAIOUL010000043.1 coordinate 856, forward strand.
TGATGCCGTTCCACTGGAACTCCTTCATCGCGGAGATCTTGTAGTCGTCCGGAAAATCGCGGATCAATGCGCGCGAGAGGATCGCGATGTCGCGAGCGGTGCTGTAGTGCGCAGGCGCGGGATACCCGGATGCATTGACGAAATGCGTGTTGCGCATGCCCAGCCGCTGCGCGTAGGCATTCATCAGTCCGGCGAAGGTGTCTTCGCTGCCCGCGACGTGTTCGGCCAGCGCGATCGCGGCGTCGTTGCCGGACTGGATGATCATGCCGTACAACAGATCCTTCAGCGGCACCTTCGAATTCACCGCGAGAAAACTGGTGGAGCCGTCGGTGCTGGCGCCGCCCGCCTTCCAGGCGTGTTCGCTGATGAACACGGGATCGTCCATGTGCACCTTGCCGGCGGCGAGTTCGGCCGAGACCACGTAGTCGGTCATGATCTTGGTCAGCGACGCCGGCTCTTCGCGCTGGTCCGGATTCTGCGACGCGATGATCTGGCCGCTGGCGAAATCCATCAGTACCCAAGCCCGCGCATCGAAACTCGGCGGCGGAGGCATCGGCGCCTGCGGCAGGGTCGGCACCGGAATGGCCGAGGGCTTGGGCGGCAGTGGCGTGGCCGGTTTCGGCGGAAGTTGTGTTGCCGGTTTGGGCGGCAAGCCTTGCCCGAACGCCGCGCCGCAAAGGGCGACCGAGGCAGCGAACAACAGATGACGCAGGAGTTTCATTCGTGATTCCATTTGGGTTATGGGTTTTGGGTTGTCGGGAAAGCCGGCGACCCGCAACCCACAACCAATAACCGACAACCCACAACCATTAACCCGCTACTGTACTGCCACCTGCGCGTGCGGCAACCCCAAGGCATCGATTTTCTGCGTAACGCGATCGGCCTCGTCCACGTCCGCCAGCGGACCAATCTGTACGCGCTTCAAATCACGCCCATTGATCTGCGCATCCACCACCCGGATCGCACCGAGATCCTGCGCGCGCAACTGATCGGCCAGCCGCTGCGCGTTGGCCGGATCGCCGAACGCGCCGACCTGCAGATACAACTTCAGCTTCCCGGCCGCTTGCGCTGTGACAATCGGCGGCGGCGCGGGTTCAACATTCTCGTGGGCCGGATCGATTCCTTGCACTTCCACCAGCCCCGTACCCTTCGGCCAGATGCCGATGCGCACCGCCGCGGCGTAGGACAGATCGATGATGCGGTTGGGCGCGAACGGTCCACGGTCGTTGACGCGCACGATCACGCTCCTGCCGTTCTCCAGGTTGGTGACACGCGCATAGCTCGGCAGCGGCAGCACCTTGCTGGCGGCGGTGAAGGCGTACATATCGTATTTCTCGAAATTCGATGTCATGTAGCCGTGGAACTTGGTGCCGTAATACGACGCGATGCCGCGCTCGTCGTAACCCGCGGCGGTCGGCAGCACGGTATAGGTTTGTCCCAGCACGTTGTAAGGCGACTTGTTGCCGTAACGCGAACGCGGTTCGGATTGCGGCACTGGTTCGGGAATCGAAGCGATGTCGATTCCGCCTCCGTCCGGGGTGGAGTCTTCGCTTTGCCGGTAGCGGCTCGATTGCGGCTGATTGGTGTCGTCGCCCGCCGGCACGCGCGCGCGTGCGACCGAGCCTTCATGATGACCGACGCGCGCGGGCGAACCGGCGCAGCCGGCCAGCATCGCCGCCGCCGAAGACAGAACCAAGAATGCCGCCGCGCGCTTCATTGCGAAGGCGTTATGGTCTGCGCCGCGTCAGCTCGAGCCGCCGGCAGGCTCTCCGCGGCTACGCCCTGCGCGATCGCGTCTGCCAGTTGCGTCACGGCCATCGCATAGCGCGGGCTCTTGTTGTAGCGGGTGATCACGTAGAAGTTGCCGAAGGTCAGCCAGGATTCCGGATCGCCGTCGCCGGTGTCCAAAGCCAGCAGACTGGCCAATGCGCCGGGCGCGACCAGCGCCTGCGGCGTATAACCGGCGGCAACGAACTGCTCGATCGGCATAGTCGGCGGCGCATTCGCGTATTGATCCACCGCGTCCGGATCGGGATCGCGTGCCGCCTGCACTGCCACAGGTGCGCCGATCCGCCAGCCGTGCCGCACGAAATAATTGGCGACGCTGGCGAGGATGTCCGGCAGGGAATTGTTGAGATCGATGCGGCCGTCGCCGTCCTCGTCCACCGCGTAGTCGCGGATGCTGGAGGGCATGAACTGGCCCCAGCCTTGCGCGCCGGCATAGGAGCCTTGCAGCGTATCGATCGGTCCGGCCAGCTTACTCGGCGGCAACTCCAGCAAGGCCTTCAACTCGCCGCGGAAATAATCCGCGCGCGGCGGGTAATGGAATGCGAGCGTGACCAGCGCATCCAGCACGCGATAGTGCCCGGTGATCCGGCCGTAACTGGTCTCCACGCCGAGAATCGCGACCAGTATCTGCGGCGGCACGCCGTATTGCGCGCTGATGCGGTCCAGCAGCGCACGGTTCTCGCGATAGAAGTCGACGCCGCTGTCGATCCGCGCCGGGTTGACGAAGATCGGCCGGTATTCGCTCCAGGGCTTGCTTTCCGCCGGGCGCGTCATCGTGTCGATGATGCTCTGTTTGTATTGCGCGGAATCCAGCAACGCCGCGAGCTGCGCAGGATCCTTACCTGTTTCGGCGGCGGCCTCGCGCACCAGCGCGTCCTCGCCCGGATGCGTTTCCGCGCGCGCGATTCCGCAGAGCGCGACGCACGCGCAAAAAACAGAAATCAGAACCGGTTTCATCATGCGCGCGAAGCGTAGCACCTGGCTCGCATCAACGCGCCTGCGCCGGCTGATCCGGCAGCCGCGGCACGCCATGCTGGTCTCGTTCTTCCACGGCAGACACGCCGGTATCCGCCGTGTCGCGCGAGGTCACGATTGCAGCTTGTCCGCGGGCGACGCGCAGCGCGTTGGCGTAGCAGCGCAGGGCTTCGGCGTGATCGCCGAGCGCCTGCGTCACTTCACCCAGCGTTTCCCAACCGTTCGCATCTTCCGGTTGCAGCGCCAGCGCGCGGCGCAACGCATCGCGCGCGCGCTGCGGCTGGCCGTTGCGCAAATACAAGCGGCCCAGCGCGATCAACAACGCGGAATCATTGGGATGCGCGGGCAACCAGGTTTCCGCCACACGCAGGCGTGCCGCCGGATCGTCGTCCGACAATTCGCCGTACACCGCGGCCAACGGCGGCGACCACTCGCGCCGCAGCGCCGCCGCAATTTCGTCCAGCGCTGCCGCCGTTGAACCGGCGCGTGCCGCAGCGCGCGCGTAGGCCAGCAACACCTCCGGCGTCTGCTTTTGCGGGCGCGACAATGCATTCCAGAGGCTTTGCAGCGATTGCATGTCTTCCGCAGCGGCCAGGTTCGCCGCCAATACGCGTGCCTCCAGCGCGGCGTACCTTTTCGCACCCAGCGCATTGCTCTTGCGCAACGGCTCCAGCGCGATGCGCGCGCGCCTCGGCTGATTCGCGGCCAGCGTCGACAACACCAGTTCGTGCCAGCCGGAGGGCGGCAAGCGCCCGGCGTCGGCTTCCGGCGACAGCAGCGTCAGCGCCTCTCCCGCACGGCCTTCCCGACGCAGGATGCGCGCGCGCAACATGCGTGCGGCCTGCGGCGAATATTGTGCGGCAGCATCCAGCAATTCAAAAGCGCGATTCGATTCACCGCGCCGATGCGCCGCTTCTGCGGCGGCCAGCAACGCGGGCGGGCGCAATGGTGCGTGCATGGCCGCGCGTTCCAGCGCGCGGCCGGCTTCCGCATTGCGGCCTTCGGCCATAGCGACCAGTCCGTCGCGCAGCCGTTCGCGGCTGACGCGCCGGTGCCGCCGCGACAGCGCGCCGAACGGCCAGCGCAGCAGCCACCACGCGAACGCCACCGCGATCCACAACGCGACCAGCACCAGCAGCGCGCCGACCACGGTGGCCTCGATGCGCCAGCCGCGGATGCGGATCAGCACGTAACCGGGATCGGCCGCCAGCCAGTTCCACGCCAGCGCGCCGACCAGCGCGATCACGATCAGGCCGAGCAGCCAGCGCCAAGGTTTCATGGTTTGTCTGTGCTCGCCGCCGGCGCCGGCGCGACCGACTGCATGGCGTGCGAGGCGCGCAGTGCGCGCAATTGCGCCAGCGCCCCGCCGAGTTGCGGCGCCGCTGCGGCCGCGCGTGCGTTTAGCACCGCCTGCAGTTGCGACCGTGCGGCACGCACTTCGGACGCGTCCGGGTCGAAGCGCGCCGCGAGCAGCGCATCGGCGCGCTGCGCGGCGGTGCTGAAACCCGTTTCGTCGAACGCCAGCAACGAGGCCTGCGCCTGCGCCAGGTCCAGCGCCAGCAGTTCGCGCGCGATGCGCGCATCCGCCGCGGGTGCGGAGGCGCCGTTGTCGCGCTCGACACGCAACACGCCGCTCAGCGCGTGCCAGGCGCGCGCGAGCACACCGTTGTCCTGCGCGTGTGGCGCCGACTCCGGTCCCGCCAACGGCAGGGTCGACGCCTGTTCGCGCAGCGAAGCGAGCGAATCCAACGCATGCATGCGCGACGGCGCAGCAGCGGCGGCCAACGCCGCGCGCTCGTTGGCGATTGCCGAGCGCACGGGGGGGTAAACCTGGTCGGAAACCTGCGCCAATGCATCGTCCGCCAATGCGTACGCGCGCACCGCGGCATCGGCATCGTGGAACAGCGTCCAGCGCTGCTGCCCCGCACGCAGCAGGAATTCGGCGTCGTCCAGCAACAGGGCATCGCGGCCCTGGAACTGCTGGTTGGAAATCTGCCCGATCGCCGTTTCCAGGTTGCGCGTGCGCTGATCGAGTGCGTTTTGCGCGTCGTGTTCGGTGCGCAGCTCGCTTTGCATGTCGTCGAGCCGGTTTTGAAGAGTTTGTTGTTGAGCCCGTGCGGCAGCAGCTTCGTGTTCGGATGCAGCCAATCGCGCTTCGAGCGCGGCCGCTTGGGCGTCCTGCGTCCCGTTCCGTTGCCAGACACGCCACGCGCTCGCCGCCGCCACGAGCAATGCAAGCACCGCCAGCAGGCATGCGAGCATCGTCACGGTGCCGTGCGCTGCGCGGCGGCTTCGATCTGTGGCATCGTCGGTCATGGCGGGCATCCTAGCCGCTGCGCGCGCCGCTGCAAACGACGGCTTTCAGCGCCGCCCGTGCGCGGACACGATCGCGGCGATCAGATCCGCATCGTGCGCGGATGCCGCGCGCAGCACCCGAGCAAAACCGGCGTCCTTCGCCGCACGTTGCAGGCGTGCGCTGCTGGCGATCGCGGTACCGGCGAGGAGCTTTCGGCGCGCCGTTTGCGGCAATGTCTGCAGCAGATGCCGCAGGGCCTCGACGCTGGACAGCGGCACGTACAACGCAATACGGCTGCGAAGCAGCGGCTCGAAATGGCGGCGGTCCAGACGCGCCGGCGCCCGCCGATACACGTGCGCGATAACGACGCGCGCACCGCGAGCGGCGAGTTCCTTCTGCAGCAGTTCGCGTCCGCCCGGTGCGCCGACGATGCCGACACGTTTGCCGCGCGCGTGTTGCAATTCAGGCAACGCAAGTACGCCTTCGCTGTCGGCGCGCTCGGGAACCGAAACTTCTTTCACACCGGCGCGATTCAACGCGGCGGCGGTGCCCGCACCCGGCGCGATCGCGCGCGTGCGGGTGCGCAAGGGCAGCAACTTCGTGGTAAAGCGCACCGCAGCCGGACTGGTGAAGATCACGAAATCGCAGCGCAACGCTTCGCGCACGGTTGCGCGCGCCCGCCTTGGATCTTCGATGGCGTGCAGAGTGGACCCGGGCAACGAAAGCGCGCTCCCGCCCAGCGCCCGCACGCGCCGCGCCATTGCCGCGCCCGTGCCGACGGGCCGCGTGATCGCCACGGTCGCGCCTCGCAACGGCTTTGCGGATTCGCCCTTCATGCCGCGATGCTAACCGAGCTTGTCGTCCGTGCGCGGCCGCGACACACTGGCCGGATGGACGATCGAGCCGAAGCCGTTGCGCTGTTGCAGGCGCATATCCTCGAACACATCCCGCTGGCGCGGGCGATGGAGTTGCGCGTCACGCGCTACGACGGCGCACGACTGGAAATGACCGCGCCGCTGGCGCCCAACATCAACGACAAGGGCTGCGCCTTCGGCGGCAGCCTGGCCTCGCTGATGACGCTGGCCGGCTGGGGCCTGGTCGAACTTGACCTGCGCGAACGCAGCCTCGATTGCGACATCTACATCGGCGATTCGACCGTGCGCTACCGCGAGCCGCTGTGGGACGAGCTGTGCGCGAGCGCGCGTTACACCAGCGAGGACGCGTTCCCCGCATTTCTGCAGACGCTCAGCAGGCGCGGCAAGGCGCGCATCGACGTGATCTGCGCGGTGGCCGGCGCGAACGGCGACGCGGCCACGCTCGATGCCGCGTTCGTGGCCAAGTTGAGATGAACTTCGCACCACCCGGCGCGCGATGAGGCACAATCGCTCCATCGTTGCGGGAGATTCCGCCATGCGCCGGCCCATTCTTGTTGCAACTTGCGGATCGATGATCGCGCTGCTGGCGGGTTGCGCCAGCCTCGGCATGGACAACAAAAGCCTGGCTCGCGATGAGACGCTGGGACAATACGGCTCAGCCCTCCGCTTCGGCGATTTCGCCAATGCCTGGCAGTTCGTCGACCCGAAGGTGCGCGAGACGCATCCGCTGGATGCCGCGGCCAGGGCTCGCTACAACCAGGTCGAGGTCGGCAACTACGTGACGGACGGCCCGATTCCCGTCGACGAGAACACCGTGCAGCAGGTTGCGCAGATCAGTCTGGTGATCAAGTCCAGTCAGGCTTCTTACGACGTCATCGACCATCAAACCTGGAAGTACGACCCGGAGAGCAAGCATTGGTGGCTGGAGAGCGGCTTGCCGGACATCACCCCGCAACAATAAGCGCCGCTCGCCTGCCGCTGGCGCATCGCGGATAATGCGCGGCTGTCCTTCCGCCCGCACCCGCCATGAATGAAATCCTCGCGCGTGTTCCGCAGTTCATCACGCACCATCCGTTGTTGATCGGCGCGTTCGTGGTGATCGTGCTGGCGCTGATCGCACTGGAGGGATCAAGGCGTTTCCGCGGTTTCAAGGAGCTGACGCCGGCCGGGTTGACGCAACTGATCAATCGCGACAACGCGTTGGTGATCGACGTTTCGCCGCAGGCGGATTTCGACAAGGCGCACGTGCCCGGTTCGCGTCATGTAGCGCAGAGCCAGTTCGACCCGGAGAACAAGGAACTGAAGAAGGCACGCGAATTGCCGGTCGCGGTGGTGTCGCGCAACGGCACGGAATCCGAGAAAGCCGCGCGGCGGCTGGTCAAGGCCGGTTTCACCCGCGTGTACGTGCTCTCCGGCGGCATCGAAGCGTGGCGGCGCGCGGATCTGCCGTTGGCGAAAGGTCGAGGCTGATGCGCTAGCGCGATGTCGGGGGCATCGCGCGCATCAGCCGAGGGTGAGCCACGGATGGCGATCGGAGGGCGCGCCATGGATGGCTACTTGCCTGATACCGATCTACAGCTCCTCAACCGCCGTCACCTTCGCCCGCCGCATCAGCCAGCTCACTCCGCGCAGGTCGGCCAGGCCTACCCACAAGCGGTCCAGCATCCCGTACTTGGAAACGCCGCGTGTGCGGTGGCGGTGACCGACCGGCACGCTGACGCTCGCGAAACCCGCACGCTTCACCAGCGCCGGCAGATAGCGGTGCATGTGATCGAAGTACGGCAACATCAGAAAAGTGTTCCGCTCGAACAGTTTCAGGCCGCAGCCGGTGTCGGGCGTGTCATCGCGCAGCATGCGCGAACGCACCCCGTTGGCGATCCTCGAGGAGATGCGCTTGTTGAAGGTGTCGCGGCGCGTGGTGCGCCAGCCGGCGAACAGCTTCACGTTGGCATTGGATTGCGCGCGCGTGTCCAGCAGCTTGGGGATGTCGGCGGGATCGTTCTGGCCGTCTCCGTCCAGCGTGGCGATCCACTCACTGCGCGCGGCACGCACGCCGTTCCAGATCGCGGTGCTCTGGCCGCTCCGCTGCAGATGCCGCACGATGCGCAATTCCGGGATCTTCGCGCGTGCGGATTTCAGCACGTCGAGTGAATCGTCATCGCTGGCGTCGTCCACGTAGACGATCTCGAACGGCACGCGTCCGCGCAACGCATTGACGATCTCGTTCAGCAGCGGCGGGATGTTGTCGCGCTCGTTGTACACCGGCACGACCACGGACAGCTCGGGCATGGCGCAGGCCTGAAATGAATCAGCGGCGATTATCGCCGATGAGCCCGTCGCGCGGGGAAAGGACGGCGCTTCTACATTTCGCCCAGCGCTTGCCGCACCGGCTCTTGCAACGCATCGATCATGCTGCGCTCCACCTGCGCGAAACCACGCGCATCCGCGCCGAGCAACAGCAGCGTGCCCTTGCCCAGCGGCACTTCGCGGCCCTGCCAGCCGCTGCGCTTGAATTCGCGCGCGTCCGCGATCGGATGATCGACGAAATACATCGCGGTGACCGGCTCGTCGCCGATCCGGAACACCATGTGCACCGTGCGATAAGGGCCGAGGTCGCAGTCGCGCACGAACACCGCGTCGGCGGGCATCGCATGCAGGGTGAGGCCGCGTGCGGCGAAGTTCTCGCGCAGATCGGCCTGGCTCACCGGCTGGATGCTGGCCAGGGAAAATGCTTCGTGATGCAGATGCGCCACGCTGATCGCCGGCAAGGGATCGGCACCAGCGCTGCGGTTCCAGCCGAAAGTCCCCACAGCGGTCGCCAGCACCAGCGAAGCCGCCAGCGCCAGCCCGATTCGCCAGCGGCGGGCGGATGCGCGTGCGCGCGTGGCCTGCGCCAGCAGCACGCGTTCGGCCAATTGCTCCGGCGCTTCAACCGTCATCGCATTTTCGATGCGCCGCTCCAGCCGCTGCGCACGCCACCAGGCCTCCGTGCAGCCGTTGTGGCAACTGTCGCGATGCGCCATGAAGTCGTCATCGCGGGCGCGCGGCTCGGCGGCGAGGCGGCGGCGGAATTCAAGACAGTCCATGCGCGGCCTCCTTCGTATGAGCGGAACCGCCGTCCAGTGCGGCGCGCAGTTTCTGCCGGGCGCGAAACAATTGCGTCATCACCGCACCCGGTTTGCAGTGCAACTCGCGCGCGATCTCCTCGCAGGAAAAACCGCCCAGCACCTGCATCAACAGGGGCTCGCGGTACTTCGGCTCCAGTTGCAGGATCGCCGCGCGCACCTGCGCGTCGGTGCCAGCGCGTTCGGGATCGATTCCGGTCGCTTCATCCGCGATGTCGTCGTCAAGTTCACTGAGGTCGAAGCGCTTGCGCTCGAAACCGCGAGCGTGCTCGCGCCGCAGGATGGTCAACAACCAGGGCTTGGCGGCGGAGCCGTCGCGCAGCGAACCCAGCGCGCGCCAGGCGCGCAGCAGGGTTTCCTGAACCAGATCCTGTGCACGCGCATCCTCGCCGCACAGCCAATACGCGAAACGATAGAGATCGCCCGCGTGCGCGCGGACCAGCGCATCGAACTGGCGTTGCCTGGCACTCATTGTGAGCATGACCGGCGTGCCGCGGAAGGGATTTCAGTTAGGAAAGCTTTGAACAAATCCGTCCGGGATTTGTCAGAGCACCCGAATCCGGTACACGCCCGGATTCGGCTTCGCAAATCAAGCATCAAGCAGAGGCGTGCTTGATTTGCGGGCACGCCCATGTGTCGCGCGGAAACTCCGACAGGCCAGAGTTTCCTTAGCGCAGCTTTTCCAGAATCCCTTCCAGCTCGTCCGCGCTGTGGTAGTGCACAGTGAGCTTGCCACGGCCACCTCGGCCGTGCGCGATCTGCACGCGCGCGCCGAGTTTTTCGGAAAGCTCCCGTTCCAGGGAGGCTATATCCGGATCCACGTTGCGTGTTGCCCGTTGCTTGTTCGAAGGCGCCAGTTGCGCCAGCCGCACGCGCTCTTCCAGCTCGCGCACCGACCATTGTTCCGCCGCGCACTTCTCCGCCAAGGCGATCGCGCGTGGCGTGTTGCCAAGCGCCAGCAAGGCGCGCGCGTGGCCCATTTCCAGTTGACCGTTGTCCAGCAATCGGCGGATCGGTTCCGGTAATTCCAGCAGCCGCAGCAGATTGGCGACCGCGGCTCGCGAACGGCCGACGGCGTCCGCGGCCTGCTGTTGCGTCAGATCGAATTCTTCGATCAGCCGGTGCAGCGCCTGCGCTTCTTCGAGTGCCGACAATTCTTCGCGCTGGATGTTTTCGATCAGCGCCATCGCCAGCACCGCTTGCGGCGCGACGTCGCGTACGACCGCGGGAATTTCGCTCAATCCCGCCTGCTGCGCCGCGCGCCACCGACGTTCGCCGGCGATCAATTCGTAGCGGTCGCGGCCGATGCCGTGCACCACGATCGGCTGGATCAAACCCTGCGCCTTGATCGAGGCGGCCAGCTCCGCGAGTTTCTCCTCGTCGATTCGACGCCGCGGTTGATAGCGGCCCGGCGCAATCGCGCTTAGCGGAATGTTGCGCAGTTCTTCTGCACCACTCGACGCTTCTTCCACGTCACCGCCGCCGAGCAGCACGTCCAGATCGCGCGAACCCAGACCCCTTCTTTTTGCCGACATGCGCGCGCCCTCAACCATTCGCCGCGACTGCCGCCGCAGGCGGCGCGGCTTCGCGCTCGCGGCGGATCATCTCGCCCGCGAGGCCGAGATACGCAATCGCGCCGCGCGATTCGCGGTCATAGAGATTGATCGGCTTGCCGTAGCTGGGCGCTTCTGCGAGACGCACGTTGCGCGGAATGATCGAGCGCAGCACTTTGTCTCCGAAGTGTTTGGTGAGTTGCGCGGACACGTCGTTGCCGAGATTGTTGCGCACGTCGAACATGGTGCGCAGCAATCCTTCGACTTCGAGTTGCGGATTGAGCCGCGCGCGCACGGCCTTTACCGTGTCCAGCAGCGAGGTCAGTCCTTCCAGCGCGAAGTATTCGCACTGCACCGGGATCAACACGCTGTGCGCGGCGGCGAGCGCGTTCAAGGTCAACAGATGCAGCGACGGTGGGCAGTCGATCAGGATGGTGTGGTAGCGGTCGCCGAGTTTCGCGAGTTGTTCCTTCAAGCGCGATTCGCGCGCGATCGCATCCATCAGTTTCAATTCGGCCGCGGTCAGGTCGCGGCCGCCGGGCAGCAGGTCGTAACCCGCTTCGGTGGGGACAATTGCCGATTCGATGCCGGCTTCTTCCAGCAACACTTCGCAGCCCGTGGGGTGCACATCGCGCTTGTCGATGCCCGAAGCCATGGTGGCATTGCCCTGCGGATCGAGATCCACCAGCAGGATCTTCCGTTGGACTTCCGCCAGCGCCGCAGCCAGATTTACGGCGGTGGTAGTCTTGCCCACTCCGCCCTTCTGGTTGGCGATGGCGATAATGCGCGTCATTGGCGTGCGATGCCCCGTTAGCCGAACGCGAAGGTTAGCATCCCGCCGTTTCCGGTGGTCGGCCCGCGGATCAAGCCGTCCGGCGGATTTCGACGATATGCCGCTCGGCGTCCAGTCCCGGCACGGCCAGCTCGTGCACGGCTGCGACGCGGAAGCCGCTCGGGATTCGCATCAATTCGGCTTGATCGATGTGGCCCTTCAGCGCCAGCCACACACCGTCGCGCGCCAGCGCATGGCCGCCCCACTCCAGCATTTCACCCAGGCTGGTGAACGCCCGCGCGGTGATGCAGTCGAAGGTTTCGTCCAGCTCCTGCGCGCGCTGTTGCAGCACGCGCGCATTCGGCAGCGGCAATGTCCGCACCGCCTCGCGCAGGAAACGTGCCTTTTTGCCATTGCTGTCCACCAGCGTCACCGCGATCTCCGGCCGTGCGATCGCCAGTGGCACACCCGGCAGACCCGCGCCGCTGCCCAGATCGGCCAAGGTCGATCCTTGCACGAAGGGCAGGATGCTCAAGGAATCCAGCAGGTGCCGCACGACCATCTGTCGCGGCTCGCGCACCGCGGTCAGGTTGTAGGCGGCGTTCCAGCGGATCAACAGATCGAGGTAATCCAGCAGCTTTTGAATGGCGCTATCCGGCAAGCGCAGCCCCAAAGCCGCAAGACCGTCCTCGAGCTGTTGTTGCAGGGTAGATCGATCCAACGGGATGCTCTTGTGCAAAGTGTGGACAGGATGTCCGTTTTTGAACTTGCAAGATGCAAAGCCGGGCGGCAGCTCAGACGTTTTCGAAGGGGCAATCAGGGAGATTGCACAAACATACACAAACAAAAGCCCGCACATCGTGTGCGGGCCTTTGCGACTCCCTAGTTGATTCGTTATGCGGCGCGGATCAAGCCGCCAGATCCAGCTCCACCCGCGTCACCAGCACACCGCGATCGCGCAGCGAACCGTTCAATGCCTGCTTCAGGCGCAGGTTGCGCGCCCGCACGTCCTCGCTCGCGTCGTTGGCGACTTCCGGCAGCGCACCCAGCACTCGAGTGCGGATCATCTCGTCGGCGCGATCGATCACCGCATCGGCCCGTTCCGGATCCAGCACCTGCCACCAGACGCGTCCGCGCAGGGTTTCGGCCTGCGGATGACCTTGCACGTTCACCCGCTCCTCGATCGCCAGCGTGTAACCGCTGATGCTGATCTTGTGGGCAATGCGCTCGATCAACGGCACCACTACGTGCATGCCGGGGGTGAGCGTGCCGGCGGGCTTGCCGAGCCGGCGCAGGGTATAGACCTGGCCTTCAGGAATGCGTTTGATGCAGGCAGCCGCCAGCACGACGATCACGGCCAGAAGCGAAAAGATGGTGAGAGCTGAAAACATTGTTCTTACAACCAGTTGAGAGCTTCTTCTACATTGGCGCTGCGGAGTGTCCTGCAGCGTTCGGATCGGACGGGTACTTAATCCTAATTTAACGGCTCATAACCTGACCTGAATCGGTCTGTTTGTCAAGCGCCCGTAAAGGCGAAGGCAAGCAAGCGTAAATGCTGCAGGATTTGTGCCGCCAAGTCTTGGAAAGTGTGCGGGGCTCATCAGTTCAGAACGCCGGCTGACCCCCAGTGCGCCTTTCAGCCGGAATACAATGCGGGTTTGCCGCGTTTTGGTCCTCCGTATGAGCTATCCCGCCTCCCGCATGCGGCGCATGCGCCGCGACACCTTCTCGCGCGCGCTGATGCGAGAGACGGTGGTGACGCCTTCCGACCTGATCCTGCCCGTCTTCGTCCATGAAGGGGCTGGCGACCTGCGGGCGGATGTGCCTTCGATGCCGGGCGTGCAGCGGCTCTCGATCGATGCCTTGGTGAAAGTGGCGGAAGCGGCTCAGCAGTTCGGAATTCCGGCGTTGGCGCTGTTCCCGGCGCTGAATGGTTCGGCCAAGAGCCTCGATGCGCGCGAAGCCTGGAACGAACGGGGGCTGGTGCAACGTGCCACCCGCGCCTTGAAACAGCGCTTTCCGGAGCTGGGCGTGATTTGCGACGTGGCGCTGGATCCGTTCACCACGCACGGACAGGACGGCTTGATCGACGAGACCGGCTACATTCTCAATGACGAAACCGTCGAAGCGCTGGTGAAACAGGCGCTGTCGCAGGCGCAAGCCGGTGCCGATTTCGTCGCGCCTTCGGACATGATGGACGGTCGCATCGGCGCGATCCGCTCCGCGCTCGAATCAAACGGTTTGATCCACACGCGCATCCTCGCCTACGCGGCGAAATATGCGTCCAGCTTCTATGGCCCGTTCCGGGACGCGGTCGGCTCGGCCACGGCGCTCGGAAAAGGTTCGAAGCACACGTACCAGATGGATGTCGCCAATTCCGACGAGGCGCTACGCGAAGTGCAACTCGATCTCGAGGAAGGCGCGGACGCGGTGATGGTGAAACCGGGGCTGCCGTACCTGGACGTCGTGCGCCGCGTGAAGGAACGCTTCGGCGCGCCGACTTTCGTCTACCAGGTCAGCGGCGAATACGCGATGCTGAAAGCCGCGGGCTTGAACGGCTGGCTGGACGAGCGCGCCTGCATGCTGGAGGCGCTCACTTGCATCAAGCGCGCGGGCGCCGACGCCATTCTCACGTACTTCGCGATGGATGCGGCGCGCGCGCTGCATGCGATGGAAGCGTAGCCCGGATGGAAGCGCGCAGCGTCGCAATCCGGGTGGACCGGAGCGATTTATCCGGATTCCGCTGCGCTGCATCCGGGCTACCCCGAACGCATCAGCCCACGAACTTCCTGTGCGCATGGATGGACATCAGCACACCGAATCCGCACAACAGCGTGACGACCGATGTGCCGCCGTAGGAAATCATCGGCAGCGGCACGCCAACCACGGGCAGCAGCCCCGTAATCATGCCGCCATTGACCATCACATAGACGAAGAAGCTCATGCCGATCGCGCCGGCCAGCAGGCGCGAATAGGTGTCGCGCGCATTGGCCGCGATCCACAGGCAGCGGCCGACGATGAAGGCGTACAGCGCAAGCAACAGCAGCACGCCGATCAGCCCGAATTCTTCCGAGTACACCGCGAAGATGAAATCCGTGGTGTGTTCGGGCAGGAACTCCAGCCGCGATTGCGTGCCGTGGTGCCAGCCCTTGCCGAATACGCCGCCCGAACCCACCGCGATCATCGACTGGATGATGTGCCAGCCGTTGCCGAGCGGATCGTTTTCCGGATGCAGAAAGGTCAATACGCGCTGACGCTGGTAGTCGTGCAGGAAATGCCAGGCGACCGGTGCCGCACCGGCCAGCGCGCCCAGCATCAGACCGACGCGCCACCACGCGATGCCCGAAAGGAACAGCACGAAGATGCCGCTCGCGGCGACCAGCAGCGCGGTGCCGAGGTCGGGTTCCTTGGCGATCAGCGCGGAAGGAATCGCGACCAGCAAACCGACCACGAAAATATCCTTCCAGCCCGGCGGTAACTGGCGCGGGTGCAGATACCACGCGATCATCATCGGCATCGAGAGTTTCAGGAACTCGGATGGCTGAAAACGGACCACGTGCAGATCCAGCCAGCGATTGGCGCCGCGGCCTTCGCCCAGCACCACGACGGCGACCAGCAACAACGTGCTGATCGTGTAGAACCACGGCGTCCAGGTGCGCAGTAGCGTCGGCGGGATGCGCGAAATCACGATCATCAGAATCGCGCCCAGCACGAAACGCGCGGCCTGCCCGCCGATCACGCCGGCGTCCAGATCGCTGGCGCTGTACAAGGTGACCAAACCGACGCAGGCCAGGATCAACAAGGCGATCGCCAGCGGCAGGTCGATGCGCGGTTTGTGCATCAAGCGTTGACCAAAGCGCAGCGCGCGCGTGCGCAGGGAGGCGATGGTCGCGTTCATTGCGCGGCCTCCGCTTGCGCCTGACCCGGCGATGTAGCACTCGCCGTCAGCGTGGCGGGGCGTTCCGACGCCGGCTGTCCGGCGAGCCAGGCATCCAGGATCTTGCGCGCGATCGGCGCCGCATCGGTGCCGCCCCAGGCACCGGCCTCCAGTACCACCGCCACCGCGATGCGCGGCGACTCCGCCGGCGTGAAACAGATGAACCAGGCGCGGTGGCGCGCGGCGAGGAACGCCTTGTCCTTGGTGGTGATGTACTCGTCGCCCTTGCGCGAGAAGCGCTCCGCCGTGCCGGTCTTGCCGGCGATCACGTAGGGAAAGCCTTTACCTGTTCCGGTCAGGTACGCGGTGCCATGCGGATCGTTGACCACGCCGATCATGCCCTGCCGTACCGCTTCGAAGTCGGAAGGATTCTTGATCGCACTCGGCGCTTCCGGCGGATCGGCCATCGCCACGACGGGTCCGTCGCGCCCGTCCCGCGTGGCTCGCAAAAGGTGCGGCGTGTGCGGCACGCCGGCATCGGCCAGCATCGCCACCGCGTGCGCGAGCTGCATCGGCGTCACCACCCAATAGCCTTGTCCGATGCCGGCGATCACCGTTTCGCCCGCATACCACGGCTGGTTCCAGGTCTTGCGCTTCCATTCCGGTGAAGGCAGCACGCCATCGCTTTCGGAAGGCAGGTCCACGCCGGTTTCGGCGCCGAAGCCGAATTTGGACAGATAGGCGTCCATCTTGTCGATGCCCATCGACAACGCCAGCGAATAGAAATAGGTGTTGACCGATTGAGTGATCGCCTGGATCAGATTGACCGTGCCCGCGCCGTAGCGCTGATCATCTCGATAACCGCGCGAGGAACCGGGAATGTAGAACGTGCCGGTGGAAAGCACGGTGTCACTGGGTTTGCGGAAGCCCAGTTCCAGACCGGCCAATCCCATGAACGGCTTGACCGTCGAGCCCGGCGGATAACCGCCGCGCAGCGCGCGGTTCAGCAGCGGCTTGTCCGGATCGTGCAGCAGCGCCGAGTAGTCAGCCTGGCTGATGCCGTTGACGAACAGGTTGGGATCGAAGCTCGGCACCGTCACCATCGCCAGCACTTCGCCGTTGCGCGGATCGATCGCCACCGCCGCGCCGGGCCGGCCGGCAAAGGCATCGATCGCCGCCTTCTGGATGCGCGCATCGATGCTGAGATAGAGATTCTGCCCGGGTTTCGGAGCGACGCGCTCCAGCACGCGCTGCGGCCGCTGATCGGCATTGACTTCGACCAGCTCGTAACCAGGCGTGCCGTGCAGGCGTTCCTCGTAATACTTTTCGATGCCGGTCTTGCCGATGTGCGTGGTGCCTGCGTAACGGTCGGAATCCAGATGCACGAGATCCTTGTCGTCGATGCGCGCCACGTAACCGATTACGTGTGCGAACTCGGGCCCCAACGGATAATTGCGCGTGAGATACGGCGCGATATCCACGCCGGGGAACTTCCACGCGTTCACGGCGAAGCGGTCGATCTCGTCCTCGCCCAGATGGAATTTCAGCGGCACCGATTCGAACGGGCGATGTTGTTTGAGCGATTGCTTGAAGCGCGCGATGTCATCGCCGGACAGCGGCACCACCGTGGACAGCCGCGCCAGCATGGCATCCATGTGCTTGATCTTTTCCGGCACCACATCCAGCCGGAACGCTGGCACGTTGTCGGCCAGCAGTACGCCGTTTCGGTCGTAGATCAGTCCGCGCGGGGGCGGCAGGTGGCGCAGGTGCACGCTGTTGGCGAGCGAGCGCGTGGAAAACTCGTCGTGCCGCATCACCTGCAGGAACCAGAAACGGCCGCCGAGCACCGCCAGTGCCAGCACGATCAGCGCGAAACCGGTCAGCGCGCGCACGCCGAAGCGCGTCACTTCGCCGTGCGTGTCCTTGAGCGCGCGCGGGGACATAGCGATTACGCGCCAGATTCCTTGACGCGCAGTCTCGCGCGCAAGTCATCCAGCAACAGGAACACGAAGGGCCAAGCGATCGTGCCGGTGAGCGGCGCCAGCCAGAACATGACCGGCGGGCGCGGGTCGCCGGCGAACAACCGCACCAGCAGCAGCAATACGCGATCGTTCAACAACAATACCAGCACCGCCAGCGCCTGCTGCCACATCGGGAAAAAGCGAAGGCGCGAACGGAACCGCAGCACGATGAACGTGAGCGCCGCGAGGCGCAACGCCTGCTCGCCCAGCAAGGCACCATCCAGGAGATCCGCGCCGAGGCCGACCAGAAACGCGAGCCCGAGATTGACGCGCTCGGGCAACTCCAGCGCCCAGTAGATCAACACCAGTGCCGGCCAATAGGGCTTCATCGGCGCCCAAGCCTGCGGCAGCGGCATCAACATCAACAGCAACGACAGCGCGAGACTGCCGGCGAAGATCCAGTTCTGCGCGCGCTGGCGGTTCATCGCTGCGTCACCGCATTTGAATGCGCCGATTTCGGTGCGGCATCGGCATGCGCCGTGGAGGCAGGCGGATCGGCAGCGTTCGCGCTCGGCGCCAGCGTTGCAGGCGGTCCCACCGGCGGCGCGACTGGTGGCGGTCCAACCTGTTCGGGCAGATCGCGCAGCAGCAACACCTCACCGCTGCGCGCCAGCGCGGCCGCCGGTTGCGCGCTGGCCTGCGCGAACATGCCGGTCGGATCGGGACCGATCGATGTGATGATGCCCACCGGAAAGCCCGCGGGAAAACGTCCGCCCAAACCGGAAGTGGCGATGCGATCGCCGACTTTCACGTCGGCCGAAAGCGGAATGTCCGACACGATCAGCTTGTCCGGTGCGCCGCTGCCGCGCGCCAATCCGCGCAAGCCCGAGCGCTCGTCCACTACCGGAATCGAATGATTGGCGTCGGTGATCAGCAGCGCCACCGCGCTGTGCGGCAGCACCTCCACGATCTGACCCATCACGCCGTGCGCGTCGATCACCACCTGTCCCGCGTGCACGCCTTCCTTCGCACCGACATCGATGACCACGCGGTTGCGCGCGGCGCCGAGGTCGACGTCGATCAGCCGCGCGAGCTGCACGTCCATGCCCAATGTGCGGCGCGTGTCGAGCAGTTGTTTTAGGCGCGCGTTCTGTTCCGACACCGCGTTCATGCGGTTCAGCCGCGCCTGTGCCAGCAGCAACGCTTCACGCAATCGTTCGTTCTCGTCGATCAACTGGCGGCGCTGGCTGAACGCGATGCGCGCGCTCTGCGCCGCCTCACCGGGCCACGCCGCCAACCGATAAATCGGCTCGACTACCACGGAAGCGGCAAAGCGTGCGCGGTGCAGCCAGCCGTTGCGGTGATCCAGCACCATCAACACGCAGGCCAGCGCAAGATAACCGATCAGGCGCAGCGTCCCCGCCGCCGCGTCGGCGAAGATCGGAGAGGATTCCTTGTCGGAAAGCGCCATGGAGCGGTGAACCGTGAGCCGTAGCTCATGCTAGCTCGTCATTCCGGCGAAAGCCGGACAAATTCGTCTGGAACGAATTTGAACGGCCGAAGGCTGGCCCGAAGGGCAAAGTCCATGGATGGACTTTGTAATCCATTTTGCTTTTGAGGAAAAGGCGCAAGATCAAAATGGATTCCGGATCTCGGCTTCGCCGCGTCCGGAATGACGACAGGGTGATTATGCTCTTCCGAGTCCCGAGTCCGAGTCCCGAGTCCCGATTTCACTCCGACGCAAAAAAATCGCTGCCGTGCTGGTCGATCAATTCCAATGCACGGCCGCCACCGCGGGCGACGCAGGTCAGCGGATCGTCGGCCACCTGCACGTGCAGGCCGGTTTCCTCGGAAATCAGGCGGTCCAGATCGCGCAGCAGCGCGCCGCCGCCCGTCAGCACGATGCCGCGCTCGGCGACGTCCGAGCACAATTCCGGCGGGGTCTGCTCCAGCGCCGAGCGCACCGCGGCGACGATGCCTGCGAGCGGTTCGTGCAGCGCTTCCAGCACTTCGTTGGAGTTGATGGTGAACATGCGCGGCACGCCCTCGGCCAGGTTGCGGCCGGAGACTTCCATCTCGCGCACCTCGGACTGCGCGTAGGCGCAGCCGATTTCCATTTTGATTCGCTCGGCGGTGGATTCGCCGATCAGCGTGCCATGGTTGCGGCGCACGTAATTGATGATTGCCTCGTCGAAGCGGTCGCCGCCGATGCGCACCGATTGCGAGTAAACCACGCCGTTCAACGAGATCACCGCGACTTCGGACGTGCCGCCGCCGATGTCCAGCACCATCGAACCGCGGGCCTCGTGCACCGGAATGCCGGCGCCGATCGCCGCGGCCATCGGTTCCTCGATCAG
>DAIOUL010000044.1:0-20346 GCA_036759545.1 Rhodanobacteraceae bacterium
CCGTGGCCGTCGCAGCGCGGGCAGACGATCTGGATGGATTCGCTCAAGCTCGGCCGCAGGCGCTGGCGCGACATCTCCAGCAGTCCGAAGCGGCTGATGCGGCCGATCTGGACACGCGCGCGATCCAGCTTCAGCGCGTTCTTCAGCTTCTCCTCGACCTCCCGCTGGTGGCGCGGAGACTCCATGTCGATGAAGTCGATGACAATCAGTCCTCCCGCGTCGCGGATGCGCAGTTGCCGCGCGATCTCGACCGCGGCCTCGCAATTCGTGTTGAACGCGGTCTCCTCGATGTCGCCGCCCTTGGTGGCGCGCGAGGAGTTGATGTCGATCGCCGTCAGCGCCTCGGTCTGGTCGATCACGATCGAACCGCCGGAGGGCAGCCGAACGCTGCGCTCGTAGGCGTTCTCGATCTGGGTTTCGATCTGGAAGCGGTTGAACAGCGGCGTGGTGTCTTCGTAGAGCTTCAGCTTGCGCAGGTTGTTTGGCATCACCTGCTGCATGAAGTCGCGCGCGTCGTCGAACAGCGCCGGCTCGTCGATCAGGATCTCGCCGATGTCGCCGCGCAGGTAATCGCGCAGCGCGCGGATGATCAGTTTCGATTCCTGGTAGATCAGGAACGGCGCGGGCTTGCCCACCGCGGCCTCGGAAATCGCCTTCCACAACTGCAGCAGGTAGTCGAGGTCCCACTGCAGTTCTTCCGCGTCCCGGCCGACGCCCGCGGTGCGCACGATCAGGCCCATGTCGTCGGGCACCTGGAGGTGGTCCAGCGCTTCCTTCAGCGCCTGCCGGTCCTCGCCCTCGATCCGGCGCGAGACGCCGCCGGCGCGCGGGTTGTTGGGCATCAGCACCATGTAGCGGCCGGCCAGCGAAATGAAGGTGGTAAGCGCGGCGCCCTTGTTGCCACGTTCCTCCTTCTCCACCTGCACGACCAGTTCCTGGCCTTCCTTCAGCAGCTCGCGGATGCCGGCCTTGTTGTGGTCGACGCCCGGGGCGAAGTAGTCGCGGGAGATTTCCTTCAGCGGCAGGAAGCCGTGGCGCTCGCCGCCGTATTCGACGAAGCAGGCTTCCAGCGAGGGCTCTACGCGGGTGATACGGCCCTTGTAGATATTGGACTTCTTCTGCTCCCTGGAGGGGATCTCGATGTCGAGATCGTAGAGCGATTGGCCATCGACGATGGCCACACGCAACTCTTCACGCTGAGTCGCGTTGATCAACATGCGTTTCATTTTTGTAATCCTTCAGGCCGCACACGCTGCGCGCCGCGGCGGCGCCTCATCGAGGCGGCCGGCCGCGTGTATCGCGCCGCAAGGGCGGCGGTGGTCCGGAGCGAGGATCCGCTCCGATGAATGTTCGTTACCGTGCGTGCCGCGATCCCTCATCACCGGATCGGCAATGGGCCAATCGCGAACCGTCCGCTACGATGGAGAGGAGAGCTTGGCTTCCGGTCGGGAGTTTTCGCCTAAGCGCATTCCTCGCCCGCGTTGCGGGCGGGTGCAAGCATCAGGCCGTAAGGCCTGCAAACCTGCGCGACGCCCCGGCAGTCTACCAGTTCGTTCAGGATTTTTCCAATGCCGCCAGCTACTTCGGAGAATCAGTTCAAGGGCGTCCAAACCGTAGAGGTGGGGCCGGAGCGCGATGGGCAGCGCATCGACAACGCGCTCGCGGCGTTGCTGAAGGGCGTACCCAGGAGCCTGATCTATCGCCTGCTGCGCACCGGGCAGGTGCGCGTGAACGGCAAGCGGGCGAAACCGGACAACCGGCTCAACGAGGGCGATCGGCTGCGGATTCCACCCGTGCGAACCGCGCAGCGTGAAGACGGCGGTGCGCCACCCGCGGGCCTGATGAAACAACTCGAGGCGTCGGTGATTTTCGAGGATCGCGATTTCCTCGCCATCGACAAACCGGCGGGAGTTGCCAGCCACGGCGGCAGCGGCGTCGGTTTCGGCGCGATCGAACTGCTGCGCGCGGCGCGCCCGCGCGAGCATCTGGAGCTGGCGCACCGGCTGGATCGCGACACGTCCGGCGTGCTGGTGTTCGCACGCACGCGCCAAGGCCTGTCGGGGCTGCAGGCGCTGATCCGGGCAGGCGAAGTGAAGAAACAATATCTCTGCTTGCTGACGGGGGAACTCGCACGCGCGAAGTTCGATGTGAACGCGCCGCTGCGCAAGTCGGCCCTGTCCGGCGGCGAACGAATGGTACGGGTGGACGAAGCCGGCAAGCCTGCGCTGACCTTTTTTCGCGAGATCGAACGCTTTTCGGACGGCAGCCTGGTGGAATCCACGCTCGACACCGGCCGCACGCATCAGATTCGCGTGCACGCGGCGCACGTGGGCCATCCGGTCGCCGGCGATCCGAAGTACGGCGACCGCGACGCCAACAAGCGCTTTCGCGACTTCGGATTGAAGCGGTTGTTCCTGCATGCCGCGCGTTTCGAATTCGAACTGGGCGAGCGTGCCTACAGTTTCTCGGCGCCGCTGCCGGACGACTTGCGCGCGGTGCTGGGCAGGCTGGAATAGATCATTCCGGGCCGCCGCGGCTTTACTGCGGTGGAAGCCGGAATCTGCTCTTTGAACAAGAAAAGCAGATTACAAAGTCCGTCCATGGACTTTGCCCTGCGAGCCAGCCTCCGGTTGTTCAAATTCGTTCCAGACGAATTTGTCCGGATCGCTGCTGCGCGACGTCCGGAATGACGACAATCTCAACCCTCGGCGATCTGCTCGACCTTCGCTGCACAAATGAAGTCGTTCATCGACAATCCGCCCACGTCATGCGTGGACCAGCGCACCGCACAGCGGTTGTAGCCGACTTCCAGATCGGGGTGATGATCCTGTTTGTTGGCCATCCAGCCGATCGCATTGACGAAGCCGAGCGTTTCGTAGAAATCCTCGAACTTGAAGACCTTGCCGATTGCCTTGCCGCCGTCTGCCAATTGCCAGCCGGGCAGGGCCGAGAGCAGTTCCCCGATCTTCGCCTGATCCAGAGCGGATTCGCCTTTGCGGGGTTTGCAATTTTGCGCAGCGAGGCTGGCGCGGTCCATGGCATTTCTCCGTGGCAGGAAAGATCAGTATGACGCGCGCTTGGGTGCACCATCAATTCGGACTAGAATAGTGCTGATTCGACCCAACCTCGCACTCCATGATCCAGCTCAGCGAAAGCGCGCAAAACCATTTCCGCAAACTGATCGCCGCGCAGGGCGGTGAGGATTTGAATATCCGCATGCGCGCGCGCAATCCCGGCTCGCCGGCGGCCGATTGCGAACTGGAGTTCTGCGAAGCGGACCAACGCGATGGCGATGACTGGGTGATCGAGTGCGAGGGTTTCGATCTTTACGTGGATGCGGCCAGTACGCCGTGGCTGGATGGCGCGCAGGTCGAATACGTGCCCACCCCGACGGGCGGCGAGATGCGCATCCACGCGCCGAAACTGCGCGGCAGCGAACCCGGCGCGGACGCGTCACTGGCGCTGCGCGTGCAATACCTGCTGGACGCGGAGATCAATCCGCAACTGGCTGCGCACGGCGGCCGCGTGACATTGGAGTCGGTGAGTGCCGAAAACGAGTTGGTGTTGCGCTTCGGCGGCGGCTGCCAAGGCTGCGGCATGGCCGACGTGACGCTGAAGCAGGGCGTGGAAAAAACCCTGCGCGCGCGCTTCCCTGAAATCACCGCGGTGCGCGACGCCACCGATCATGCGGCGGGGCATTCACCTTACTACAAGGGACATGAAGGCAAGAGCGCGGTGCGCTGAGCCGCGTGCTCGCGACCATCGTCTGCACACGCTCCTACAGAGCGATCTAATCTCCGCCCTGCACCTTCCCGTGCAAATCGCTCAGCTTGCCGGGAAGGGACGCGTAGTACGCGGCGAGATTGTCGATGTCCTGATCGGTCAGCGGCGCCGCCATGCCTTGCATGATCGCATTGCCACGACGTATGGAACCTACTGCCGGATGATCGCGGGTGCCGGCCTGATATTCGTGCAGCGCCTGCACGATGTAATCGGCGTACTGACCTGCGAGGCGCGGGTACTGGCCGTCGGCCGTCGCATTGCCGTCCGCTCCGTGGCAGGCAGCGCAGGTGGCCGATTTCTGTTTGCCTGCGGCAATGTCGCCGGATCCGAACGCCGCGCCGCTCATCAATGCGAAAACACAAATCAGCGAAATCGTCAAAGCGCGTTGCATGATGGGTCGATCCTCGTCGCGGCTCATTGTTGCTTCGCCAGGCTGGCCAGATACGCCGCGATATCGGCGATGTCCTGATCGGACAGGCTGTCCGCTTGCGCGCTCATGGTCGGATGATTGCGGTCGCCGCTCTGGTATTCGTGCAGCGCGTTCACGAGGTACTGCTCGTTTTGGCCGGCAATGCGCGGCACGTGGTAATTCGGATAGGCGTTGGCGTAACCGGGGATGCCGTGGCAGCCGTGGCAGGTGTAGATCTTGGCTTTGCCGGCTTCGGCATTGCCGGTGAGCGTGGCGGCGGTGGCTGGCGCGGCTGCGATGGCGGCCAGCAAGCAGGCGGCGGTCAACGACCGGATCATTCCCGAAGCTCTCATCACGTTCCCCGCGCGGCGCAATCCGCGCTCACAAAGGGCGAAGTATAACCTTGGAATTGCTTTGGACAAATTGATCCGTGATTTCGGAGCACGCCGACCCATGACTTTCGGCTGTGCAACTTTTCTCCTCTTCCAGGCATCCATCCATTACTTCCAGCGCATTGTCCGGCGATTGGATTGGTGTTATACATAACTAAAACACCATATCGTCCACCCGTTTCGCGGTCTTGCCATGAAAAACTCGTTGCGCTGGTGCCTCCCCGTTTCGATGATGGTGCTGCTGGCCGCCTGCGGCAGTGGACAACAGCAAGCCGATACCGACAGCCATCCGCGCGTGCCCGTGGAAGTCGCGGCTGCCATGCGTGCGCCGATCAACGCCAGCTATTCCGGCACCGCGGCGCTGGAAGCCGAGCAGGAAGCCGACGTGGTGTCCAAGGCTTCCGGCGTGCTGCTGAAACTGTATGCGGAAGAAGGCCAGCGCGTGCAGGCGGGACAGTTGCTGGCGCAGATCGATCCTTCCAGCGCGGCCTATCAGCTCGCGCAAAGCCAGGCGCAATTGAAAAAGGCGCAGACGACTTACGACCGTGCCTCGAAAGCGATCCAGAAACAACTGATTCCGCGGCAGGAATACGAGCAGGACAAGTACGACATGGAGGCTCAGGCCGCCGCTACGCGCGGCGCGCAACTGCAATTGTCGTGGACGCGCATCACCGCGCCGATTTCCGGCGTGATCTCCAGGCGCATGATGAAGCAGGGCAATCTGGTCCAGGCCAATCAGGCGATCTTCCACATCGTGGACATGCATCCGCTCACGGCCACGTTGAACGTGCCGGAGCGCGAACTGGGCATGCTGAAACCGGGTCAACCCTTGACGCTTGCGGTGGACGCGTTGCCGGGCAAACAGTTCGCCGGAACCATTCAGCGCATTGCGCCCGTGGTGGATGCCTCCAGCGGCACTTTCCGCGTGACCTGCGTGTTCGACAACACCGCGGCCGGCAACGAACCCCTGCGTCCGGGCATGTTCGGGCGCATCGACATCGTCTACGACCAGCGCCGCGATGCGCTGGTGATCCCACGCAGCGCACTGATCGACGAGGACGGCGAGACCGCGGTGTTCGTGATCGAGCGCGGCGCGGCCAAGCCGGCAAAGCCGAAAGCGGTCAAACCGAAACCGGGCGACGCGGTCGCGGCGGAAACCGGCAAGCCCGCGCAACCGGAACTGGTCGCCAAGCGGCGCGTGGTGAAGATCGGATATGTCGACGGCGACCGCGTGGAAATCCGCGATGGTCTGAAACCGGGCGAGCGCGTGATCACGCTGGGACGCGACGCAGTGCGCGACGGCAGCGAGGTGCAGGTGCTGCCGCCCAGCGCATCGAACTCGAACACGAACACTTCCGCTGCGGAGTAGTCCATGTCTCTGCCGGAGATCGCTACGCGCCGACGCGTCACCATCGGCATGGTGACGCTCACCTTCGTGCTGTTCGGCCTGATCGGCTTGTCCGATCTGAAGGTGAATCTGCTGCCTGATCTTTCGTATCCGACGCTGACGGTGCGCACCGATTACGAAGGCGCGGCGCCCGCCGAAATCGAAAACCTCGTCACCGAACCGGTCGAAGAAGCCGTAGGTGTCGTGAAGAACGTCAAGCGCGTGCACTCGATTTCGCGCACCGGCGAATCCGACGTGATCCTGGAATTCGCCTGGGGCACGGACATGGACATGGCCGCGCTGGACGTGCGCGACAAGCTCGACACGCTGCAACTGCCGCTGGATGCCAAGAAGCCGCTGCTGCTGCGCTTCAATCCCTCTACTGATCCGATCGTGCGCGTCGGTTTGACTTCGACTCAGGCCAACGACGCGGATCCCGCCGCGCTGAAACGCCTGCGCCGTTTCGCCGACAACGAATTGCAGAAGCGTCTGGAACCCGTCGCCGGTGTCGCCGCGGTGAAGGTCGGCGGCGGTCTGGAAGACGAGATCGAAGTCGCGGTCGATCAGCACAAGCTGGCGCAACTCGGCATCGACATCAACACCGTGATCACGCGTCTGAAGAACGAGAACGTCAACATCTCGGGCGGCAGCATCGACCAGGGTTCGCAGCGCTATCTCGTCCGCACGCTCAACCAGTTCACCAACCTGCAGCAGATGCGCGACACGCTGATCAAGGTCGACGCCAACGGCGTGCCGATCCGTCTGAAGGACATCGCGCAGGTCTATCAGGGTTACAAGGAACGCGACGGCGTGATCCGAGTGGACGGCCGCGAGGCGATCGAGCTTGCGGTGTACAAGCAAGGCGATGCCAACACGGTCAGTGTCGCGCAGGCGGTGCACGCGGAACTGGACAAACTCGGCGACAGCCTGCCGGCGGGCTCCAAGCTGACGGTTCTGGAGGATCAATCGACTTTCATCCGCGACGCGTTGTCCGAGGTGCGCAACGACGCGTTGCTCGGCGGCGTGCTGGCGATCCTGGTGATCTTTTTCTTCCTGCGCCACGCGCGCAGCACCTTCATCGTATCGCTGTCGTTGCCGGTTTCGCTGATCGCGACGTTCTTCTTCATGGACCGCTTCGGTCTCTCGCTCAACGTGATGTCGCTGGGCGGCCTCGCGCTCGCCACCGGCATGGTGGTGGACGATTCGATCGTGGTGCTGGAGAACATCGCGCGCAAGCGCGAAGCGGGAATGGGCATCGTGCAGGCCGCGGTCGCCGGCGCGTCCGAAGTCGGCATGGCGGTGACCGCGTCCACGCTGACCACGGTCGCAGTATTCCTGCCGCTGGTATTCGTGCAGGGCATCGCCGGGCAGTTGTTCCGCGATCAGGCATTGACGGTTACCTTCGCGATGCTGATTTCGCTGATCGTGGCGATGACGCTGATCCCGATGCTGGCTTCGTTGCAGGGCCGTGCGCCACTGGCCTATCGCGAAGAATTCGAACAGAACAAGCCGCGCTCGCGCATTGGTGTGCTGCCGCGCGCGGTAGCGTGGAGTGGTTTCGGATTGTTCCGGATGCTCGGCGCGGTGCTCGGCCGCGTGCTGCGCTTCATCGGACAGGGCGTGATGATTCCGTATGAACGCGCCGCACGTTTCTATCACCGCGCGCTGCCGAATGCGCTGCACCATCCCTGGCGCGTGCTGGGTTTCGCAGCGTTCGCGTTCGCGATCGCGTTGGCGCTGGTGCCGACGCTGGGTCTGGATCTGATTCCGCAGCTCGCGCAACACCGATTCGACGTGGTGGCGACGCTGCCGCCCGGCACGCCGCTCGTCCGCACCGACGCGCTGGTGCATGACATCGCACAGGCCCACGCGCACGCCCCGGGCGTGGCTTCGATCTACGGCGTCGCCGGCGTGGGCACGCGGCTGGACGCCAATCCGACCGAATCGGGCGAGAACATCGCGCGCTTGAATGTCACCTTGAAAGCCGATGCGGGCGCGGAGGGCGAAGCGGCGGAAACGCAGCGACTGCGCGCAGCGCTGGCGCAATATCCGGGCGTGACCGCGA
This sequence comes from Rhodanobacteraceae bacterium, assembly GCA_036759545.1. Classification (GTDB taxonomy): domain Bacteria; phylum Pseudomonadota; class Gammaproteobacteria; order Xanthomonadales; family Rhodanobacteraceae; genus 66-474. Next base: position 8,037 of record DAIOUL010000044.1, read on the forward strand.
AGTTCTCGCGTCCGGAGTTGTTCTCGTCCAGCGCGCCGCTGGAGGTGGAGTTGCGCGGCTACGATCTGGACGCGTTGACGCAAGCCGGCCGCAAGCTCGCGTCATTGATGCAATCGTCCGGCGATTTCAACGACGTGAAGTCCACCGTCGCCGGCGGCTACCCGGAAATCGCGATCCGTTTCGATGCCGCACGCGCCGCTGCGTTGGGGCTCACCACGCGCGACATCGCCGACCGCGTGGTGCGCAAGGTCAAAGGCGAAGTGGCCACGCGCTACGACTTCCGCGACCGCAAGATCGACGTGCTGGTACGCGCGCAGGAGAGCGACCGCGACAGCGTGGATGCGGTGCGCAACCTGATCGTCGGTTACATCCCGGCCAGTGCCGCCGCCAACGCCGGCGCCAATACGACGCAAACCGACGATAGCGGCGATGGTTCGAACAGCGGCTTGGCAAATACCGGCAACGCTGCCAGCGGAAACGCGTCGAGCACCAACAACACGCTGGCCGCGACGCCTTCGCCCGGCCTGGATACGCCGGTGCGGCTGTCTTCGGTCGCCGATGTGATCGCCACCGAAGGCCCGGCGGAGATCCACCGCATCGGTCAGGAGCGCGTGGCGATCGTCTCTGCAGGCGTCGCACACGGCGACCTCGGCAGCGCGATCAAGGAAGTACGCAATCTCGTCAATGCCAATCCGCTGGCGGCAGGCGTCACGGTGCATATCGGCGGGCAGGGCGAGGAGCTTTCCGATTCGGTGCGCTCGATGCTGTTCGCGCTGGGTCTCGCCCTCTTCATGGTGTATCTGGTGATGGCTTCGCAGTTCGAATCGCTGCTGCACCCGTTCGTGATCATGTTTTCGGTGCCGCTGGCGATGGTCGGTGCGGTGCTGGCGCTGAAGCTCACCGGTTCCACGCTTTCGGTCGTGGTGTTCATCGGCCTGATCATGCTGGTCGGCATCGTGGTGAAGAACGCGATCATCCTGATCGACCGCGTCAACCAGTTGCGCGAAGAAGGCCTGTCGAAACGTGAAGCAATTTGCGCGGCGGCTGAGTCACGTCTGCGTCCGATCTCCATGACCACGCTGGCGACGCTGTTCGGGTTCCTGCCCCTGGCCATCGGCATCGGCGCGGGTTCCGAAGTGCGTGCGCCGATGGCGATCACCGTCATGGGCGGCCTGGCAGTTTCCACGCTGCTGACGCTGGTCGTGATTCCGGTGGTCTATGACCTCCTGGATCGCCGCGACGACGCCTGGTACGTGGCGCGTGGCGAGCGCAGGCGCGCGAAAGTTGCGTCACGTCTCGCCGCTGATGGGCAGCCCGCATGAGCGAAGCGCCCGTCAGCCGCAGCGGCGGAATCGCCGAGCTGAGCCTGAAACGGCCGGTCACCACGGTGATGTTCTTTGTGTCGCTGTTCGTTATCGGCGCAATCGCGGCGTTCCGGTTGCCGCTGGAATTGTTTCCGACGCTCGACGTGCCGTTCCTGCTGGTGGACATTCCCTACACCGGCTCCACGCCCGCCGAAGTCGAGCGCACCATCACGCGTCCGGTCGAGGATGCGCTGGCCGCGCTGCCGGGCATCCAGAAGATGCAATCGAACTCGCGCGCGGAGGGCGCGCAGATCTTCATGGAGTTCAAGTGGGGCGAGAACGTCGCGGTGAAAGCCGTGCAGGCGCGCGAGAAGATCGACGCGGTGCGCGCGGACCTGCCTTCCGACCTGCAACGCTACACGGTGCAGAAGTTCTCGACCTCGGATCAGCCGATCCTCAGCCTGCGCATCGCGTCCAATCGCAACCTCGCGAATTCCTACGCGCTGCTGGACCGCGAACTGAAGCGCCCGATCGAACGCATCCCCGGCGTGGCGCGCGTGGACATCAACGGCGTGTCCGCACCCGAGGTGCAGATCGAACTTTCCGCCGAGCGCCTCGCGGCGCACGGCATCGGCCTCAATCAGTTATACCAGCGTTTGAAGCAGGCCAACTTCTCGCTGTCGGCGGGTGAAGTCACCGACGGCGGCCTGCGCTGGCGCGTGCAGCCGCAGGGCCAGTGGCGCGAGCTGGACGATATCCGCGGGCTGCCGGTCAACTCGCAGGGGTTGAAGCTGGGCGACATCGCCAATGTCACCCTGCGGCCGCAGAAACTGGATTTCGCGCGCGAGTTGAACGGCCGTCCCGCGATCGGCGTGGACATCTACAAGGAGCGCAACGCCAACCTGGTGCAGGTCGGTTCGGCGGTGACGAAATACGTGGACGGCGTGCGCGACGATCCCGAAATGCAGGGCATCAACGTTTACGCGCTGCAGGATTCGGCCGAAGGCGTGACTTCCTCGCTGCGCGAACTGGGCGAGGCGGGATTGATCGGGGTGATCCTGTCGGTGCTGGTGTTGTATTTCTTCCTGCGCGACTGGCCCTCAACGCTGATGGTGTCGCTGGCGATTCCGGTGTGCATGGTGATCACGCTGGGCTGCATGTATTTCTTCGGCATCAGTTTGAACATCCTGTCGATGATGGGCCTGCTGCTGGCGGTCGGCATGCTGGTGGACAATGCGGTGGTGGTGGTGGAGAGCATCTACCAGTACCGCGAGAAACATCCGGACAAGCCGTGGTACTGCGCGGTCGCCGGCACGCAGGCGGTCGGCATCGCCATCGCCGCCGGCACGCTCACTTCGGTAATCGTGTTCCTGCCCAACCTGTTCGGCGAGCGCAACCAGATCAGCATCTTCCTGGTGCAGGTCGCGGTCTCCATGGCGATCGCGCACATCGCCTCGTGGCTGGTCGCGGTCAGCGTGGTGCCGATGCTTTCGTCCAAATTGCCTCCCCCGAAATTCCTCAACCGCCGCACACTGATCTCGCGTTTGCGCGAGCGTTACGCGCGCGTGGTGGCGTGGACGCTCATCCACCGGCGCTGGAGCATGGCGTGCGTATTTGCCCTGATGGTGGCGAGCTATTGGCCGATGACGCACATGAAGATCGACATGTTCGCGCAATCGGAATCGCGGCATTTGTCGTTGAACTGGGTGCTCAACGGCCAGTACCGGCTGGCGCAGCAGGCGCCGGCGGTGCGCAAGATCGACACCTGGTTGCTGGATCACAAGAAGCAACTCGAGATCAAATCGGTTTACACCTATTACGCGGAAACCACCAACAACGGCGGCAACCACACCGAAATCGTGCTGACCGACGGCCGCGACGCGCACCGCGATTCCAGGGAGATCATGGAGGACATCCGCAAGGGTTTGCCGAAGATCGCCATCGGCACGGTGAGCTTCGACCAGCAGAACAACGGCAATGCGCCGGTGGAAGTTTCATTGCGCGGCGATTCCACCGCGCAACTGCAGCAACTGTCCGACATGCTGATCCCGGTGCTGGCGAGGCTGCCGTCCTTGCGCGACGTGCACACGCCCGATCGCGGTGGCGACCGCGAGGTCGCGGTGCATGTCGACCGCGCGCGCGCAAAGCTCTACGGCTTCGATGCGCAGCAGGTCGGCGACTATCTCGGCGTCGCTTTGCGCGGCATGCCGTTGTCGGAGTTCCATCGCGGCGATCGAGAGGTGCCGGTATGGCTGCGCTTCCGCAACGCGGACGCACAGAGCATCGATGATCTGTCGGATTATTCGCTGCGGCGCGACGACGGCACGCAAATTCCGCTGCTTTCGATGGTGAAGGTGGAAACGCATCCGATCGCCAGCGGCATCGCCCGCACCAACCGTCAGACCACGGTGTCGATCCAGGCCAACCTGGCCGAAGGCAAGACCACCGAGGACGCGCGCAAGGACATCACCAACGCGATGAAGGCGATCACCTTGCCGCCGGGTTACTCCTGGGCGTTCGGCGACAACTTCGATGACGCGCAGCAGGCCGGCAACCAGATGCTGTTCAACACGCTGATCGCGCTGGTGCTGGTATATGTGGTGATGTGCTGCATGTTCGAATCGCTGATCTTCCCGGCCGCGATCCTGACGACCTTCGTGTTTTCGGTACTGGGTGTGTTCTGGCTGTTCTGGGTCAGCGGCACCACGTTCTCGATCATGGCGGCGATCGGAATATTGATCCTGATGGGCGTGGTGGTCAGCAACGGCATCGTGATGATCGTGCACATCAATTCGCTGCGGCACGAGGGCCTGGCGCGCACCCAGGCGCTGATCGCGGGTGCGTCCGAGCGCCTGCGCCCGATCCTGATGACGATGGGCACGGCGATCCTCGGCATGCTGCCGCTGTGCCTCACCGACGCGCAGATCGGCGGCGACGGCCCGCCGTATTCGCCGATGGCGCGTGCGATCGCCGGCGGCCTGCTGTTTTCCACCATCATCACCTTGCTGGCATTGCCGGTGATCTACGCCCTGCTGGACGACGCGCGAATGGCGATGCGCCGCGTGGTGCGTGACGCGCGAGAGGGCAGGGTGCGCAGGCCGCGTGCTTCGCTCAGCGCGCCGGCGCTGGGTGCGGCGATGGTTTCGCAAGTCACGGACTGACGCGCCGCGCCCCTGCAGCACCCGGCGCCGCGTGCGCGTACACTAATCGGGTTCGGAAGTGCCCACGGGGTGGTGGTGCGGCTGAGCGTGCTGCTCGGCGTTGCCGAAACCGCCATGCCGGAGACGAATCGCGTCGCTGCGGGGAGACTTCGATGACAAGCCATGCTTTGTTTCGCGCCAGCCTGATATCCGGGGCATGCTGCGCGTTGATGTTCTTCGTCACGGCGATGCCGTCGCCCGTTGTCGCCGCCGGCATCGACGTGCCGGTCTCGCAGCCGATCCTCACCGATAACGAATTGCTTTGGCAGGTCGCGCCGGACGAATGCTTCAACGGCATCGGCGTGGACTACCCGCCCATCAATCCGGATGGCACCTGTTCGGTGGGCCAGCCGAAAGCCAATCAGTCGTACATCTGGAGCCTGACCGAAGCGAACGGCAAGTTGTGGTTCGGCACGATGGCGAACACGGCCTGCGTCCTCAACGGCACCCGCGATGTCACGCCGATCCTCACCGACACGTACGTGTGCGAGTACGGGATGAGCGAATACGCGCGGACCTATCCGTCGCTGACGGACATCCAGGGCGACTGGCGCCCGCCGCGGATCTATTCCTGGGATCTCGCCACCGGCACGCTGACCGAGCGCGAGGTGGACAGTTCGTTGTTGCAGACCACGCTCGGTCTGCGCAGCGCGGGTTCGATCGGCAACTTCATTTTTCTGGCCGGAGCCAGCCGGTTGGGCAATGGCGTGAACTTCTTCGCCTACCGCGCGGATACCGGCGCATATCTCGGCGCGTGTGCGCGCAACGACTACAACTATGTGCGCGGCTCCGCGGTGGTCGATGGTGTGCTGTATGTCGGCGTCGGCTCGCTGACGCATGGCGCGGTGCTGCGCTGGAACGGTGCGACCAACTCGCTCAGCGCCGGAACCGATTACTGCAACCAGTTCGTGGAAGTCGCGAGTATCACCGCGAACGTCGCCAATATCACGCTGTACGTCGATGGCAGCGGCCAGCACCGGCTCGCGATCACCACCGTGCCGATCCGCGCGGTTGGCGGCGGCGATGTGGCAGCGGGTGCGCCGCCGGGCACCGGCACCGGCGTCTGGATCAGCCCGCCGATTCCGGCCGGTGGCCTCACTGCCGCCCAGACGACCGGCTGGAAACAGGTCTGGAGTCCGCTGCAATACGATCCCGATCCGGTCGTTTCGCGCTACGGCTACTCCGGCGGCGCGATCGAGCAATACGACGGCTGGGTGTACTGGGGCACGATCCACAACCAGAACAGCGAGGCCCAGGTCGTCGAGGAGGAATGCAAGAAATCGTTCTGCTTCGGCGTGCCGAACAATCCCAAGGAGCAGCGCGCGCTGAACCAGGGCGTTTACCGCAGCACCTCGTTCTGGCGCGGCCGCAATCTCGAGGATCCACGCACGCGCGAAATCCAGTTGCTGTATGGGGAATCGCAATTGCCGGTGTGCTGCGTCGCGCCGAAGACCTTCGGCATGCAGCCGACCGGCTGGACGCCGTTGTACGGTCCGTCCGGATTCGGCAATCCCGGCAACGAATACACCTGGACGATGACGGTGTTCGACGGCCACCTGTTCATCGGCACCTACGACGCGTCGATCTTGCAGGGCCAGGCCGCAGCGGCGGAAGACGGCGCAGACCTGTGGCGCATCGATTCGTCCGATTCGCCTGCGGTCAACGAAAATTATTCGGGGCTCGGCGACATCCGCAACTACGGCATCCGCGCACTGCACGCGCTGAACGACGGCAGCGGAGTGATCGCCGGCATGGCGAATCCCGCCAATCTGGCGCCGGGCGGCGGCTGGGAGCTGCGGCTGCTGAAGGAAGGGTCGCCGCAGTCGAAGCAGCATCCGTAACTTGGATGGAGCGCAGCGGATTACCTTCCCGGATTTCTGCGCTGTGCGCACTTATCCGAGCTGCGCTAGCTCAACATACGTACTACGCAGTTTTCCAGTTACGTGTTCTATTGGGTTGACGTCGTTTGCGAACACGTGGAGAGGCGTTGTCCTGCTGCGCCTGTTCTTGTGCTTCCACATAGCTGTCTACCAGTCGTCGAATCATGCGCTGATATTGGGTATGGTGCATCGATGCCTGCGATTTGAAAAAGTCCACACTCTTTTTGCTGAGTGCGAGCGTGACTTTGACGCCTTCCTCACGGAAGGCGAGTTCGGCAGGTGAGGGCAGGAAATCGGGGAGGACCTCGATCTTGCCGATGGGTTCATCGCTGTATTTGATTTTCTCGTTCATAAATTGCCTTGCCTTTGCGCCAGTATCCGGCGCCGAAAATGCGGATTACGCCCTCGCGCCAAGTGAAACGCACGGTCATGATGCCGTCATCCACCTCGCCGAAGCAGTAGTAACGCTCCTCGCTCTCGCTGTGCCCGATGTCTCTGGCAATCACGCGGTGTGGGTCGGCGAATGCGTATTGGGCTTGCGTGAACGACACACCGTGCTTGCGCTGATTGGACCGATCCTTCACCGGATCCCATTCGAAGCGCGCTTCGCCCATGACGCCAGTCTAATTCAATCCATATAGAAAGCCATACTAGGATATGGCTATCGGTCGATCAAAACAACCTGCTGAAAATCCGGATCCCCGCCAGATACTCCCCGGCGATCGTTCCCAGATTGGTCAGCATGAACACCAGCAGGGTGCGGGCAACGCGGTTGCGCCACCAGCCGCTGAAGTGCAGCAGGTCGTCGCGCAGTTTCTGGAAGTCCGCCACGCGCGGTTTGCGCAGCCACACTTCGGTCATTCCGGAGAACACGCCGGAGGAAAGTCCCGGCGGACGGATCGGTTTCAGCGGGCCAACGATCGCGGCAACGAGGATCGATAATGGATGGCCGCCGGCGACCGCGGCGCCGAGTGCGCTCAACACGCCGGTATAGATCGCCCAGTCGCGCAGTGCGGCCCAGCCCATTGCCGGACTGCGATAGAAAATGATTCCGATCGCGACGAAGATCGCAAGCATTACGCCGACCGCAAACCACTTGGGCCAGCGCGGCGCGGGCAATTTGGCGTTCAACGGGTCCAGCAGGATTTGCGGCGGCGTCTCCTGTTCCAGGATCTGGCGCTGCAGTCCTGCGAGATGTCCGGCGCCGATCACCACCAGCACGCGCTTCGCGTTCGGCGCTTGCGCGGATTCCTGCCGCAGCCGCGCGGCCATGAACGCATCGCGCTCGCCGATCAGCGCGTTGTAGAGGGGCGTGGATTTGCGCGCGAATTCGCCGAAAGCGCTTTCCAGGATATCGCCCTGTTTCAGCTTCTCGATTTCTTCCTCGCCGATTTCCTCGCGCGCAAACAGGCTGCCGCCCAGACCTGCCAGGATCGCCATGCGGTCGCGAAAGCGTACGCCGCGATATGCGTGGTTGAGCGTGACGCCGATTTCGCGATCCACCAGCCACAGCGGCAGGTTGCGTTCGCTCGCGCCGTCCATCGCCGCGCGCATTTCCGCGCCGGGCTCGATGCCGTACTGCTCGGCGATGCGGCGCTGGAAAGACGACAGCGCCAGCGACGCGAACACCATGCCGGCCTTGCCGGTGCGGATCACCTGGAACAGATCCAGCTTCGCCAGTGCGTCGGGATCGCGCATGCCCTGCGCGCGCGATTCGCACAGCTCCACCGCGATGGCATCGTAGGATTCGCGTTCGATCAACGCGCGTACCGCCGCGACCGAAGCGCGCGACACATGCGCGGTGCCCAGCAGCACGTATTCGACGCCGTTGCGCGTGACGCGCGCCAGCGGCTGCTCGTGCAGCGGATCGTCGGGTGAATCGGGTTGCGCGTTCAACGAATCAGTCTCTGAAGCGCTTCAACAGGTCGCCGTACGCGTCGATCCGCCGGTCGCGCAGGAACGGCCAGATGCGCCGCACGTCTTCGCTGCGCGCCATGTCGATTTCCGCGATCAGCAGTTCGCGGCCATCGTCGTTCGCCTGCGCCAGGATTTCGCCTTGCGGACCTGCGACGAAACTGGAGCCCCAGAACTGGATGCCGCGGCCGCCGTCCGGCGCGGGTTCGAAGCCGGCGCGATTGCACGCGGCCAGCGGCACGCCGTTGGCGACCGCGTGTCCGCGTTGCACGGTGATCCACGCCTCTCGCTGTCGGTCCTTCTCGGCTTGCGTGTCGGACGGATCCCAGCCGATCGCGGTCGGGTATAGCAGGATTTCCGCGCCGGCCAAAGCCATCAGCCGCGCGGCTTCCGGATACCACTGGTCCCAGCACACCAGCACGCCGAGCTTGCCGATCGAAGTTTCGATCGGATCGAAACCCAGATCGCCGGGCGTGAAATAGAATTTCTCGTAATAGGCCGGATCGTCGGGAATGTGCATCTTGCGGTACACGCCTGCGATCTTCGACGAACGATCGAACACCACTGCGGTGTTGTGATAGATGCCGGCGGCGCGGCGCTCGAAGATCGATGCGACCACGACGAGCTGCAATTCTTCCGCGAGCCGGCCGATGCGCTCGCTCGAGTCGCCCGGGATGGATTCGGCCCGATCGAATTCGCCGACATTCTCGTGCTGACAGAAGTAGGGGCCATTGTGCAGTTCCTGCAGCAGCACCAGTTGTGCACCAGCGGTCTTCGCTTCGCGCAGGCCGGATTCGATCGCGTCGAGATTCAATGCGGCGCTGCCGCGATCGCGTTCCTGCAGCAGCGCGAGTTTGAGGGTTCTGTTCGCCATAAGCGCAGTTTAGCGCGTCAGGCCAGCGCGCCTCGCGGCAACTGCATCGTGACGCAGTGCAGGCTGCCGTTCTGCCAGATCAGCGGGCGGCAGGGGATCTGCACGACTTCGCGGCCCGGATGCGCTTCGCCGATGATGCGCGCCGCGTCGAAATCCGCGGCATCGCCATAGGCGGGTACCAGTACGGCGCCATTGATGATCAGATAATTCGCATACGACGCGGCGAGACGCCGGCCTTCGTCGGTGATCGGCTTCGCCCACGGCAATGCGTACAACTCGTATGGACGGCCATCGGCCGTGCGCAGCGCTTCGAGTTCCTCGCGCATGGCGGCGAGTTCCTCGAAGTGCGGATCGTCGGCATCTTCACAAGCCTGGAAAACGATCGCATCGTCCGGCGCGAAGCGCGCCAGCGTGTCGACATGCGCATCGGTGTCGTCGCCCTGCAGAAGCCCTCGCGTCAGCCACAGCACCCGTTGCGCGCCCAGCGATTCGCGCAATTGCTTGGTCATTTCCTCGCGCGAAAGATTCGGATGGCGCTGATGCAGGCAGCGCCATGTGGTCAGCAGTGTGCCGCCGCCGTCGGATTCGATTGCACCGCCTTCCAGCGCCCAGTCGTAGCGCGCATGGCCCGCGCCGGGTACGAACACGTCGCGCTCGAGCAGATTCTCGATCAGCGAGTCATCGCGCGAGCCCTCGAACTTGCCGCCCCAGCCGGTGAAACGAAAATCCGCCAGCGTGAATTCGTCGCCGTCGCGCAGCGTGATCGGTCCCGAATCGCGCAGCCAGGTGTCGTCGTAAGGAATTTCGACGAAGCGCAAGTTCGACAGATCCGCACCGCCGGCGGTCAGCAGTTCGATCGCGCGTTCGCGCACGGCATCGTCCGGCACGCAGACAATCAGACGCTCGAAACGCGCGATGGCGGAGGCCAGCGCGACGTAGCTCGATTCGGTTTCCAGCAGGCGCGGGCCCCAGTCGGTGCCTTCGTGCGGCCACGCGATCAGCACCGCCGCCTGCGGCTCCCACTCCGCAGGCAAACGGAAATGCGTTGCGGTCATTCGATCAATGCGGATGCGAATCCGGCGTGGTGATCACGCTATGGATCACGTGATTGCGCTCGAAATACACGATGTAGTTGGCGTATTCCCAGCGATTGATCGGCGGATGTTTGGCCGAATCGCCGCCGCGCGTCTGCAATTTGCGCACGGGCGCGCCGTACTGGCGCTCGACTTGCGCCATGGTCATGCCGCGGTGCGGCAGGTTCATGCCTTGTTCCTGCCGCACCTTGGTGCGCAGGCTTTCGGCGTGCGCGGAAGAGGGCAAGGCGAACGGCACGGCCGCCAGCAGCAGCGCGGTGGCCAGCAGGGAACGGGTCAGGCGGGTCATGGCTTTGCAACTCCCCCGAGGCGCATCGGCGCCGACGGGCCTGTTTTAGCAGAAGCGGAAGGCGCAATCCACGATCGGGCAAACAAAAAGCCGCCGGACGGCGGCTTTTTATGAGCGGCATCACGCCTCAGCGCTGCCGCGCCTTAAATCTCGGATTCGACTTGCAGATCACGAACACCTTGCCGCGCCGGCGCACGACCTTGCAGTCGCGGTGCCGCGTTTTCGCGGTCTTGAGGGACGAAAGCACCTTCACGGCGGGACTCCTGTTGAAAAGTGCAGTCATGGATGACTGCTTTTTGATCTTCGCGTTCAGGGACGAACGCATAAAGAAGGTCTTGGGCAAGCCGTAAATTCTAGCTTGGGCAACGTTTTGAGGCAAGTCTGACGGGGCTTTCATCGGCCCGGGTTATCCTAGTCGTTTTCACGTAACGCACCGGAGACGACTCGTGGCGGACCAACTCGACCAGCAGTGCATCAACACCATCCGTTTTCTCTCGGTGGACATGGTGCAGAAGGCCGACAGCGGGCATCCCGGCATGCCGCTGGGGGCGGCGCCGATGGGCTACGTGCTGTGGACGAAGTTCATGAAGTTCAATCCGGCCAATCCGGCCTGGGCAGATCGCGACCGCTTCGTGCTTTCGGCCGGCCACGGCTCGGCGCTGCTCTACAGCCTGCTGTATCTCACCGGCTACGACGTCACCCTCGACGACATCAAGCAGTTCCGCCAGTGGGGCAGCAAATGCCCGGGCCACCCCGAGCGCGGCCACACGCCGGGCGTGGAAGTCACCACCGGGCCGTTGGGACAGGGCTTCGCCAATGCAGTCGGCATGGCGATGGCCGAAGCGCAGCTCGCGGCGCGCTACAACCGTGACGGCCACAAGATCATCGATCACCACACCTTCGTGATCGCCAGCGACGGCGACTTGATGGAAGGCGTGGCCTCCGAAGCGGCCTCGCTCGCCGGACATCTGAAGCTCGGCAAGCTGATCGTGCTGTACGACGACAATCTGGTGACGCTGGCTGCCGGCACCGACATCACCTTCACCGAAGACCGCGCCGCGCGCTTCAAGGCCTACGGCTGGCATGTGCAGACGATCGAAGACGGCAACGATGTCGCCGCGATAGAGACGGCCGTAAAGAAGGCCAAACGCCAGACGCAGAAGCCTTCGCTGATCCTGGTGCGCACGCACATCGGTTACGGCTCGCCCGAGCAGGACAGCTACAAGGCGCATGGGTCGCCGCTGGGCGAAAAAGACGTCGCCGCCACCAAGCGCAACCTCGGTTGGCCCGAGCAGCCGCCTTTCCTGGTTCCGGAAGAGGCGCTGAAGCATTTTCGCGAAGCGCAGGAGCGCGGTAAGCGGGCCGAATCCGCGTGGAAGCGGCGCTGGAACAAATACGCCAAGGAATTTCCCGATCTCGCCGCGGAACTGGATTGCTCGCTGCGGGGAGAATTGCCGCCAGGCTGGGATTCCGATATTCCGGAGTTTCCACCCGACGAAAAAGGCATGGCCACGCGCGTGGCGGGCGGCAAGGTGTTGAGTGCAATTGCGCCGAAACTGCCGGCGCTGTCGGGCGGTTCGGCCGATCTCGATCCCTCCACGCACACTGCGGTGAAGGGCCTCGGCGTATTTTCGCCCGGCGCGGAACCAGATGAGCAGGGCGTCGAACCGGATGAGAAGTGGAGCTACGCCGGACGCAATCTGCACTTCGGCGTGCGCGAGCACGCGATGGGCGCGATCGCCAACGGCATGGCCG
>DAIOUL010000045.1:0-20133 GCA_036759545.1 Rhodanobacteraceae bacterium
ACCTGGATCTCGTTGTCGAAGTGGCCGATGTTGCACACCAGCGCGTGGTTCTTCATGCGCTGCATGTGTTCCAGCGTGATCACGTCGCGGTTGCCGGTGGTGGTGACGTAGATGTCGCCGATGCCGAGCGTGTCCTCGACGGTCGCGACCTGGAAACCTTCCATCGCCGCCTGCAACGCGTTGATCGGATCGATCTCGGTGACAATCACGCGCGCGCCGAAGCCCTTCAGCGAATGCGCGCTGCCCTTGCCGACGTCGCCGTAGCCGCACACCACGGCCACTTTTCCGGCGACCATCAAATCCGTAGCGCGCTTGATACCGTCGGCTAGCGATTCGCGGCAGCCGTAGAGATTGTCGAACTTGCTCTTGGTGACCGAGTCGTTGACATTGATCGCCGGCACCAGCAGCTTGCCCGCTTCCATCATCTGATAGAGCCGGTGCACACCGGTGGTGGTTTCCTCGGACACGCCGCGCCATTCGCTCGCGATTTTCTTCCAGAAACCGGGGCGCTCGCTGCGCGTCTTTTTCAGCAAATCCTTGATGACCTGTTCTTCGTGGTTGGCGCCGGGCGAATCCACCCAGGTGTCGCCGTCTTCCATCTCCACGCCCTTGTGGATCAGCAGCGTTGCGTCGCCGCCGTCATCGACGATCAATTCGGGACCGCGCGAACCTTCATGCGTCAGCGCATCCAGCGTGCACTGCCAGTATTCCTCCAGCGTTTCGCCTTTCCACGCGAACACCGGAATGCCGGCCGCGGCGATCGCGGCGGCGGCGTCGTCTTGCGTCGAGAAAATATTGCACGAGGCCCAGCGCACCGAAGCGCCCAGTGCTTTCAGTGTTTCGATCAGCACCGCGGTTTCCTTGGTCATGTGCAAGGAACCGGTCACGCGCACGCCGCGCAAAGGCTGCTGCGGCGCGTAACGCGCGCGGATCTGCATCAGGCCCGGCATTTCCTGCTCGGCCATGCCGATGCGCTTGCGGCCGAGTTCGGCCAGCGCAAGATCGCGCACCTTGTAGTCGTCAGACGGGAGACGGGAGACGTGAGACGTGACTGCGTTCATGGCATTGCTCCGTTTGTCCCCCTCTCCCGCTTGCGGGAGAGGGTTGGGGTGAGGGCGAACCCTGCGGGATCGCTCCGACTTACGGGCGCCGTTTCATCGTGATCGCTGGCCGAGCCTGAGCCCCACCTCTTGAATCAGCGAAGCGGGTTCCAAACTTCGAACCACTACCGCGGATTCAAGAGGTGGGGCATGCAGCGCCCCTCGGCGGGCGAGCGGCAATTATATATCTTTTCGTCGCGATGGAAGGATGAATGCAATTGGCCTCGGCGGGGCTTGCACGCGATCATCTGCGCAAACCGCGTTTGGACCCTTCATCCCGCGCAACCTTCGCGCGCCGGATCATCTGTTGCACCGCGGGCACGGCGTGCACGCTGACCAGTTCCACATCCGGATGGGCGTTCGCGAAAACGCGAAACACCTCGTCGGCGAAGGCTTGCCCGATGCCCGCGACGCCGGTGAAATCGAGCACCACCGTTTTGAATCGTTCGACCCGCTGCATCAGGCGCTTCGCCTGCGAGCGTGTAATCAAGTCACCTCTGCCCGAGAGGTCCACGGTTATGGATGGCGGAGGCTTTGGCATTTGCTCAGTCCGGTTGCCGGTTGGCCGAAAATTGCTTTGGAGGCGACCACAAATATCCCTGCAACCACAAAGCTCCGCGCACATCCTCGCCGATACTCGGCGGTCGCGGCTCTTTCCAGACGCGCGGCGTCACCAGAATGCCAAGGTTTAACTCGCGATCCGATCGGTCGAGGTTTCGCAGCACGCACACCGTCAACAGCCAGCCGTCCTGACCGAGCATCGGGAACGGTTTCACCTCCTTGATGGTGCCGCGAAATTGATAGTCATCGCGATCCCAGTTTTCAATCGGAAGCAGGATTGCCGCGCCCTTGAAGCTGATCCGGTTTGCGACCTCTGCCGGATCATCACCGGATCTTGCCGCCGCCTTGCGCAGGTTCTCCATTACCGGCGAATCCTCGGCCAACACCATGTCGGGCTCGTCGGCCGGTTCACACTGATACGCCAGGCCGCACAGGATGAAATCCATCTCGGCTCCGGCACGATACCAGCCGACGTTGATGACGAAATCCGAATCGTAGAACGTGATGCTGGCCGCGCCGATTCTCGCTTCGATCTGCGCTTCCACCCCCGACTCGAACACGCGTACCTTCATGATCGTCAACGTGGTCTGAGTGCCCGTCCCGATGGCTGGGAAAACCGCTTTTACGAAATTTCCCTCGGATTCACGCCGAATCACAAAATGGATGGCGCTCTGGATCGCGGGCCAACGCAGCTTGAGGCCCTTCGCCCAATTGTCAGGCAGCGCTGGCGCGCGATACGCGTCGAAGCTCGACATGCCCAGTGCGGGCGAGCATTTCGGGATGATCGCGTCGAGCCGGCGGAACACATCTTCCATGAAGTTTTCGTAGAACGGCGGCCAGTGCGAGCCGGGCGAGTGCGAATTCTCCGTTTCGAACTCGAAGGTCTGCTCCATACTCGCCTGCTCCTTGGCGCGAATCGCTGTTTCTTCCTCCGGACTCACCCGCTGCAGCATCATAAATTTGAGCGCGAGCATTTTCTGGCCGTTTGCATCGAAGCGCACTTCGACGCGACCCTGAGTTTCGTCTGACAACACCGTGCCCAGTCCGAACAGCGGGTGCAGGACCCGCTCCCCCTGTGTCAATGCGTCCATCACGTTCCCCGTTTTACCTAATTGGAACAGGTGAAAGACTGCCCGATCCGTATCGCGTGGTGCGAGACTCGGGCGTTCAGCGGTCAATCCGCGGGCCCGAGCAACTGCTCCTCGAACCAGCGCGCGGCTTGCGCCCGGCCTTGTTTAGCCTTCGTGTGCTTGGTAATCGCGCAGGAAATCATTGCACCGGCCACGCGTAGGTGTGGGCAGTTATGGCGCGATAGTTCTCGTCCAGTGCGGGTTGCAGCAACACCAGCGCGGCGAGACGACGCGCGGTCGCGGTGACTTGCTTGATCTCGTCCAGCGTCAATGCGCGGCCGAGCAGTTCGTATTCTCGGTAACTCAGCCATTTCTTGATCACCTGATAGCCGCCGATGGTGAATTCCCACACGGGCACGGGCACGTTCTTCCAGTACGCGTGGTTGTTGAGGTAGATGTCGAACGTGCGCGGCGATTCCGGGCTTTCGCGCAGGCCCGCATCCAGTTCCGCTGGATCGGCGTCGCGCGGTTCGATGCGGCCGCGGCCGGGCATGGTGACGCCCGCCTTGCCGGCGTGGCCCCAGCCGGCGCTGAGCTTGAACTCTTCGGCTTGCAACGCGCCGCCGCCCACGCGGCTGATCACGGCGATGGATTGCAATTCGGGGCGGATCGCGCCGCTGGTGACGCCGGGCAGCGGCGTTTCGCTGTCCAGCAACGCGGCGACCTGCGCGCCGAGCGCGGCGGAAGCCTGCAATGCTTCGCGCGTGGCCGGCAGCGGAATGCGCGGCCAGTCGCGGCGGATGCCGTCGGCATGTTCGGAGAGATACTCCGGGCTGTAACCGATCGCCAGCGCGTGCAGCCAGATCAGTTCGGCCACGCGTTCGTCGGAATCCGGATCGGGAAAGCCGAGCGCGGACAAATAAGCGCGTGCCGCGGGCGATAGGTTCGCCGAAAGATCGGAGTTCGCGGACGCATCAGCGTGCGCGGCAAACATGTCTTCGTCCGCTTTCGCTTCTTTTTGGGGTGGCTTCTTTTGTTTGACCGACTCGGCGCGCCACGCCATTGGCACGTAATACGCGTGGCCGCGCAGAAAATCGTTGTCGCCGAGCGCGCGCGTGAACATCAGCGGCACACCTTCCGGGCTTGACATTGCCGCGGGACGGCTCAGCAAATAGCGATTGCCTTTTTGATGTTGAGCCCAGAGAGTGGGGCGCGCTCGGTTCCACAGCGGCGGTGTTGCGGTGAAATATGCAAAGCGAGTATCGAACGGCCGCAACGCATATCGAACAACACGCGATTGATCGAATTTTTCGGTTCCAGCGAGCTTTGCACGTACTCGTTGTGCTGGAAAACCTGCCGCATCATCCAGCAAGCCCGGATGCAAGGCGCGTACTTCCGCATCGCTGCTCAGTGGATCGAAATACGCACGCATACGTTCGACAAGCGCAGCGCGATCGATATCGATCAACGCGCCGCCGCGCTTTTCCATCAGGCCGTTGATCGGCGCATGACCGGCCAGTTCGGGCAGCTTCGGCCAGCTCGCGTATTCCTCCGCCACTCGATCGGGCTTGAAGCTGTAGCGATTGGACGCGGACGGGTTCGCGGCGAGATAGGCGCTGTCGCGCAATGGATGATCGGCGCTTTCCAGCAGCGCTTCTCGTTTGTTCGCACCCCACCACTCGCGATAACGCACCGCCGCCGGCGCGGCATCGCTGTCGCGCTTAACCAGCAACGATACCGCGGTGCCTTTGCGGATGCCTTCGCGGTTGTAGTCGGTGGAAAACACGCTGGGATCGGGTTCACCTGCGGGCGTGAGCTTGCCGGTTTCGCGGCTGTCGCCATTGAGATTGTCGATCCAGATATCGTTGAAGTTGCCGAGCAGATGCTCGCGCATCACCACGAACGAAGGTTCGCGCACGAAAGAGAAATTGCTGATGTAACTGACCACGCCGCGGCCGCCCTGCTCGGCGATGCGCCGCTCGGCCAGCCGGAAGAAGCGCACGTACAGATCGTCGAGATTGAACTTCCGGATGCCCCAGGTTTTGATCAGGCCGGCCTTGTACGGCGCGATCAAATCCTGCTCCTCGTTCAGGGCCACGCCGCTGAAGGCGTTGTAGGGCGGGTTGCCCAGGATCACCAGAATCTTTTGGGTCTGCTTCACCGCGTCTGCGGCATCGCGTTCGGCCGCGAATTCCGGAAACGGCAGCGCGACTTTGGGATCTTTCGGCGGTTCCCAGCCGGTGAGCGCATTGGTGAGATACACGCCGGCGCGCTCGTTGTCCGCCAGCGCCGCGCCGCGGTGGCGCAACAGCAAACCCAGTTGCAGGTGCGCGATCACGTAAGGCGCCGGCAACAGCTCGAAGCCGAACAGGCGCGTCATCGCGGCGCGCTTGAGTTCGTGCGCCGCCACCGCGTCGGCGCCCTGACGCGTGAGTTTTTCGCCGATCACGAGCAAGGTTTCGACCAGATACGCGCCGGTGCCGCAACACGGGTCCAGTACCACCACGTTCGGGTCGGCCAGACCGTCGACCAAACCCAATTCGCTGCGCAGGGTTTCGTCCACGCGCGCGACCTGGTAGCGGATGATTTCCTCGGGCGTGTACCACACGCCCAGTTGCTTGCGCAGCTCCGGATCGAACGCTTCCAGAAACGGTTCGTAGAAATACTGCACCGAGCGTGCGGCCTCGAACTTGGCGAAGAACGCGGCGCGCTGCACGCGGTTCAGCGCATCGCCGGCCCAATCCAGCACCGGCGTGAGGTTCAACGCATTGAGCTTGGTCGGTTGCGACAGTTGCTCGAACAGCGCCGAGATCATCGGCACGTGCAGATCGTAGGCGGCGGTGCGCCAGTCGAACGCGCCGGGTTTTCCCTGTTCGTGGCGCAACACCCACGCCGAGAACAAACCGTAGAACAGCGTCTGGACCAGCGTGGAGCGGAAGAAATGTTCGCCTTTTGCCTGATCGAAGCTCGCGCCGAGCGCTTTCTCAAGACTGGATTTCAACGCCGACAGTTGCGTCAACGCTTTGGGGTTCGCGAGTTCGATGCGGTGCCGCGCTTCGCGCGCGTAGCTCGCCAGCAACCAGGCGAGATCGCGCGGTTCGGTCAATGGCGCGTTGTGGCGCAGCACGCGGTTGAGAAAATCCACGAATGCGCCGCCGTGAATCTCTTCGGCCTTGCGCGGGTACGCGGCGAGTTCCCAGAACTCCGCTTCGGTTTTGGCGAGCGTGTAGCGTTCCAACTCGACGCGCTGGCCGTTGCGCTCGCCCAGCAACAGCCAGTCGCGCAGATTCGTCACCAGCACCAGCTTGTAGCGATCCCAGTATTTGGCGACCTGTGCCGATGCGGTGGTGACGTCCACCGCTTCGGCGGGCGATTTGATCTCGATCACGCCACGCGCGGGAGAACCGGGCTGCTTGGGCGCATCCGACTTGCGGTCGAACTGGTCGGCGGTGAAAAACCCGCCATCGGGATTGCCCGCGCCCAGATTCTTCAACTGCATTACGCAGCGCACCCTGGGCTTGAGAGTATTGCCGACGGCATCGAATAGATTGCAAAGCGCCGGGTAATACGAAGTCTCTTTGGTGCCCGAGCCGGTGCGACGGACCGCCGCGGCGTCCGCCAGGAATTGTTCGAGCAAATTCGTGGATGCCATCCAGATCCCCAATCGGCAAAGGCCGGCGGGCGAAGCATCGCGCAATCGTCGCGCTCGGGCCAGCATGCTTGCCGTTATACCACCTGTGACAATTTGGTGGTATAACCCCCGGCGAGGGAACAGCCATGCCCGATCTCTACCGCGAACTTTCCGCCGCCGCACAAACCGCCTATGCGGAACTGTACGAGCAGGTGCAGGTGGCCGAGGCCGCGCGCTCGCCGGCGTTCGTCAGCGGTTCGATCCAATACAAGATCATCAAGGGCCGGCGTTACGCCTACTGGGCGTTCAAGGAACTGGATGGACGCAAGCGCGAGTATTACCTGGGGCCGGACGGGCCGGCGATCACGGCGATCGAAGCCGCGCGTGCGCGCGGCGCGCCATCGTTGAACGCGATCGCGCGGCAGGCCGCCGCGACGCTGGCGCTGGGCTGCACGCCGACGCCGCCCAAGCACTTCCGCATCGTCAAGCGGCTGGCCGAATATCAATTCTTCCACGCCGGCGGCTTGCTGGTCGGCACGCATGCGTTTCTCGCGCTCGGCAATCAACTGGGCGTGGCGTGGGGCGACGGCATGCGCACGCTCGATCTGGATTTCGCGCATCACGGCCCGCGCGGCAATGTCGCCGTGGCGTTGCCGGCCGATCTGGATGCCGACGTGCACGATGCCCTGCAATCGCTGCAGCTGGGTTTTCTGCCGTCACTGGGCGGCACGAAAGGAATGTCGAGTTTGTACGTCAGCGAGCGCGAGCCGGATTTGCGCGTGGATTTTCTGACCCCCGCGCGCCGCGCCGGCAACGAGGTGCACGCGCCGCAGTTCAAGATTTCGCTGAGCCCGCTGAAATTTCTGGATTACCTGATCGAGTCGCCGGGGCAGGCGGTGTTGCTGGATCGCGCCGACGCGTGTCTGGTCAATCTGCCCGATCCCGCGCGCTATGCGCTGCACAAGCTGATCGTGGCGGCCGAGCGCGGGCCGAAGAATCGCAAATATGGCAAGGACATTCTGCAGGCACTGGCCTTGATCGAATGGCATCTGGAACGCTCGCCGCAAGCGTTGCGTGGCGCATGGCGTGACCTGGAGAAGCGCGGTGCCGGATGGGTAAAACGCGTGCGGCAGTCGCTGCGTGCCGCGCCGGCGGCGCAAAAGGAACTGGTGCAGCGCTTCGAGAAATTCGCGAAGCTGAAATGAAACGGGCCGCGATGCGGCCCGTTGAAGCAGATTCCGGATCGCGGCTTTGCCGCGCCCGGAATGACGACATTGTTTTCAGCCCTTCAGTTTCGCCGCCTTGCGCAGTTCCTCGGCGCGGTCGGTTTTCTCCCACGAGAACGCGGTAGCGGTTTCCGACTTCTTCACCATCTTGCCGTTCTCGCGTTCTTCCCAGTGATAGACATGCTGGAACGGGCGGCGGCCGAAGTGTCCGTAGGCCGCGGTCGGCTGGTAGATCGGATGGATCAGGTCCAGCATCCTGATGATGTGGTAGGGGCGCAGTTTGAAATGCGCGCTCACCAGCTTGGCGATCTTGTGATCGTCGATCTTGCCGGTGCCGAAGGTGGTGACGGAAATCGAAGTGGGATCGGCCACGCCGATCGCATAGCTCAACTGCACTTCGCACTTGTCGGCCAGGCCCGCGGCGACGATGTTCTTGGCGACGTAACGCGCGGCGTAGGCGGCCGATCGATCGACCTTGGACGGATCCTTGCCCGAAAACGCGCCGCCGCCGTGACGGCCCATGCCGCCGTAGGTGTCGACGATGATCTTGCGGCCGGTCAGGCCGGCGTCGCCGACCGGACCGCCGATCTCGAACTTGCCGGTCGGATTGATGTGCACCTTGTTCTTCGGCAGCGCGTCCAGCCACTTCTTCGGCAACACGGGTTTCAGGATCAGCTCGCGCACGCCGTCCACCAGATCCTTGCGCGAGACCTTCGGGTCGTGCTGCGTGGACAACACCACCGCATCCAGTCCGACGATCTTGTCGTCTTCGTAGCGCAACGTCACTTGCGACTTCGCATCCGGGCGCAGCCATTTCAGCTTGCCGGCTTTGCGCACCTTCGACTGCTGTTCGACCAGCCGGTGCGAATAGTGGATCGCGGCCGGCATGTAGTCGTCCGACTCGTTGCAGGCGTAACCGAACATCAAACCCTGATCGCCCGCGCCCTGGTCTTCCGGTCTGGCGCGCTCGACACCCTGGTTGATGTCGGGCGACTGCTTGCCGATCAGGTTGATCACGCCGCAGGTGGCGCCGTCGAAACCGACGTCGGAAGAGTTGTAGCCAATGCCGAGGATCACCTTGCGCGTCAGCGCCTCGATGTCCACCCACGCGTTGGTGGTGATCTCGCCGGCCACGATCGCCACGCCGGTCTTCACCAGCGTTTCGCAGGCCACGTGCGCGTGCTTGTCCTGCGCCAGGATCGCATCCAGCACGGCGTCGGAAATCTGGTCGGCGACCTTGTCCGGATGGCCCTCGGAGACCGATTCGGAGGTGAACAGGTAGCTGCTCATCGTGGCTCTGCTCCCATGGGTATTATCCCTTTATGCGGATGGAAGGATGGATTGGCCGGCCATGATACACGGGCGCGGCCGGATTTGCGTGAATCGTGGCCGGATTACGCCGCTGCGGCGGAACCTACATTATCGTCATTCCGGGGCCGCGCGCAGCGCGGAACCCGGAATCTGCTTCTGGCTTCGAAAATTGAACAGCAGATTCCGGATCGCCGCTTCGCGGCGTCCGGAATGACGAAGAAAGGTGTCGATGGTTTCACGCCGCGGCGGCGAACTCCGTTTCCGCGCCCGCCTGCAGCGCATCGAAATACTCGCGCGTGAGACGCAGTTGTTCGTGCGCGCTTTCGGCGCGGTTGACCACGGAACGGAAGGCGGAGTTTTCCGGACGATCCTTGGCGTACCAGCCCAGGTGCTTGCGCGCGATGCGCACGCCTTGGTGCTCGCCGTAAAAGTCGTACAACTCGTGCAGATGGCCGAGCAGGATGTCGCGTACTTCACTCAACTCCAGTTCGGGCAGCATTTCGCCGGTCGCAAGGTAATGCGCGATCTCACGGAAGATCCACGGCCGGCCCTGCGCCGGGCGGCCAATCATCACGGCATCGCACTTCGTATAGTCGAGTACGAAGCGCGCCTTTGCCGGCGAATCGATATCGCCGTTGGCGATCACCGGAATCGACACGCTCGCCTTCACCGCGGCGATGGTGTCGTATTCGGCCATGCCTTCGTATTTGTCGGCGCGGGTGCGGCCGTGCACGGCGAGCGCTGCGATGCCGGAATCCTGCGCGATGCGCGCGATGTTCAGCGCGTTCTTGTGTTCGCGGTCCCAGCCGGTGCGGATCTTCAAGGTGACCGGCACATCGACGGCCTGCACGACTGCGGCACAGATGCGCGCGACCAGCGGCTCGTCCTGCAGCAGTGCCGAACCCGACCAGACGTTGCACACCTTCTTGGCCGGACAACCCATGTTGATGTCGACGATCTGCGCGCCATTGGCGACATTGAGGCGCGCGGCTTCCGCCAGCATCGCCGGATCGTAGCCTGCGATCTGCACCGAAACCGGATCGGGCTCGCCGGCGTGATCCATCCGGCGCAATGATTTCGTCGTATTCCACAAGCGCGGATCGGCCGTGGTCATCTCCGACACGGCCAGCCCCGCGCCGAGCTTCTTGCAGAGCTGGCGAAAAGGCTTGTCGGTCACACCGGCCATCGGTGCGAGCGCGACGGGTGGGTCGATGGTGTAAGGGCCGATATGCATCGGCGGAGTATAGGACGTGGATGCGTCCGCTACGAGTAAGACTACGACGAACTCTCTAACTTTGCCGACCACTAAGGACTGTTGCGAGATATTTATCCGTTGCTTCGACTAAATCTCGAATAAAGCGGATGTGTTTGCGCAAATTGTCGCGTGTCACGGCGTGAGCTCCACCTTGCCCGGGGCGCAAGGAACGATGAGCAATATCTCCGCGTTTTTTCGCAATCTGGTTCAGTTCAGACCTCGCTCTGGCCGGGTCATAGTGGTTCCATCTCCAACCTTCTTCGATGTTTATTTCGAGATACTTTTCAAAGAGCGCGTGTATTCGATCCGCGCTCGGAGTGTGAAAGTATTTCAAATCGTTCTGAAGTGAGGAAATGTAGAAGCTGGCGAGACGACCCTGGTCGGAAATTTGGTTAGCAATTGATTCCGCCGCTTCGGTGATTCGGTCCTCCACGTACGTTTCAAGCGCGGCCAAAGCCATAACCAAGCTAGCGCGTTTCAAAACCTCTGCTTGTGGAGGGGGCGGATTCTTGTTGAGCGAATCAAAATGGTCCAGAAGATCGATTGCGTCCCGTATCGCATGTCCAAAGGATTGAATGGCTATTGAATTCATGGACAGAAAATCAATTTATCGATTCGCATGCACCAACGCCGCCATCTCTTCCGGCGTCTTCAACTTCGCCCCACGGAAATACCACACGCGCAGTTCCAGGCCGCGCGGGCTGACGCCGATGTAGGAGAAATCGATGCCGGGCCAGTGCGCCCAGCGCAGGGTGTCGGCGAAACCTTCGTTCTCGAGTTCCAGCAGCACGCCGATGCAGGGATAGTTGTTCTTGCGCGCGTAGTCTTCCAGCACCTTTTGCGTGTGGCGCAGCAGCGGCCGCACCAGCTTGCTGGAGCGCCACTGCTTTCCGACGAAGCAGCGGTAGTAGTACAGCGGCTGGCCCAGCCGCGGCAGGATCTTCGGCGTGGCGGTCGATACCGCGGCCAGCTCGCCGTTCGCATCGAGCACGTGCGCGACGACTTCGTTCAGGCGTTGCGTGGCGCGCTCGCCTTCCACGTTGGCCTGCTCGCGCAGCCAGAACGCGCGGATTTCTTCGCCAACATCGGGAGCGAGCTGCATCCAGTCGGTGACGTAGCGGTATTCGGCCATGCGATTCTCAATCGGATGGTGACCCGAATCGTGCCACGACTTCATCGTATCGCGGCATCGAGGATGCCGCGCCGGCGCGCTCGGTGCTGAGCGCGGCGGCGTGGTTGGCGTGGCGCACGGCCTCGGCAAAAGGTTTGCCCGCGAAGCGCAGCATCGCCGCCGCCAGCGCGCCGCAGAAACAATCGCCCGCGCCGGTGGTGTCGACCACGTTGGCGTGTTCCGCGGGCAAGCGATACGACGATGCCGCGTCGCCGCGGCGATGCTGTTCGTCGTGCGAAACGAAGCAGCCGTTGGCGCCCAGCGTGATCACCACCGTCGCTTCCGGGATCAGCCGCCGCGCCAGCGCGTGCAGGGTCGAATCGCTCATTGAAGCCAGCGCGTACGCATCGACATCCACGTCGAGGAAACGTCCGCACAACTGCGCGAATTCGGTTTCGTTGGGCGTGATCAGATCGGCCGCGCGCAACAATGTCAGCGTCAATTCGGAATGCATCGGCGCGGGATTCAAGGCGCAAATCAAACCGAACTCGCGCGCCAATTCCACCGCCGCTTCTACCGCATTCAGATCCGTTTCCAGTTGCATCAGCAGCAGTTTCGCGGTCGCGAACGCATCGCGCTGCGCGCGCACGAACTTCGCATCCAGATGCGCATTGGCGCCGGGGTTCACCACGATGCAGTTGCGGCCTGCATCGTCCACCCAGACCGCGGTGGAAGCGGTGGGCCGATCGTCGAGGACCTGCCAGCGGCAAGGCAAGGTTTCGTCTCGCGCATCCTGTTGTGCGACCGCGCCGAGCGCATCGGCGCCGATCGCGCCGATGAACATTGTCTCCGCGCCTTGGCGATGACAGGCCACCGCCTGGTTGAATCCCTTGCCGCCGGGTCCGGTGGAAAACGCAGAACCCAGTCGCGTTTCGCCTTCTTTCGGAAAACGGTCCACGCGCCAGACGTGGTCGCGGTTGTAGCTGCCGACCACGATCACCTGCGGCGCATCGGCACTCATGCGCGATCGACGAAATGATCGGCCAGTGCACGCTGGGCTTGCTGTGGCGCGGCGGGACGGCGCGGTCGAAACAGCGGCACGAACAGGATCGCCATGCCCAGCGCATACAGCGCGAACGCGCTCCAGATGCCGTGCCAGTTCTTACAGATCGCGACGGCGTCATTGCAGGCGTGATCGGTGAAGAACGTATCGATCGCCCAGCCCGCGATCAGGCTGCCCAGCACCGCGCCGATGCCGTTGGTCATCAGCATGAAAAGTCCTTGCGCCGAAGCGCGGATCTTGGGATCGGCCTGGCCTTCGACGAACAAGGAACCCGAGATATTGAAGAAGTCGAACGCCATGCCGTACACCACGCACGACAGCACGACCATCCACAAACCCGGCCCCGGGTCGCCGTACGCGAACAGGCCGAAGCGGAAGAACCATGCCAGCATGCTCATCGTCATCACGGCCTTGATGCCGAAGCGTTTCAGGAAGAACGGGATCGTCAAAATAAACAGTGTTTCCGAAACCTGCGAAATCGAAATGATGATCGCCGGGTATTTCACCGCCAGCAGCCCTTGGTAGGCGGGCAGCTTGGCGAAGTCGTGCAGGAAGGTGTCGCCGTAGGCGTTGGTCAGTTGCAGCGCGGCGCCCAGCAGCATCGCGAAAATGAAGAACACCGCCATCTGCGGGTCGCGGAACAGCACGAAGGATGTGAGGCCCAGTCGGTCGGCCAGCGTGCGGCTGTGCGCCTTGTCCAGGCGCGGCGGGCAGCGCGGCAGCGTGAAGGCGTAGATCCCGAGGACCAGCGATGCGACCGCGGCCACGCGGAACTGCATCGCCGAAACCTCGAAGTGCAGCAGGCTCACCGTCCAGGTCGCGACGATGAAGCCGATCGTGCCCCACACGCGGATCGGCGGATACACGGGCACCACGTCGAGGCCTTCGTTCTTCAGCGCGTTGTACGCCACCGCGATCGCCAGCGAGATCGTCGGCATGTAGCAGATCATGTTCAACAACATGACCCAGAACAGCACGTTCGGATCGTTCACCAGCGGAATGCAGAACAGCACGATCGCACCGGCGATCTGCAGCAGGCCGTACAAGCGCTCCGCGTTGATCCACTTGTCGGCGATGATGCCCGCGACCGAGGGCATGAACAGCGCGGCGATGCCCATCGTCGAGAAGATCGCGCCGAACTGGGTGCCCGACCAATGCCGGTTTTGGAACCAGTACGCGCCGATCGTCAGGAGCCACGCGCCCCAGATGAAGAACTGGAGGAAGTTCATCACGATCAGACGCAGTTTCAGATTCATCGCGACATCCCCAACGCGTTCGCGCGAGACTAGGGCATGGGTGGAAAAGCGGCAAGCGCCGATCCTGCCTCGACGAAGGCCATGGACGGCCGTGTTAAGCGAGCTTAAAGCGCCGTCGCATGAGGCCGAGCATCGCAGCCGGGCGCGCGGGAAAGGCGCGACTGTTTGAGCACACGGATGTGCGAGTTCGCGCCGGCGCGCGCCCGGTGAGAAGCGCAGGGCAGTCGAGCCAACCGGACGTCGGCTCGACCGTCATGCCGGCGCAATGGTTTTGGCTACTTTTGCCGAAACAAAAGTAGCCGGCGCAAAGCGCCGTCTTTGGCAGCGAGCGGAACCCAAAGCAATCTTGCGGAAAGCAAAACTGGATTACAAAGTCCGTCCATGGACTTTGCCCTTCGGGCCAACCTTCGGTTGTTCAAATTCGTTCCAGACGAATTTGTCCGGCTTTCGCCGGAATGACAAGGCCATCACCGCACCAGGATCCAGATCCCCAGCGCCGCAAAAAGAACCGACGCGCAGATGCGCGCGGCGCGCAGCGGCAGTCTCGAAGCGAAGCGCACACCGAGGAACACCACCGGCACGTTGGCGAGCATCATGCCGAGTGTGGTGCCGGCGATCACCTGCAATGGCGCGCGGAATTGCGCGCCGAGGATCGCGGTGGCGATCTGCGTGCGGTCGCCCATCTCCGCCAGAAAAAAAGCGACCACGGTGGCCACGAACACGCCATGGCCGTTGCGTGTGGCGGCGCCTTCGTCGGCCCTGTCCGGAAACAGCGCCCAGACCGAAACCGCGATGAAGGAACCGCCGATCAGCCAGCGTTGCACGGTGGGTGTCATCCACGCCGCCAGCCAGGTTCCGACTTCCGCGGCGATCGCGTGATTGAGCAGCGTGGCTACGAAGATGCCCAGGCAGATCGGCAGCGGCCGGCGGTATTTCGCTGCCAATACCAGCGAGAGCAGTTGGGTCTTGTCGCCGATCTCGGCCAGCGCGACCGCGCCGAACGAAACGAGGAAGGCTTGCACGGATGCTCCAGTGGCCGGGACTCGACGCGACAATCCGCGCGCGAAGTCCCGGCCTGAGCCTCGCGCGTGAACTGCCGGTCTCGCCGCATCTCTCGATGTTCCGCGCCATGGCCTGCCGGCCAAGTGTGTTGACGCGGAGACTTCGGTGTCCCGATGACGGACGCCGAAGCCGGCTACTCCCCGACGGAGCGCGCGCAGGATAGCGCGGCCTCGTTCGTGCGCGCAAACCTGCGGATGCACCGGCTTGACGTGAGGCGTGGCAACATCGCCGCTTTCACGCGGAGCACCGCCATGCAATACCGCCGCCTCGGCTCGTCCGGCCTGCAGATTTCCGCGCTCTCGTTCGGCGCATGGGTGACGTTCGGCAATCAGGTCGATCGCGGCGCCGCGCGCGAGTTGCTGGCCTGCGCCTGGGATCACGGCATCAATTTCTTCGACAACGCCGAAACGTATGCCGCCGGCGAAGCGGAGAAAGTCATGGGCGACGCACTGGCCGATCTGCGCTTTCCGCGTGACACGTGGTGCGTGTCCAGCAAGGTGTATTTCGGTTCGGCGCGTGATCCGAAGCCCACGCAGCGCGGGCTGTCGCGCAAGCACGTGATGGATGCCTGCCACCAGGCATTGCAACGGCTGCGCGTGGATTATCTCGATCTGTATTTCTGCCATCGTCCCGATCCGGACACGCCGATCGAGGAAACGGTGTGGACGATGGATACGCTGATCCGGCAGGGCAAGGTGCTGTACTGGGGCACCAGCGAGTGGCCCGCGGAAGACATCCGTATCGCGCACGAGGTCGCGCGCGCGCACCACCTGCACGCACCGAGGATGGAACAGCCGCAATACAACCTGCTGCACCGCGAGCGCGTGGAAGTCGAATACGCACCGCTTTACCGCGAATTCGGCCTGGGCACCACGACCTGGTCGCCGCTGGCTTCGGGTGTGCTGACCGGAAAGTATCGCCAAGGCATTCCGAAGGATTCACGCATGAACACGCCCGGTTACGAATGGCTACGCGACCGCATCGATTCGCGCGAGGGCCGTGCCGATCTGCAACGCGTGGAAAAGTTGCTGCCGATCGCGCAGGAACTCGGAATCTCTCCCGCGCAATTCGCGATCGCGTGGATCCTCAAGAATCCGAACGTCTCCAGCGTGATTCTCGGCGCCAGCAAACGCGCGCAACTGGAAGACAATCTCGGCGCGCTGAACGCGGTCGACAAACTGGACGATGCGGTGATGCGGCGGATCGACGCGGCGTTGCGTTGATTCGATATTGGCGGTGCGCTGGCCAACAACGGCGAGTATCAGGCTCCTTCCCCTTCAAGGGGAAGGCTGGGATGGGGATGGTGTTGTCGAGCGAAAACCATCCCCACCCAAACCCTCCCTTTGAAGGGGAGGGTTTAGTGCTTCACCTGCGGAGCGGCGGGCGCGGCAGGAGCCTTCGGAGCAGCCGGAGCGGGCGCCGCGACCGGGGCAGCGGGTGCAGCAGGTGCCGAAGGCGCAAGGGGTGCCAGCGGCGCGGGCGGTGCAGGCGGCAGCAGATCCCAGCGCGGCGGCGTCTTCAATTCCACTGCGAGAGATTTGCCGTGACGCAGCACCGTCAGGCGCACCGGTTTGTCGGTCGGCAGCGCCTGCAGCGCGCGCATCGCGTCTTCGGGTTTTGAAACGGCACTGCCATTCACCTCGGTGATTACGTCGCCGGCCTCCAGACCGGGATAGCGTTGCGCATCATTCGAGAGCACCAGCGCGCCCCGGCCGGTGCCGAAGTAGCGGCCGAGTTCCGGGTTCAGCGAGGCGAGATTCAATCCCCACCACGGCGCGAACCACTGGTCTTTCAGCGCGAAGCCTTTGCCCCACTGTGCGGCGATTTGTGCGCGCGCTTTTTCGGTCTGCCGCATCGCGTCTTGCATGTTGCGATCGAGTTGCTTGCGGAACTCCGGCGAATTCAACTGCGCGAGCGAACGCTGTGCCGCGGTTTGCGCGGTGCGCGCCAGCGCCTGCCAATCCGCGGCTTGAAAGCGCTCGGGCGTCACCCGCATTTGGAGTGCCTTGCCGTCGCGCAGTACGGACAGCTTCACCGGCTTGCCCGCGGTGAGGTGACCCGCGAGTTCCGCATCGCCGCCGTTGTCGACCGGCGTGCCGTCGACTGCGGTGATCACGTCGCCATCGCGGATGCCGGCGCGCTCGGCGGGGCCGCCCGGCGTGACCGCGCTGACGCGCAGCCCGTTGTCTTCGTCGTCCAGCACGACACCCAGCATGCCGCGCTTGTCGTCGGCCAGATAACGCAACGCGCTGGCGCTG
Organism: Rhodanobacteraceae bacterium; assembly: GCA_036759545.1. GTDB lineage: Bacteria > Pseudomonadota > Gammaproteobacteria > Xanthomonadales > Rhodanobacteraceae > 66-474. The sequence continues at coordinate 16,905 of DAIOUL010000045.1, forward strand.
GCCTGATCGCCGATTTTCACCGACAACTCGGCCATGCGCTGCGCCAGCTCGTTCATGTGCGCCTGCAGCTCCGCGAGTTTTCGCGCATCGGCCGCTTCGCGCGCGGCCTCTGCACCGGCGCGTGCCGCATCGTCACTGGCGCGCGCGGCATCCGCGGCTTCATCGCTGGCTCGCGCCGCCTCGTTGCGGGCGCGTGCGGCCTCGTCGCGCGCTCGAGCGGCTTCGCTTGCGGCTTGCGCGGCTTCGGCGCTGGAGGAAGCGGACGGCGGAGCGGCCGCGGCGGCGCAGGCGAACAGCAGCGGAAAGAAAATCATCAGGCGTTTCATGGCGTGCCTCAAAGAATCGTGGTGTCGTGGCGCGTGTCGCGCGTGCGTTCCGCGACCGCGTAAGGTTGCAGATGCAGCATTCCGAGTTGCTGCAACAATGCGATGCGCTGTTGCCACAATGATGCGCGGGTCGCCGCATCGGTCGCAGCGCTCAACTGCAGATCCACCAGGCCGATGCGGTCCTGCAACGCCACCGCGCTGGCAAGCGCATCGCCGTCCAGCGGCGCGCCGCCGCGATCGAGCGTTTGCACCCAGTCTTGCAGGCGCTGCGACCGCATGCGCAATGCATCCAGTTGCGTTCCGGACGCGTGGCTCGTCGCCGCCTGTTGGGCGACGCGCAGCGTGGGCGAAGGCGCCGGTTGCAGATGCGACAGGCCGATGGCGAGCGCGACACCTGCGGCCAGTGCGGCAGGAATGGCGATGCGCAGCGTGGTGCGCACGCGGCGCCGATGGCCGACGCGAACCGCGAGACGTTCCCAGCCGTCGCGCGGCGGCGTGGACGGGGGCAGGGCGCGCAGCGCGGCGGCCAATGCGGCGTCGCTGTTCACGCGTTGCCGATCGAATTCATCGTGCATGGCGTCGTGACCTCTGCATGCGGTTGCAGCAGTTCGCGCAAGCGGCGCGTGGCGCGCGCGAGCTGCGACTTGGAAAAACTCACCGTGCGTCCGAACTGCTCGGCGATTTCGATGTGCGTACAGCCTTCGACGTGATACAGCCACAGCACCGCGCGCGCGGTGTCGGGCAGCCGGTTCAAGGCGCGGTCCAGCGCAGACGCATCCGCCCGGGTCCAGGGTTCGCTCGCATCGACATCCGCGCGCGTGTCATCGAACACCTCGAACACGTGCAGGCGGTCGCGTCGCAGGCGCATCAGCGCTTCGTTCACCACCAGCTTGCGCAGCCACGCCGAGAACGGCGCATCGCCGCGGTATTGCGCGGCGTGTTCCCAGGCTTTCAGCATCGACTCCTGCAGCACTTCCTGCGCGACATCGGCACGCCCGGTCAGGCGCAACGCCAGCGTCCACGCCGCGCGTTCGAATTGCCGGTAAATCCGTTCGAACGCGGCGAGGTCGCGGCGCCGCAGGCGCGCGATCAGTTCCGGCTCGACGTGCTGCTGGAAGGAATGTGTCTGGAAGGAAGGCGACGGCTGCACGCGTACTAGGATGCCGCAATCGGGTGAAAGGTCGCAGGGACTTTTGCGCACGGCCGCGTGCGGCCGTCCGCCCCGGCGTCCGCCACTGTCCGCGGACACGTCCGCGCCATTCACGATCCTCTGAAACCCGCATTCCCATGCGGCTTGCACGCAATCGCCATGCTGGCACCGCGATTGCAGAAATGCACCCGTGGTCGCAACGGCGATCGAACGGATACAGCCACCGACATGACGATACGCGATACCTCCGCCCAGGACCGCCTGATCGAGCGCAAGCCTTCGAAACGCAAGCGGCTGATGTGGATCGGCGGTGGCGTGGCCGTGCTGGTGGTGATCGCGCTGTTGGCGCCGATGGTCAAACGTCTGTTGTCCACCGACGCATCGGTCAGTGCGTCGCGCGTGGTGATCGCCACCGTTGAACGCGGCCCGTTCGTGCGCGACATCGCCGCCGAAGGGCGTGTGGTCGCGGCGGTGAGTCCCACGATGTACGCCACGTCCGGCGGCGACGTCACGCTGAAGGTCAACGCCGGCGACGTGGTGAAAAAAGGCCAGGTGCTGGCGGTGATCGACAGCCCCGAACTCACCAACAAGCTGGCGCAGGAACAATCCAACGCGGATGCATTGCAGGTGGACTACGAGCTCGCGCAGATCACCGCGCGCAAGCAGCGGCTGGAATTGCAGAAGGCGCACGATAACGCCCAGATCGACGCGCAGACCGCGCAGACCGACTACGAGCGCAACCAGAAGGCCTTCGCCAAGGGCGCCGTGTCGCAGATGGAAGTGGCGCACGCAAAGGACACCCTGGAGAAATCACAGATCGCGTTGAAGCACGCGACCGAGGACGTCGCGCTGGCCGGCGACAGTCTGGGTTTCGACGTCAAGGCCAAGAAACTGGCGTGGGAACGCCAGCTACTGCTGGTGAAGGATCTGCAGCGGCAGGTGGACGAATTGAACGTGCGCTCGCCAGTCAACGGCCAGGTCGGCCAGTTGTTCATCGCGCCGCGCGCGACGGTGGCCAAGGACGCGAAGCTGCTGACGGTGGTCGATCTCTCGGCGCTGGAGGTGGAAGTGAAGGTGCCGGAGAGCTTCGCGCGCGACCTCGCCGCCGGCATGGGCGCGGACATCAGCGGCAGCGGCGGCGACTGGAAAGGCGCGGTCAGCGCCATTTCGCCAGAAGTCGTGGACGGCGAAGTCGCCGCGCGCGTGCGCTTCGTCGGCGCCAAGCCGGAGAACCTCCGCCAGAACCAGCGCCTCTCCGTGCGCATCGTGCTCGACAAGCGCGACAACGTGCTGACCGTGGCGCGTGGTTCGTTCGTCGACGAATCCGGCGGCAACTATGCCTATGTCGTGAAGGACGGCATCGCCACCAAGACACCGATCCGCGTCGGCACCAGTTCGATCGACAAGGTCGAGATCCTGCAGGGGCTGAAGGAAGGCGATCGCATCGTGGTCTCCGGCACCGACGCCTTCAACGGCGCGCAGAGCGTGGCGATCAGTGATTGAGCTCTTGTGAAAAGTGCGGACAACGGAGCTCTTGGCCATGGACGGCAGCTTTGTCCGCTTTTTGATCTTCGCGTTCATGGACGAACGCACTGATTGGTGTGTCGAAAGTCATTGCAACTCGAATGGCGGCATTTGCATCCAAACACAAACACGTCAAGGAACCACCATGCTCAAGATGACCCATCTCTCCAAGGTTTACCGCACCGAAGTGGTGGAGACCTACGCGCTGCGCGATTTCAACATCGACGTG
>DAIOUL010000046.1:0-19929 GCA_036759545.1 Rhodanobacteraceae bacterium
GGCCAGTTCGGCCAGACCAACTACTCCGCGGCCAAGGCCGGCATGCACGGCTTCACCATGGCGCTGGCGCGCGAAGTGGCGAAGAAAGGCGTGACGGTCAACAGCGTCTCGCCCGGCTACTGCAAGACCGAAATGGTGATGAAGGTGCCGGAAGACATCCGCAACCAGATCGTCGCGCAGATTCCGGTGGGCCGCCTGGGTGAACCGTCCGACATCGCGCGCACCGTCGCATTCCTCACCGCGGACGATGCCGGTTTCATCACCGGCGCCAACGTGCCGGTGAACGGCGGTTATTTCATGTCGTTCTGAGATTCGGGATTCGGGATTCGGAAAAGCGCAACCGCCCTCGTCACTGCAATGCCACCGCGTGCAACCGCGCGCAAAGTTGATCCAGCCTCAGATCGGCGTGCGCGCCGGGCGAAATGCGCGCAGCGAGGCTTTGCTCGGGCGTGCGGCCCTCGCCTGCCCTCTCCGCAATTTCCGCCGCGTGTTTGTAAGCGTGGCGAAACGGCACACCGGCAACCGCACGTTCGATCGCGACATCGGTCGCATACATCGAAGGCTCGATCGCAGCGCGCATGCGTTCGGCGCTCCAATGCAGGCGCAACAACAAGCCGGGGACAAGTTCCAGCGCGGCAAGGCCGCGCCGGAAACCTCGCACCAGTGCGCCCTTGCTGATCTGCAAGTCCCGCTGATAGCCGGACGGGAGCGACAGCAGTTGCTCGATTTCGCTGCGTGCGGCAGCCGCCGTGGGATAAGCCGCGCGCATCAGCTCGATCACGTCCGGATTGCGCTTGTTCGGCATGATGGACGAGCCGGTCGTGTATTCGGACGGGAGTTCCACGAAACCGAATTCCGACGTGGTGAACAATGAAAGGTCCCATGCGAGCCGGCGCAGATCCAGCAACGCGGAGCACAGCGCCTCCAGCGCCGCCAGCTCGAACTTGCCGCGCGACAACTGCGCCGCAACGGGATTGATCTGCATGCGCGCGAAGCCGAGTGCACGGGTGGTGTGCTCTCGATCGAGTTGCAAACTGACGCCGTGGCCCGCCGCGGTGCCGAGCGGATTGGCATCGATCCACGCGAGCGTGTCGCGCGCGCGCTGCGCATCGTCGATGAAGGATTCGGCGAAACCGGCGAACCACATCGATGTCGAAGACACCACGGCGCGTTGCAGATGCGTGTAGCCGGGCATCGGCAGCGATTCTTTTTCTGCGCGATCCAGGCAGATGCGCGCGATGGCCGCGCAACGCGTCTGCAACGCCGCGAGTTTCTCTTTCAGCCACAAGCGCACCGCGACCAGTACCTGATCGTTACGGCTGCGGCCGGTGTGCACCTTGGCGCCCACATCTTCCAGCCGCTCCGTCAGGCGCGCTTCGATGGCGGAATGCCCGTCTTCGTAGCGCTCGTCCAGCACGAATGCGTCGGACGAAAATTCACCGGCCAAGGCAGCCAATTCACGATCGAGCGTTTGCGCTTCGTCCGCATTCAACACGCCGATGCGCGCAAGCCCCTCTACGTGCGCGCGGCTGGCGGCGATGTCGTGCAGAAAAAACTCCCGATCGAGCAACACGTCGTCGCCAGACAGGAACCGCATGACGCGTTCGTCGGTGCGGGTGTCCTTCTTTTGCCAAAGCAGATCGCTCATGCGGTCACCTCGAGCGGAATTCCCGCGAATTCGTCCAGGCCCAGCGCGAGATTGAGGTTCTGTAGCGCCTGCGTGGCCGCGCCTTTCAGCAGATTGTCCAGGGTAGCGACGATCACCGCGCGCCTGCCGTCATCCGCCACCGCGAAGCCTCCGATCTCGACGCCGTGCCTGCCGGCGATGCGGCTGACCCAGGGCGGTTCATCCATGATGCGGATCAGCGGTTCGCCGGCATAGCGTTCGCGATAGAACGCCTTTAACGATTCGGTATCCAGCGCTTCGCACAGCCGGAGGTTCACCGTCATTGTGATGCCGCGAAAATGCGGCGCGACGTGCGGCATGAATTCCACCGACACACCGAGCCGCGCGGAGACTTCGCGCTCGTGCAGATGGCCGGTCAAAGCGTATGGCATCAAATTGTCGTGCAGCTTTTCCGGATCGTTCCTGCCGGATGGCGTGGTGCCGGCGCCCGAGTAACCGGAAACGCCGAAACACTGTGGCGGCGCCGCCAGCACATCCAGCAGCGGCGCGATCGCAAGCTGCATCGCGGTGGCGTAGCATCCGGGATTGCTGATTCGTCTTTCGCCTTCGTAACGCTCGCGCGTCAGCTCCGGCAGGCCGTAGTACCAGTCCGTATCGAGACGGTGATCGGCCGAAAGATCGACGATTGCGGTCCGCGGTGCGCGCGCATTGATCGCCCGCACGAAGGTCTCGGACTTGCCGTTCGGCAGTGCGAGGATCACCGCGTCCGGGCCCTTTCCTGCTACTGCATCCGCATCCAGATTTTCGTAACGCAGTTCCTCCGCGGATACCGGCACACGATCGCGCACGCGTTGGCCTTCGAGCTCGCGGGAAGAGGCGAATGCCAGTTCGAGCTGCGGATGAGCCGCGATCAGCTCGACCAGCTCCGCACCGACGTGCCCTCGAGCTCCAATGATGCCGACCTGCTTCATGCTCGCTCCAGCAACGTAGCTGGTCGCTCATGGCAATGTCGCGCGCACGCTTCGATCTGCCCGAACGATTTCAGGCCGCACCAGAACACCGTCCAGCGCGGCTGCTTGATGCAACCGTCCGCTTCGCTCGCGTAGAAATCGTTGGCGCCGTTGTCGCGCCGCGAACGCCAGAACAGCGCGGGGTTTTCAGCGCGCATCACCTGCCAGGCCGCGCGGCCGAGGCCTTCGCCTTGCGCATCCTCGGATACCGCAAACTTGTCCAGATAGGCGACCCGCGTCCCATTCGCGAGTGTTTCGCGTGTCAGGATCAAGGCCGCGCGGTAGTTCTCGCTGACGTAGGCGCGAAACAGCCCCGTGCGTTCGAAGTAGTCCGGCGCCAGCTTGCGGCCGAAGGCGGATTCGATCAGCGTCCGCAGGCAGTCGAGATCGAGTTGCGGCCATCGCGTACAGCGGCGCACTTGTTCGCCGCGCCGCACCAGCGTACCGGAACCGCGGTGCGTGAACAGCTCGCGCGCGAGTTCCGACGGCCGCGTGATCGACACCGACGTGCTCAACGGCAAGGCGTCCAGCAGTCCGCTGATCTGTTGCAGCTTCAACCGCATGCCCGAATGCAGCCACGGCGCGCGCATCAACGCCGCGTAGTCGGTGGAAAGATTGATCGAGTCGATGACTCGGCCGTTGCGATCCAGCAAGCCACCGGCTTCCGTCAGGAACACGATCTTGTACGGCTGCAACGCACGAACCAGCGCATTCACGGCGAAATCGGCGTTGATATTGAGAATCTGCCCCCGCGTAGTTTCTCCGAGCGATGCGATCACCGGGATGGAGCCGGCGTTGATGCTGGCTTCGACGGAAGCGAGTTCGACCCGCGACACGCGGCCGACCATGCCGAACTTGCCGCGATTCAGTAACGCGGATTCGAACACGCCGGAAAGAATGGATGTCGCACGCACGTCGCAGCGTTGCAGCGCTTCCACGAGTCTCAGGTTCTCCGCCTGCACCACGCGGCGCACCACGGCAAGCGCGTCCGGCGGGGTCACGCGCAAACCATCGAGCGTGCGTTTGGGAATGCCGGCGGCTTTCAGCGCCTCGTCCAGTTGCGGCCCCGCGCCGTGCACCACGATCGGCGTCAGGCCGACCTTTTGCAGAAAGGCAAGCGAAGAAGTCAGCGCGTCGAGATCGTCGCGCAACACCGCGCCGCCCACTTTCACCACCGCGAAGCGTTTGGCGTCCAGCCGCGAAAAACGTTGCAGGTATTGGCGGATTTCGCGGCTGCTTTCCATATTGGAGAGCAGCCGCACGATCGTCTGCCGAACCGGCGCATGCGGCGCCTGCCCCGGAAGAGCTCTTGATCCGGAGTTCATGCAGAGCCGGCCTCCGCGATGCGCAGTACGTTTTCTGCGTACGTCTGAAGTTGGTCCAGGGAAACCCACTCGTCAGCGGTATGCGCCTGCGCGATGTCGCCGGGGCCGTACACGAACGCGGTATGGCCCGCCTGCGAAAACAGTGAAGCTTCCGTCCAGAAATCCACCGCGTTGCCGATCGGCAATCCCAGCCCATCGGCGAGATCGCGCGCGGCGAGCCGGCGCGCTTCGGCAATCGCGCCATGCTCATCGAAATCGGCGCCCGCGGGCAACGGCGGACCGCTGAACGTTTGCGCGAACTGCGACGGAAGCGGATCCAGCGCCCGCAATGTTTCCAGCAACTTTTGCGGCGACATGCTCGGCAGCAGCCGGATCGCGAAACGAAGCTCCGCCTCCGGCGCGATCACGTTGGGCTTGATTCCGCCTTCGATGCGGCCGATGTTGAAGCGCAATCCGGTCAGGCCGCCGAAGCGCTGGTGCGACTGCGAGCGCGCGTAGTCCAGCGCCGCGGTGCTCCAGCGCACTGCCTGATGAACCGCGCTGTCGTCTGCTTTCTGCTCGCCCGCGGCATGTCCACTTCGGCCGGCGAAACGTACCTCGAACGTATGGATGCCGCGATGCGCCAGCACCGCTTCGCAGCGCGTCGGCTCCGCGACGACGACGGCGTCGTACGCGTGGGATGTTTTCAGAAACTCCGCGATGCAACGCGGTTGGCGACCTTCCTCATCGGTGGTGAACAGCAGCGCGAGATCGCCGTCGCCGGCTTCAGCCACCGCGAGCAATGCCGCCGCCGCGCCCTTGATGTCGCACGCGCCCAGCCCGATCGCGCGCCCATCCCGCACGCGCAGTTCGAACGGATTGCCGCTCCACTGCGGCGAATCGGGCACCGTATCCAGATGCACGTTGAACAGAAGCCGCGGTTTGCCGCGCACGGCAAGCAGGCTGATCGCACCGGCTCCGTGATCGGTGAGCGAACAGTCGAAGCCGTGCAACGGCGCGCGCAGGTAGTCGAACAATCCTTCGCGGCCGATCGCGCGCGGCGGATTGCGCGTGTCGTAGCCGACCAGCACGCGCAGGTGATCGAGCGTATTGTCCAGCAGCGCGCTCATGACGTGCGGTTCACCTGCGCCCATAGCGTGCTGCTCATGCCATACAAGCGGATGAACCCTTCCGCTTCGGCCGCGCCCCAGTCGGCGCTTTGTGCGTAGGTTGCGCTCTCCGCATTGAGCAGGTGCGCCGATTGCACCGCGATCGCATCCACGCGGCCGCCACGCGTTTCCAGCGTTACCTCGCCATTGACGCAGCGCTGCGATGAAGCGAGGAACGCTTCCAGATCGGCTTTCAGCGGGTCATGGAAGAAACCTTCATATACAAGTTCCACCCATTGGCACGCAACATTCGGCTTGAAGCGGTTTTGCTGCTTGCTCAGCACCGCCTCCTCCAATGCCCGATGCGCGACGAGCAGTGCAGTCAGCCCCGGTGCTTCGAACACGATGCGGCCCTTCAAACCGATGGTCGTATCGCCGGTGTACAACCCGCGGCCGACCCCGTATTTCGCGAAAGCCCGATTGAGTTTCGCCAGCAGCACGTGGCCGGGCAGCACTTCATCGTCCAGCGCGGTCGCTTCGCCGTTTTGAAACTGCAGCTTCACGCGCAGCGGTTCGTCCGGCCATTTGGAACGCGGCGCACACCAGCCGCGCGCAGCCTCGTCCGGCGCTTCCCAGCGATCGATCTCGCCGCCGGACATCGTCACGCCCAGCAGGTTCTCGTTGATGGTGTACGCCTGCTGTTTGGTGCGCACTTCGTATCCGCGTTCGCGCAGATACTCCTGCTCGTACGCGCGCACCTGCGGGTGCTCGCGCTGGATATCGCGGATCGCCGCGACGATCTCGTAATCGCCCAACGCTTTTACCGTCAGGTCGAAACGCACCTGATCGTTGCCCATGCCGGTGCAGCCGTGCGCGATCGTGCGCGTGTCGAGTTCGTTCGCGCGCCTCAATGCGGCTTCGACGATCAAATAACGATCCGAAACCAGCAGCGGATACTGGCCCTGATAACCCTGGCCCGCCCATACGAATGGCTTGACGAACTGCGACCACAGCGCGGGGCCGCCATCGACCGTGACGTGCGATGCCGCGCCGAGTGCGCGGGCACGCTGCTCGATCCAGGTCCGCTCGCCCGCGTCCACCCCGCCGGTGTCGGCGAACACGGTGTGCACCGCGTAGCCGCGTTCGCGCAGCCACGGAATGCAGAAGCTGGTGTCCAGGCCGCCGGAAAAAGCCAGCACGATGTCTTTCATCGGCATCAGCGTTCCCCTCGAGCGACTAGCGCGGCCATGATCGCCTTCTGCACGTGCAAGCGATTCTCGGCTTCCTCGATGGCAATACACCGCGGCGAATCCATCACGGCATCGGTTGCCTTGACGTTGCGCCGCAGCGGCAGGCAATGGCTGAAGACCGCGTCGTCGGTCAGGGCCATCTTCGAGTCGTCGACAATGAAATGCCGGTGCGCATCGCGGATCGGCTTTTCCTCTTCCCAGCGGCCGAAATAAGGCAGAGCGCCCCAGCTCTTGGCGTACACCGCTTGCGCGCCGCGATAGGCGTCTTCGATGTCGTGCGAGACGCGCAGCGAGCCGCCGTTTTCCTGCGCGTTCGTCTGCGCGGCCTGCATGTAGCGCGGGTCCAGCACGTACTCGGGCGTGGGACACAGCAAAGTCACGTTCATGCCGTAACGCGTAGCGATCAGCAGTGCGGAATTGGCCACCGCGGTGTTCAACGGCTTGGGGTGGTACGTCCAGGTCAGAACATATTTCCTGCCGCGCAACTCCGCGCCGAGGTGCTCACGCAACGCCATCACGTGCGCCAGCTCCTGGCAGGGATGCGTGATCGTCTCCATGTTGATCACCGGCACCGTGGCATGCCGCGCGAACGCGATGATCGCGGTGTCCTTGCGATCCTCGTTCCAGTCGCGAAATTTCGGAAACGCGCGCACGCCGATCAGATCGGCGTAGCGCGACAGCACCCGCGAGACTTCCGCCACGTGTTCCTCGGCCTCGCCATCCATTACGGCGCCGAGTTCGAACTCGATCGGCCATGCATCCTTGCCGGGACTCAGCACGATCGCGTGCCCGCCCAACTGGTGCGCGCCCAGTTCGAAACTGGTGCGCGTGCGCATCGAGGGGTTGAAAAACAGCAGCGCGATGGATTTTCCGGCAAGCTGATCGCCGAACTTGTCGCGCTTGAAACGCGCGGCGTCTTCCAGCAGCGCATCCAGTTCGGTGCGGCTGAAATCCTGCGTGGTGATGAAGTGGCGTGGCGTCATTTCCCGATTCCGAAAACAAAAACCCGGCGCGAGGCCGGGTTTTGTCGAAAAGAGGAAATGCGCGACGAACTATCCGGCCGGTGAGAATGTTTCCGGTCGGCGCGCGCGCGAAGTCATGCCGGCGGCCATGCGGGCGCTGGTCAGGATTAAAAGATTGGCGCGGAGATCATGCATCGGGGCGCGATAATGCCAGCCACATCGCGATGATGCAACGCTCATTCCGCAGGGGTGACGCTGACGCGGACCCTCAGCCGTTCGCCCGGATCGTAACCCAGGCGCGAGACATACACCTCGCCGCGGTAGCGATATTCCACATCGTACGCCGAGATGCGCCGGTGCGGCGGATAGTCGCTGACCATGCGGCAACGCGTCTGCGTGTCGGTGTAGGTGCGATCGTTGGCCGCGGAGACGCGGTTGCCGATCGCGCCACCGGCCACCGCGCCCGCAATCGTTGCCGCAGTGCGGCCATTGCCCTTGCCCACCTGATTGCCCAGCGCGCCGCCGACGATCGCGCCGAGCACGGTGCCGCCTGTGTGGTTGTTGTCGGTGGTCGTCACCTGCTCGTCGTAGCACTCCTGGTGCGGCGGGCCGGCCTGCACCACGTCATAGACAGGGTCCACCCGCAGCACATCGGCCCAACCGAAATGCGCGTTGTCGTCCGGCGGCGGCGGATAAGGCTGCGCCTGCACTGCGCCCGCGGCAGCGAGCAGCAGCGCGGCGAAAACGGGTTTGATGATGGACATTGCGGCCTCCGGTCGGGCGTGAGTCTCTCGAACGGATCCCTTCGTTCGGGCGCCATTCCACCAAAGTGCGGCTGAATCTGCGCCGAAGGAAACAGCAAGCTTTACAAGTAAAATGCGAACTGTTCCCGCTGATTGCACGCCGCCGACCGTGACGACGCCGCTCCGCCTGCACAACAGCCTTACCCGCCGGGTCGAGGAATTTCGACCGCTCGATCCTGAACGGGTCACCCTGTACGTGTGCGGGCCGACCGTGTACCACTACGTGCATATCGGCAATGCGCGGCCGTACGTTGTGTTCGGACTGCTGGCACGGCTGTTGCGCCGGATCTATGGTGCTGAACACGTCGTATACGCGCGCAACATCACCGACGTGGACGATAAGATCAATGCCGCCGCGCTCGCCGCGGGCACCCCGATCGTCTCGATCACCGACCGCTACGCTGCGGCATTCCATGAAGACATGGCGAAGCTCGGCGCCGACGTGCCGGATGTCGAGCCGCGCGCGACCGCGCACATCGCCGAGATCATCGCGATGTGCGAGAAGCTGATCGCGCAGGCGCATGCCTATGCTGCGGAAGGCCACGTGTTGTTCGACGTGTCTTCCTATCCGCAATACGGGCAGCTCTCGCGGCGCTCGGTCGAGGACATGATCGCCGGTGCGCGCGTGGAAATTGCGCCTTACAAGAAAAATCCGGCCGACTTCGTGCTGTGGAAACCGTCGACGCCGGAGCTGCCCGGCTGGGAATCACCATGGGGCCGCGGGCGGCCGGGCTGGCATATCGAGTGCTCGGCCATGGCGGCCGCGCACCTGGGCGAAACCATCGACATCCACGCCGGCGGCAACGATCTGATGTTCCCGCACCACGAGAACGAAATCGCGCAGAGCACCTGCGCGAATCACCGCGAATTCGCGCGTTACTGGCTGCACAACGGGATGCTGACTTTTTCCGGCGCGAAGATGAGCAAGTCGGTCGGCAATGTCGCGCGCCTGCACGATCTGCTGCAACGATATCCACCCGAAGCGCTGCGTTACGCTCTGCTCAGCGCGCATTATCGGCAACCGCTGGAATGGTCGGATGCGTTGATCGAACAAAGCATTGCCACGCTGGATCGGTTGTACGGCACATTGCGCGACCTGGCCGATATCGAAGCAACCGCTGCCGACGCTGACACGCCGGAGAGTTTCAGTGACACGCTAATGGATGATTTGAATACGCCGGATAGTTTGGCAGAGCTGGCTCGACTGGCGGATGAGGCGCGGCGCGCAATTTCGATGGGAGAACGGCGCCACGCCAAAGCCGCGCTGCTTGCGAGTGGTGAGTTGCTTGGCTTACTGGCGCAGAATCCCGACGCTTGGTTCAAGCGCGGGAAGGGACTGATGGATGCCGCACGCATAGAAGAACTAATCAACACACGCCGCTCCGCCCGCGCGGCGCGCGACTTCAAGCGCGCCGACGAAATCCGCGACCAGCTCGCCGCGATGGGCATCGCGATCGAGGACGGACCGCAGGGCACGCGGTGGAAAGTGGCGGAGCGGTAGGAGCGCTCGCGGGCGCAATCGTTTCGCCCGTATTCCCGCTCGTCGCGCGATAATCCACCCATGAATGACCTTGCCGTCAACACCGCAACCGGCGCGCAGCGCGAAATCATCGACGAATTCGCGTTGTTCGGCGACTGGACCGAGCGCTATCAGTACCTGATCGATCTCGGCCGCAAGCTGCCGCCGTTCCCGCCAGAATCGATGACGGAAGCAAACAAGGTGCATGGCTGCCAGTCGCAGGTGTGGATGGCGGTCGAGGGCGATGCGAACAAGCTGCACATCCGCGCGATCAGCGACTCCGCGATTGTCTCCGGGTTGATCGCGCTGCTGCTGCGCGTGTATTCCGATCGCTCCGCGCGTGAAATCCTCGACACCGAACCCGAGTTCATCGGCGCTTTGGGACTGGCACGGCATCTTTCGCCGACGCGCTCGAACGGATTGGCCGCGATGCTGGCGACGATCAAGGCGCACGCGCAGCGTGCGTTGGAGAACGCGAAGTGACGCAAGCCGGCGCGGTGCCGGCCTAGGATCAATCGCCCATCTGCTTCTGCAAATGCTCGCGCCGTTCCTGCGCGTCGAGCGAAAGCGTGGCGATCGGCCGAGCCTCCAGGCGCTCCAGCCCGATTTCCTCGTCGGTTTCCTCGCAATAGCCGTAGCGGCCTTCCTCGATCCGGCGCAGCGCCTTGTCGATCTTGGAGATCAACTTGCGGTAGCGGTCGCGCGTGCGCAGTTCCAGCGAGTTCTCGGTTTCGCGCGTGGCGCGCTCGGCGTCGTCGCCCACATCGCGCACCTCTTCGCGCAGGTTCTCCATCGTTTGACGCGATTCCTCCACCAGTTGCTCGCGCCAGTCGCGCAGCTTGTTGCGGAAGTACGCGAGCTGCTTCGGGCCCATGTACTCCTCTTTCGAGGAAGGACGGTAGCCTTTCGGCAAATCGATGTTGACCGTCGCCGGCAATGCGTAACGGCCGTCTTCCTTGGTGATGCCCGGCTCGCTGCCGGGTGCGGCCACCGCGACGCCGTACGCGCTCTTGCCGTTGTTGCGCGCCGCCTTGGGCGCGGCGGCGCTGGGAGCGGGATGCGCAATAGGGTGCGGTTCCGGCCGTGCCGGTGCGGCTTTCTTGCTGACACTCGGCTTCGGCAGCGCCTTCTTGACGGCCGCCGGTTTGGCGGCCGGCTTGGGTGCGGCAGCGTGTTTGGTAGATGGTTTCGTCTTGGCCGCGGACTGCCGGGCCGGTTTGCTTGCGGCTTTTTTCGCCGGCTTCTTCGACTGCTTGATGGGAGTAGCCCTCTTGACGTGTTTCGGTTTTGCCTTGGCCGCCCTGACCACGGTCTTTGCACCACGCTTTGCAGCGCGAGGTTTCGATTTCGCCTTCGCCAGGGATTTCTTTGCCATGTCCGTAGCATCCGAGTGAATATGGGCGGTCGAGTGTTATAGCCTAGACCCGACCACCCGGCAACCGACCGCGTAGTCTAACGCGACTCACTCGTCGAAAACATCGTCTTGACACGCCTGCTGCTGTTCCTGATCGCCGCGTACAAGCGGCTGCTGAGTCCGATGCTGGGCAGCCGCTGCCGTTTTCATCCCACCTGCTCGTCTTATGCGCGCGTCGCGATCGCGCGTTTCGGTCCGCTGCGCGGCACCTTTCTCGCGGTTTGGCGTATCCTTCGCTGCCAACCTCTGTGCACCGGCGGTTTCGATCCGGTGCCGGAGAAATTCGAGCTGCGCGGTTGCCGTTCGCGCGTCGACACAAGGAACGCGCAATGAACGACGCATGGCTCATCAAGAACGCGGACTTGATCAACGAAGGCCGCCGGGTTCGTACGGACGTGCGCGTCCGCGACACACGCATCGACGAGATCGGCCCGGGTTTGCGGCCGTTCACCGGCGAACAGGTGCTGGACGCTTCCGGCCTCTGGCTCCTGCCGGGGATGATTGACGATCACGTGCACTTCCGCGAACCGGGTTACACGGCCAAGGGCGATATCGCGCACGAATCGTGCGCGGCGGTGGTGGGCGGCGTCACCAGCTTCATCGACATGCCCAACACCGATCCGCCGACACTGACGCATCGATTGCTGGAAGACAAATACGCGCTGGCATCGCGCGATGCGGTCGCCAACCACGCCTTCTATTTCGGCGCCAGCAACGACAACCTGGAGGCGATCCGCGCGCTCGATCCGCGCACGGTGCCCGGCGTGAAGGTGTTCCTGTGCGAATCCACCGGCAACCTGTGCGTCAGCGATCCGCAAACGCTGGAAGGCGTGTTCCGCGATTCGCCGGTCAACGTGGTCGTGCACTGTGAAGACGACGCGATCATCCACGCCAACCTGGATCGCGCGAAGGCGCAATACGGCGATGACATCCCGATGCGGATGCATCCGGAGATCCGCTCGCGCGAGGCGTGCTTCAAATCGACCAGGTGGGCAGTGGAAACCGCGCGCCGACACGGCACGCGTCTGCACGTGCTGCATGTCTCGACCGCCGACGAACTGGCGCTGTTCGAACCGGGCGCCATTGCCGGCAAGAAGGTCACCGCGGAAACCTGCGTGCACTTTCTGCGCTTCAGCGACGAGGACTACGCCGAGTACGGCGGCCGCATCAAGTGCAATCCGGCGATCAAGGCGTCCTTCGATCGCGACGAGTTGCTGCTGGCCTTGGCCGACGGACGCATCGACGTGCTGGCCACGGATCACGCGCCCCACCTGCTGGAGGAAAAGCAGCGCCCGTACGCCCAATGCCCGTCCGGCATTCCGCTGATCCAGTACGCGCTGCAGAGCGCGCTGGAGCACGTGTTCGACGGCACGCTGAAGCTGGAGCGCGTGGTGGAAGCGGTGTCGCACGCGCCTGCGACCCTGTTCGACATCAAGGAACGCGGTTTCGTGCGCGAGGGTTACTACGCGGATCTTGTGCTGGTCGATCCCGACACTTCGTTCACGGTGCATCGCGACGACATCGAATCTAAGTGCGGCTGGTCGCCGTTCGAAGGCCACACCTTCCGCTCCAGCATCACGGCCACTTTCGTCAACGGCCATCTCGCCGCGCGGCGCGGACGCATTCTGGATCCGAAACCGGGGATGCGGCTGGAATTCGATCGCTAGCTCGTGAAGTTCCTGCTCGCCGTGGCCACCGCATCGTGCGGATGCAGACTTTCGTGGTGTGATGCGACGACGTGATAGCCGCCGATGCGCGGGTCGGATTCCAGCGCGGCGCGAATGCGGCGTGCGGCGTCCTCGCAGAACATCGGATTCTCGGCGTTCAATTTTGCGAAAGCCTGCTCGTCTTCGCGCTTGACCGCGGTCTGCACCGGCGTGGCCAGCGCGCGCTCGATCGCATCGATTAGTTCCGAAACCGGCAATTCGAAACCTGCGGCGAGTTTCACGCGCACCTTCGCGGTGCTGCGCTGCGCGTGCGGCACGGCGGCCATGCCGCGTTCCGAACCTAGCCAGTCGCGCACCGCATGGTGAGTCGGCGTGGCGCGCGCGAAATCTTCCTCGAAGCGCTGCTGGTTGGCCTGCCGCGACAGCGCCAGCGAAGCCGGACAGGTCGAGGAATACGGCACCTCGCAGCCGAGTTGCACGGCGAAACGTCCTTCGATCAGCGACGCTTCCACCGTTACCGGATACGACTTCCATCCGGCATTGGCACTGACCAGCGCCGGCCGCTTCAACAAGTGCGCGTATTCGATCCGCAAGCGCACGCGCGTGGAAAGGTCCCGGTGCGAATCCAGCAGTGCGTGCAGCAGGCTGCACAGCATGGAAGGCGTCAGCGTCTGCGCCGCCAGCGTGTTTTCCAGCAGCAGGTACAGCCGCGACATGTGAATACCACGCGCTTGCTCGCCGGCGAGATCGACTTGCACGGACGCACGCGCCGGGGCTGTCAGTGTTTCACCTTGCGCATCCAAATAGCGGATCGGCAGATCGATGCCTTCCATGCCGACCCAATCCAGCGCGCCCGCATGATCGGGGTGCGCGATCGCGGCGACATCGGGCAGATCGCGCTGGGTATTGTCGCTGGAGGCCATCGGTGTTCCTGCCGAAGAGTTCGAGCCCGATATCAGGGCCGCTGCGCGGAATGCCAAGCGCGCGCGGCGCGCCAGGCATCCAGCAATGCCCCGAATCCGCCTGTCAGTTCCCGGATCGCGGCCAAAGGTTCATCGACGCGGGCAACGCGCCGCAGCGAACGCCCGTCCAGCCGCACCTGCAAGCCGCGGAACGGGCTCAACGGTCCGGGCAGTTTAGCGGCCGCATCCAGCTCGCGCAGTAGCGTGGCTGCCTGATCGCGCACCGCCGCGCGGCGCGCGGGACCGTCTTCGATCAAGGCTGCCTGCGGCAGACCATGCCGTGCCAGCAACGACATCGGCAGTGGTGCGCGGCCATAGTCCACTTCCATGGGCAGATTGCGCAATGCCGCGACCACACGTTGCACGGCGGCCGAGCGCTCCGCGCGCCGCGTGTCCGCGCCCGGCCCGAACCACAGCGCGATTTCGATCCGCGCCAGCGCACCATGCAGGGAAGCGGCCTGCGCAAGCTGCGCGGAGAAATCGGCAGGCGGCGGTGTTTCCAGTTGCAGCAGCGCCGCGCGCAAGAGTTCGTTCCATTGCGTCAAAGGAATCGCACTCGCCGCAGCGTCGGCAAATAACGCCCGCGTCAGCGGATGCCGTGCCTGGCCTTCGCGTGCGCGCTGCAACTCCTCGGCCCACCATTGCAGCTTGGTGGCCGCCACGTTCGGCGCGCGGATCGCGTAGACCGCGTCCAGCCACTCCTGCCTCAGCGCTTCGAACGCGCCGTAAACGTCGCGGCGCGGATCATTGCGCAAAAAAAGCCAGGCCGGTTCGAGTTGCGGATGTGCCGCGCGGTAATCACCCAGCCAGGTTTCGAGCGCGGCATCTGCCATGGCTCAACCAAGCCAATCGGCGATTTGCGCCGCCGTATCGGCGTACGCCTCCGCGCCCCAGGTGCGCGCATCATCCGGATCGAGATAGCCCCAACCCGCGACTACGGTGTAAAGCCCCGCGGCGCGGCCGGCCTGCACATCGCGCGGATCGTCGCCGACGAACACGCACTTCAACGGATCTACCAGCGCCTGTCCGCAGGCGAGCAGCAGCGGTGCGGGATGCGGCTTGCGTTCCGGCAAGGTGTCGCCGCTGACCACCGACGCCGCGCGCGCGGCGTAACCCAGTTGTTCCATCAGCGGCGCGGTCATGAAGCCGGCCTTGTTGGTGACCACGCCCCACTTGATGCCGCGCGATTCCAGCTTGCGCAGCAATTCCTCCATGCCAGGAAACGGCCGCGTACGCGCGGTGCGCGTGTCGACATACAGTTCGATGAAGCGCGGCAGCAGTGCGTCGACCGCGTCCTGGCCCAGATCACCGAAGCCGGATGCCACGATCGCGCGCGCGCCGCGCGAAGTGACCGCTCGCGAGACTTCGTACGGAGGCGGTTCGCGGCCGCGTTCCGCGCACAGCGCAACCAGGGCGTCGTGCAGGTCCGGCGCGCTGTCCACCAGCGTTCCGTCCAGATCGAAGAACATGCCGGCCAGCGGCTGCGGCAAGGTCGGCTTGTTCATGCCGGTTTGCGCGCGCAGACCAGGTAATTCACGTCCACGCGGGCGACGATGGACGCCTTGCGTGTCAATGGGTTGTACGCCAGTCCCGCAAGTTCTTCGAGCTCGAGTCCGGCGCGCCGCAACAGCCCGGCGAGCTCGGAAGGTTTCAGGAATTGCGCGTAGTGGTGCGTACCGCGCGGCAGCAGGCGCGCCACGTATTCTGCGCCGACGATCGCCAGCGCGAAGGCCGCCGGCGTGCGATTAAGCGTGGAAAGGAAAACGTGGCCGCCGGGTTCGACGAGTGCAGCGAGGTCGGAGATCAACGCCTCCGGAT
The DNA here is from genome assembly GCA_036759545.1 of Rhodanobacteraceae bacterium. Classification (GTDB taxonomy): domain Bacteria; phylum Pseudomonadota; class Gammaproteobacteria; order Xanthomonadales; family Rhodanobacteraceae; genus 66-474. The sequence continues at coordinate 15,446 of DAIOUL010000046.1, forward strand.
CGGGGACGTGCTCGATCAGTTCCATGCAGCACACCGCGTCGAACACGCCGGGCTCTCGCGCCGCGAGTTCGCGCGAAGAGCACAGGCGGTAATCGACCTGCAGCCCGGATTCGTGCAGATGCAGTTGCGCGATATCGATCAGCGGGGCGGCCAGATCGATTGCCGTGACCTGCGCGCCCGCGCGCGCCAATGCTTCGGACAAAATCCCGCCGCCGCACCCGATGTCCGCGATACGGGCACCCGGCAACGCAACGCGCTCGGCGATCCAGGCCACACGCGCCGGATTCAGATCATGCAGCGGGCGCGATTCGCCTTGTGGATCCCACCAACGCGATGCAAGTCTGCCGAAGCGAGCCAATTCTTCCGCACTCGCATTGTGTGTGGCGTCACTCACTTCGAGCACCCTCGAATCGCTGCGAACCGTCCTTGGTGCGTGGCGCCCGCCCGGACATCCATGTCCGTGCGCTCGCCGGCGCGAGATGCGATTCAACGCATCTCGCGTCACGTCCCGGCTCGCCCCACCAGCGGCTTGCGAGCTTGCCGAAACGCGCAAGCTCTTCGACACTGACGTTGTGAACCGTTTCGCTCATGTCACCATTCTATCGGGACATCAGCGGATCGCCGCGATGCGCTCGCGCCAGCGTGCGGCTTTTGCAAGCAGTGCATCGAGATCGACATCGACCAATTCGCCATTCGAGAGTCTGCGCCGCCCCCCGATCCACACGTCGCTGACCTGCCGGCGCGATGTGGCGTACACCAATTGTGAAATCGGGTGATAGAGCGGTTGCGTTTCCGGCAGGTCCAGCCGCACCGCGGCCAGGTCGGCCTGCTTGCCGGATTCGATCGAGCCGATGATGTCGCCGAGGCCCAGAGCGCGCGCGCCGTTCAACGTCGCCGCACGCAACGCGTACGCCGCGTCGAAAGCGGCTGCATCGTTTGCCACGCCTTTCGCCAGCAGCGCGGCGGTGCGCAGTTCGCCGAACATGTCCAGATCGTTGTTGGAGGCGCAACCGTCGGTGCCAATGGCCACGTTCACGCCTTCGCGGCGCAGTTTCTCGGCCGGACAAAAACCGGAGGCGAGTTTCAGGTTGGACTCGGGACAGTGCGCGATCGAGACACCGGCTTCCGCGCAGGCGGAAATCTCGGCATCGGTCACCGATGTCATGTGCACGGCGATCAGGCGGTCGTTGATCAACCCGAGACTTTGCATGCGCGCGAACGGCCGCGCGCCGTGCTCGCGCCGCGCATCCTCCACTTCCTGCGCGGTTTCGTGCAGGTGCAGGTGCACCGGCAAATCGAGCTGATCGGAGAGGGTGCGGATGCGCTCGAAGCTGAGATCCGAAACCGTGTAGGGCGCGTGCGGCGCAAAGGTGCAGCCGAGCAGTGCATCGCCCCTTAAATCGTCATGCACCGTCAGCGCACGATCGAAATATTCATCGATGTTCGCCGCCCACGCGCTGGGATATTCGATGATCGGCAGGCCGACGCGTGCGCGAAAGCCGAAACTCCGGCACACCTGCGCGAACGCGTCGGGAAAGAAATAGTTCTCGTTGCAGGTCGTGGTGCCGCCGCGAAGCATTTCGGCGATCGCCAATTCCGAACCATCGCGCACGAACTCGGCGCCCATGACCTTCCCTTCCGCCGGCCAGATGTGCTCGCGCAGCCAGGTCATCAGCGGCATGTCGTCGGCCAGTCCGCGCATCAGCGCCATCGGGCTGTGCGTGTGCGCGTTGACGAGGCCAGGGATCAGCGCATGCTGCGGCAGCTCGGCGTGTTCCACCGGTGCGTATTTCGCCCTCGCACCTTCAGCCGTCAAGACTTCGAGGATCGTGCCCTGGTTCACCGCGATTGCATGGTCTTCCAGCACTGCACCGTGCGGCTGGACGGGAATCACCCAGCGTGCGGAGATCAGGAGATCGATAGGCTGCAGATTGAAAGAGTTGGTCGCCATGCACGAATCGGAAACAGGGATTAGGGACGAGTAGTGAGGGCGCAACAATCAAATCGTGGCGCCAGGTTGAAGCACTCGTGCCGCGGCGCCCGCGGACGATCCCCTGCTCGCCAGAGCGCTGGTTATCGCGCCCTCGCTACCCACCCCTCGTCCCTCGATTCATTTGACTCTGCCGACGTATTCGCCCGTGCGCGTGTCGACCTTGATCACCTCGTCCTGGTTGACGAACAGCGGTACGCGCACCACCGCGCCGGTCTCCAGCTTGGCGGGCTTGCCGCCGCCGCCCGAGGTGTCGCCGCGCACGCCGGGATCGGTTTCTGCAATTTTCAGTTCAACGAAGTTCGGCGGTGTCACCGACAGCGGCGTGCCGTTCCACAGCGTGACGATGCATTCCTCCTCGCCCTTCAGCCATTGCGCGGCATCGCCCACGGCATTCTTGTCGGCCGTGTGTTGCTCGTAGGTGTCCGGCTGCATGAAATGCCAGAACTCGCCGTCGTTGTAGAGATATTGCATGTCGGTGTCGATCACGTCGGCGCCTTCGACGGAATCCGTGGACTTCAGCGTTTTTTCCGTGACGCGGCCGTTCTTCAGATTCCTGATCTTGATGCGGGTGAAGGCCTGGCCCTTGCCGGGCTTGATGAAATCCGCATCGACGATGGTGTAGGGATCGCCGTCAACGATGATCTTCAGCCCGTTCTTGACGTCGTTGAGTCCGTAGGTGGCCATGTGCGCTCCGAGGTTCTGCGACCGATCCTTGATCGCAAGATCAATTAAAATCGCTGGATTCCAGGGGCGCGCCGCGCCCGCTCAAGACCATCAATGATAACTGTTTCCGCTCTGCCCGCGCAGCCGCAAGCCCTGCCGGACTGGCGCCAGAGCTTGCGCGAGGGGGTCACCGACGCACGCGAACTGCTGGCGTTGCTCGACCTCGGCGGACTCGCGGACCAACTGCCGCCGAACGACGCCGGTTTCGCGCTGCGGGTGCCGCGCGGTTTCGCCGCGCGCATGCGCAAGGGCGATCCGCGCGATCCGTTGCTGCTGCAGGTGTTGCCGCAATTGGCCGAATCCGGCGACGCGGGCGGCTTCGCCGATGCGGTGGGCGATCTGCCGGCGCGCGTCGCGCACGGCGTGTTGCACAAATATGACGGACGCGCGTTGCTGATCGCAGCCGGTAGTTGTGCGGTGAATTGCCGCTATTGTTTCCGCCGGCATTTTCCCTACGCGGAAGAAATCGCCGCAGCCAACGGCTGGCGCGAAGCGCTGGCGCACCTGCGTGGCGACGCCGATGTCCACGAGGTGATCCTTTCCGGCGGGGACCCGTTGGTGCTGTCCACACCCAAGCTGGCGGAATTCGGTGCGGCGCTCGCTCGAATCCCGCACGTGCGTACGCTGCGCATTCACACGCGCGTGCCGGTGGTATTGCCTGAACGAATCGATCCCGCATTCTGCGAATGGCTCGCGGCATTGCCGCTGCGCCGCGTGGTCGTGCTGCATTCCAACCACGCGAACGAAATCGACGAATCGGTGCGCCTGGCGTGCGCGCGATTGCGCGAAGCCGGTGCAACCCTGCTCAACCAGTCGGTGTTGCTGCGCGGAATCAACGATGATGCGAAAACACTGGCTGCGCTGTCCGAGCGCCTGTTCGACTGCGGCGTACTGCCCTACTACCTGCACCAGCTCGATCGCGTGCGCGGCGCGGCACATTTCACGGTCGAGGATTCCGAAGCCCGCAAGTTGATCGAAGCCCTGCGCGGACGCCTGCCGGGCTATCTGGTGCCGCGACTGGTGCGGGAGGTCGCGGGCGCAAGCTCGAAGACTCCGCTCGAAAGGGTCGATTGAAGTTTTTCCAACCCTCTTGAGTCAAGGGAGCAGAAACTGTGCGAGGCAAAGTTTCAGGGGCTGTGGAGGCAAGGAATAGTTGAAAAGCTGAAGCATTCGGCGCAATTGAATCTTTTGTGTGGTATTGCATGCGCCGATACGGTACAAGAATCTGCCCACCCGCCAACGTATTTCAACATGATGCAGGACCCCGTAATCCGGATCGTGATCGTCGAGGACGTCGCGGAAGACGCCGAACAGGTCGTCAGCGTGCTGCGCAACGGCGGCATCGCGCTGCGGCCGCAGCGCGTCACGACCGAGGACGAACTCGCCGCGACGCTGGAATCCCTGAATCCCGATCTGGTGCTGGCCAATCCCGCCGCGCGCGAGGTGGAATACGCGCAAATCGCGCGCGCGATCGAAACCAGCGGCAAGGATATCGCGCTGCTGGCGCTGACCGACAAACTCGACGAGGACATGGTGGTGCACATCCTCGCGACCGGCACGCGCGGCATCGCGTTGCGCAAGCGGCCGGAACAGTTGCAGGCCGTGGTGCGGCGCGAACTGGACGCATTGAACATGCGCCGCAGCGTGCGGCGGCTGGAAGCCTCGTTGCGCGAGTCGGAGCGCCGTTGCGATTCGCTGCTGGATTCCTCGCGCGATCCGATCGCCTACGTGCACGAAGGCACGCACGTGCGCGCCAACCGCGCCTACC
>DAIOUL010000047.1:0-19874 GCA_036759545.1 Rhodanobacteraceae bacterium
GCCTGCTGATCGAGCCGACCGAAACCGAATCGAAGGAAACGCTGGACGAATTCGTCGCGGTGATGGCCGATCTGTTGAAACTCTCCGCCGAAGATCCGCAGAGGATGAAGGATGCGCCGGTCACCACGCCGGTGCGGCGGCTGGATGACGTCAAGGCGGCGAAGGAATTGGATTTGAGCTGGCGAGAGAATGCCAAGGCCGTTGCAGCGTAGAGTCGAGCAACTTCTTCGTCATTCCCGCGAAAGCGGGAATCCAGTGACTTGAAAGGGAATCAAAGGCGCTGGATTCCGGGTCCCGTTCGCGGTACGCGAACGGAACCCGGAATGACGGAACTGGTGAGGAGGGGACATGCCCAGCACCACCCGCCGCGGACCGCGCCAAATCTGGCAGGCGCTGATCTGGTCGCTGAAAGGCCTGCGCGCGTGCTGGCGGCTCGAAGCTTCGTTCCGGCTGGAAGTTTGCCTTGTCGTGATCCTGTTCCCGCTCGGGCTTTGGCTGGGAAACGGCGCGGTCGAAAAAGCATTGCTGTGTGGTTCGCTGCTGCTGGTGCCGGCCGCGGAGTTGTTGAACGCCGCGCTGGAAGCGGTCGTCGATCACGTCTGTCCGGACGTGCATCCGTTCGCCGAGCGCGCCAAGGACATGGGTTCGGCCGCGGTGTTCGTGCTGATGTTGAACGTGCTGCTGGTGTGGGGGTTGATCCTGGGATTCCGCTGGCTGTGATTGCGCTGCGGCGCCGACGGTGCTGCAATCCGCGCAACGTATTCGCCCGCGGAGTCTGAACCATGCGCCAGTTTCGAATCGTACTGAGCGGCCTTGCCGTCATCGCAATCTGCGGCTTGCTCTCTGGTTGCGGATACAACTCCATCCAGCAGAAAGACGAAGCGGTAAAAGCCGCGTGGTCGGAAGTCGTCAACCAATACCAGCGTCGCGCCGATCTGGTGCCGAACCTGGTCAACACCGTCAAGGGCTACGCCGCGCACGAAGAGCGCGTGCTGACCGAAGTGACCAATGCGCGCGCGCGGGTCGGACAGATCCAGATTACGCCGCAGACGCTCAACGATCCGAAAGCGCTATCCCAGTTCCAAGCTGCGCAGGGAGAACTTTCGAGCGCGCTGTCGCGTCTGTTGGCCGTTTCGGAAAATTATCCGAACCTGAAAGCCAATGAGTTGTTCCAGACGCTGCAGGCGCAATTGGAAGGCACCGAAAACCGCATCGCGGTGGCGCGCAACCGCTACGTGCAGGCGGTGCAGGATTACAACAGCTACATCCGGCAGTTCCCGCAGAACCTCACCGCGAAGATGTTCGGCTATTCGGTCAAGCCGAATTTCACCGTGGCGAACGAAGCCGCGATCTCTACCGCGCCGACGGTGCAGTTCGACACTTCGAAACCGGCCGCGGCGGGCACGCATTGATGCTCGTGGCCGCGTTTTCTTACAACCGCCTTTCCTCGTCATCCTCGCGAAAGCGGGGATCCAGCACCTTTGCATCTTCGAGCACAAAGGCGCTGGATTCCGGATCGCGGCTTCGCCGCGTCCGGAATGATGAGCTAAGGCAAAGCTGGCGCGTTCGCGCATCGATGCTTGTAATCGGCTTTTCGCTTCTGTTCGCATCGGCTACATACGCCGATGTCGCCATCCCGCCGCTGCACGCGCGCGTCACCGATCTGACCAACACGCTCACCGCGGATCAGGCGCAGCAACTCGAATCGAAACTCGCCGCGCTGGAGCAGCGCAAAGGCGCGCAGGTCGTGGTGCTGATGTTGCCGACCACGCAGCCGGAAACCATCGAGCAATACGCCACGCGCGTGTTCGATCAATGGAAGATAGGCCGCAAGCACATCGATGACGGCGTGCTGGTGGTCGTCGCCAAGAACGACCACAAGGTCTACATCGAAACCGGTTACGGACTGGAAGGCGCGATTCCCGATGCACTGGCCTCGCGCATCATCCGCGAGCAGATCGTGCCGAAGTTCCGCGTCAACGACTACTACGGAGGTTTGAACGATGCGATCGATTCGCTGACGAAATTGATCGACGGCGAACCGTTGCCGGCGCCGAAAGAAGAACATCGCTCGAACGGCATTCCCGATTTTCTGGTGATCGTGCTGTTCGCGCTGGTGTGGTCGCGCGGCTTCTTCGCGTGGCTGCCGCGCCTGCCGCGCACGTTGATCGTGGGTGGCGCGGCCGCAGGGCTGGTGTGGTTGTTCAGTCATCTGCTCTGGTTGACCGCCGCGTGCGGCGCGTTCGGCGCATTGATCGGTTACATCGGCCACACCTTGAAATTCGCACGCGGCAGCGGCCATGGCGGCTGGGGCGGCGGCGGTTTCGGCGGCTGGGGCGGGGGCGGTTTTGGCGGCGGAAGTTTCGGTGGAGGCGGCGGCTTTTCCGGCGGCGGCGGCGCCACCGGAGGCGGCGGCGCCTCGGGGAGCTGGTGATGGATCCGATGCGCGGCATCCGCCATCTGCTGCACGCGCCGGCCAGCCGGCGTTTCCCGCCCGACGCGATGCAGGAAATCCAACGTGCGATCGCCGAAGGCGAACGCCACCACGACGGCGAAATCTGTTTCGCGGTGGAAGCGCGGTTGCCGTTGCGCTCGCTGCTGGCCGGACACAGCGCACGGGCGCGCGCCGAGGATCTCTTCGCGCAGTTGCGGGTATGGGACACCTCGCGCAAGACCGGCGTGCTGCTCTATGTGTTGCTGGCCGATCGTGCGATCGAGATCGTCGCCGACCGCGGCGCCGCCAGAAGGTTGCCCGGGCCGGTGTGGGACGTGGTGGCGCAGACCATGCGCAAGCATTTCCAGCAGGACGACTGGCGCGGCGGCGCGCTGGAAGGCATCCGGGCGCTCAACGCGCTGCTGACGCGGCACCTGCCAGTCACGCCCGGCCACGTCAGCGAATTGCCGGATCAGCCGATCGTGCTCTAAGCCGGGCAAGCGCGCGCAGCCCCTCACCCCGACCCTCTCCCCGCAGGGGTGAGCCGGCGCGCTTAGCCGATGCCTTGAATGGCATCGGCTGCGCTGGCGAACGCCCGAAGCAGGATGCTGAGGGGGGGGAGTTGCTTGGCGAACGCAGGACGCGCGAGCCTAGCAACGGAGACAAGCGCGAAGCGCTTGGCGGGTGAGAGGGGACTTTGCTCCTACAAATTCTCCCGCAAAGCTTCGCTCAATTTGCGCGGCGAACGGATCGGCGCGCGGCAGGACATTCCGGTACACACATAGGCGATGCCGCCCTTGCGCGGTTTGCGCTGCGCCAGCACGCCCGGCAGCGATGCCGATGTCGGGGGAATGAAAAACACATCGATTCGGTCGCGCTCGACGCCATTACCGCGCAATGCTTCGTCGAATGCCTCTCGCCATTTTGATTCTTCGACCTCGTTGCAGCGGATCACCATCTGCGTGCGCGGCGAATGGAATTCCTGCAGCGCGCGAAGCATCGCCGCACAGGCATCCGGGTACTGGCGCAATGCGGAGCCGGCTGCACGCACCGTCCGTTCCGCGGCATCGAGATAACGCGATTCGCCGAGCAGATGTCCGAGCCGCAACAGCGCCCGCGCACCCACGCCGTTGCCGCCCGGCAGCGCTTCGTCCATGAAGCCCTTGGGATTCTGCAACGGCGTCGCGTGTGCGGCCGCGCTGAAGAAAAAACCACCATGTTCTCCGTCTTCGAACTTTTCGAGCAGCGCGTCCGCCAGCGCGACCGCCCACGCGAGATGCTCGTCTTGCCAATCGTCTTGCAGCGTTTCCAGCAGGGCATCCAGCAGGAAGGCGTGATCGTCGAGGAATCCAGGGATGCGTTTCTGCGCATCGGCCACCACGTTCGCGTACAGCGCGCCCTCGATCCATGCGTTATCGCGCAATGCTGCGAGGGCACGGCCGGCGATCGCGAACAATTCCGGACTCCGCAACGCGCGCGCGGCGCGCACCAGACCGAAGATCATCAGCGCGTTCCACGATGTGAGAATCTTGTCGTCGGTGGCCGGCGGCACACGCCGCGCGCGCACATCGAACAGTTTCATTCGCGCAGAATTCAGCAGGCGCTGGACTTCATGCGCAGGACGCGCCATCGCCTGTGCGATCTGGTCGAACGTGCGCGCCTTGACCAGATGCCAGGCACGGTTTTCGTAGTTGGGCGTGCCGTTCAGGCCGTAGCCCGCTTCGATTGCCGCGAACTCGTCATCGTCCAGAAGTGAGCGCAGCTCTTCGCGCGTCCAGAGATAGAAAGCACCTTCATCAAGACGGCCTTCGGCACCCGCGCTGTCCGCATCCAGCGCGCTGAAGAACGCGCCGCTCGGCGCGGTCATCTCGCGTTTCAACCACTCGACGATGCCCCGCGCGGCCTGCGCACAAGCGGGATCCTCGAACGCGCGTGCCGCACGCGCGTAGAGCGGCAACAACTGCGCGTTGTCGTAGAGCATCTTCTCGAAATGCGGGATCGTCCACGCCGCATCCACGCAATAGCGGAAGAAGCCGCCGCCCAGATGATCCTGCAGCCCGCGCGCAGCCATTGTGCGGAGCGTCAGCAGAACCATCGCGGCGCAATCTTCGGGTGTGAGGTTTTCCCCTCCTCCTTGACGGGGGAGGGGCAGGGGAGAGGGTGATTGAGCAGAAGTGGCTCTTGGAATTTCATCAGCCGCTGCACCCCTCTCCCCAACCCCTATCCCACAAGGGGAGAGGGGCTCAAGAGCCACATCCAGCAACAACTCCAGTTCACCGGCATGCGGAAATTTCGGTGCGCCGCGTGTGCCGCCGTTCTCCGGATCGAAACGGGCGGCGATGCGCTGCACGGCTAGCGCGATTGCCTCGTGGGCAGCCGGGATCTCATCGCTCGGAGCCATGCCCGCGCGCGCCAGCCACTCGCGCAGCCGGCCGTTCTGCTGGCGCAATTCGTCGCGATGCGTGTCGAAATATTGGCGTACCCGTTGCAGCAGTTCGCCGAATCCTGGCAATCCATGGCGCGGCGACGGCGGGAAATACGTGCCGGCGAAGAACGGCGTCAGATCCTGCGGATCGAGAAAAACCGTCAGCGGCCAGCCGCCGCCGCGTCCGCTCAGCGCCTGATGCGCGAGCTGATAGACGCGATCGAGATCGGGCCGTTCCTCGCGGTCCAGCTTGATGTTGACGAACAGCGCGTTCATCACGCGCGCGATCGCCTCGTCCTCGAAACTCTCGTGCGCCATCACGTGGCACCAGTGGCAGGCGCTGTATCCGATAGAAAGCAGGATCGGCGTGTCGCTCTGTTTCGCGTGTTCGAGCGTCGCCGCGTGCCACTCCTGCCAGTGCACCGGATTGTCCGCGTGCTGGCGCAGGTAGGGACTGGAAGCGTTGGCGAGTTCGTTGCGCAATGCCGGCTCCATCGTGTCCATCTCCATGTGAACCCCGATGATAGCCGCGCAATCAAAAAGCCCGGCTGATGCCGGGCTTTTCGATCAATTGCCTTTCGGCGGAGCGGGTGGCGTATCACCGGCGCCGATGTACTTCGTGAGGAACGCCTGCATCGTGGTGAACAGTTCCTCGTTGTTCTTCTCGGCGTAAAAGCCATGCAGTTCCTTGGGTTTGACCAGCCACTCATAAGGCTTGCCGGCCTTGTCCAGCGCGGAGCGCAAGTCGGTGGCGTTCTGATAGGGCACGCGAGGGTCGTCCTTGCCGTGCACGATCAGCACCGGCACGTTGAACTTGTCGAGCATGTTGATCGGCGAAATGGCACGCGCGTCGGCTTCGCCGCCGACCGCATCCGTGAAGTAGGTTCGACCACTGGAAAAGCGGCGCGTATCGCTGTTGTACATTTCGATGGTCATGTCCGATACGCCCGCGTAATCGATCGCGCATTTGTACAGTTCGGGCGCGACGATCGGCTGCATCAGAGAGGAGTAACCGCCGAAGCTGCCGCCGAACACGCAAATGCGCTTGGGATCGACATAGCCTTGCGCGATCGCCCATTTCACCCCGTCAACCAGATCGTTCTGGATGCCGGTGCCGAATTGCTTGTAACCGGAACGCTGGAAATTGCGGCCGCGTCCACCCGAGCCGCGGTAGTTGATCTGCAGCGTTGCATAACCGCGGTTGGCGAGGAATGCGGCCCACGGATCGAAGAACCATTCGTCGGCCGGACCGATGGGGCCGCCGTGCGGGATCAGCACCAGCGGCAGATGTTTGCCGTCGCTGCCCAGCGGCAGGGTCAGATAGCCGACCAGTTGCACGCCATCGCGCGCGGTGAAACGCACAGGCTTGCGCTCGGGCATCTGCTGCGGATCGATCCAGGGCAGCACCTGGTAGAGCGGTTGCGCGTGCAGGGTGCTGCGGTCGAACAATGCGTACACGCCGGGATTGCGGTCGCCGTGCACGTGCACCAGCAGCATCGAGCCATCGGTGCTGGCGCCGGCGATCGTGATGAAATCGGCGGGATCCGTCTTCGCCAGTACCTGCATGATCTGCACGTAATCGCCATTGCCGACGTATTTCACGACCGGCCGCCCCTGCGCGGTGAAGATCGCGGCATAGGGCATGTTGGTCAGGGGTTCGAACAACACGCCTTCGACCGATGCGAACGGATCGGACGCCAGCACCTTGCGGTTGCCGCCGTCCAGATCGCATTCGATCAACTGGTTGGGGCCGCCATCCACATTGGCGCGCGCATACAGGTGTTTGCCGTCGGCGCTGACCGTCAACGGTTCGAAATATTTGCCGGTCAGCGATGCCGGCCATTTCGTCCAGTGATTGCCGTCGCTGCTGCTGAAGACCTCGGTTTCCATGTGGTCATCGGTACCTGACGCAATGCGCGCCACACCTTCGTAGGAAAGCAGATTCATGTCGCCGTGCTGGATCTCGCCGATCTTCACGGCGCGTCCGCTTACTGCATCCACGTCGTACAACTGACTCTTGGAGGAATCCCAGTCGGTGCCGTTGGAATTTTCAGGCCAGACCTGCAGGTTCAACTTGAAATGCCCGTCCGGCTTGACCGGCAATTCCGCGATCGACGCGCCGCCGATCGGGATGTCGAGCGAATGGACGTCGGAATATGCGCCACCGCGGTGTTCGATGCTGTAGAGCGTCTTCTTGTGGCTGCCGTCATAGTCCACCGCGACGATATCGCCTGAGGCGGAGGGCGCTTCCAGCGTGCCGGTCTCTTTCGCAAGCGCCATGATCAGTCGCGTGTTGCTGACCCAATGTATCTCGGCCGGAACGTAGCGCGGTGCCATGTCCAGGCGGCTGACCGTCTTGAGATCCGGAAGTTTAAGCACCGCGAGCTGATAGTTCGCATCGGTGTCGTCCGTGTTTTGGCTGACGGCCACCGCAAGATATTTGCCGTCCGGCGACAGCACCGGGTTGGTAAGAGTCGGATGTTTGGCAAAATCCGAAACCGGCAATTCACCGGCGGCCGCGGCGCCGGCGAGCACCAGTCCGGCGCACAGGAGCGGAAACGAGTAGCGCATGTGTTTTTCCCCAATGAAACCCCGCCATGCAGTATGCCAAAGCCGCACGCGCACGGCACGCGAAAATCGGGCGGCTGCGCTATCGTTGGCGGTTTGCCGACAATGATTCACAAATGAGCGGAATCGAATACCCTGCGCTGTACCTGAAACGCGGCGAGGATGCGCGCCTGCGCGCGGGTCACCTGTGGGTATTCGCCAACGAGGTGGATGTGGCGCGCTCGCCGCTGTCTTCGTTCGAGACGGGCGAGCCTTGCGCGATCCTGGATGCGCGCGGCAAGGCGCTCGGCGTCGGCTACGTCAATCCGCATTCGCTGATCTGCGCGCGGCTGCTGTCGCGCGGACTAGATCACGCGCTGGATACTTCGCTGCTGACGCATCGTCTGAACGTAGCGCTCGCATTGCGCGAACGGCTGCTTCCGCAGCCGTACTATCGATTGCTCTACGGCGAATCCGATTTGGTTCCAGGGCTGACGCTGGACCGGTTTGATGACGTAATCGCGGCGCAGGCGACCACCGCCGGCATCGAAAGATTGAAACCGGAGATCGAAGCCGCAGTGCGGAAGGTGCTCGAGCCGCGCGCGATGATCTGGAAGAACGACGCGGGCGTTCGAGCGCTGGAGCAGTTGCCGAGCTACGCCGATATCGCCTTCGGCGACGTGCCTTCGCCGCTGATCGTGCGCGAGGGCGGGCTGGAGTTCGCCCTCGATCCGATCGGCGGACAGAAAACCGGCTGGTTCTACGACCAGCGCGCCAATCGCGACGCGCTCGCGCAGTTCGTGAAAGGCGCGCGTGTGCTGGACCTGTTTTCGTACCTCGGCGCGTGGGGGCTGCGCGCGGCGGCGATGGGCGCGAAAGAAGTCGTGTGCGTGGATGCCTCCGCGCCGGCGGTGGCGATGATCGAAAAAAATGCGCGCCGCAACGGTTTGCAACAGCGCGTGCGCGCGGAGCGCGCCGATGCGTTCGACTATTTGAAAGCATTGCGCGAGGGCCGCGAACATTTCGACGTGGTGATCCTCGATCCGCCCGCGTTCGTGAAGCGCAAGAAGGATTTCAAGGAAGGCGCGCTGGCGTACCGCCGCTTGAACGAGCTGGCGATGCAGGTGTTGTCGCGCGATGGCGTTCTCGTTACCTGCTCGTGTTCGTATCACATGCCGCGCGAGGCGCTGCTGCAGGGCATCCAGCAGGGCGCGCGACATCTCGATCGCAACGTGCAGGTTCTGATGTCGCTGCAACAAGCGCCGGATCACCCGCTGCATCCGGCGATCCCGGAGACGGAATACCTGAAAGGATTCGTGTGCCGGGTGGTGCCGGCATAAGAACGGCAATCGGGAATCGGGAATTGGAAATCGGGAATTGGAAATGAAAAAACATCGTCATTCCGGGGCTGGCGCGGGCGCAGCCCGCGGCAGAACCCGGAATCTGCTCTGTCGCAAAAAAGCGAGATTCCGGGTTCCGCCGCGATAAAGCTGCGGCGGCCCCGGAATGACGAAGCTTGTTATGCTCTCACCGCTCACGCTCACCGCTCACAAGAAATGACTCACCCCTACTTCGTCGACTTCAACCCGATCGCGTTCAATCTGGGGCCGATCGGCGTGCACTGGTACGGGCTGATGTACCTCGGCGGCTTCGTCGGAGCTTGGGTGCTGGGCAACTACCGTCGCAGGCTGGGGTGCTTTCCGGTGAGCCGCGACGCGCTGGCCGATCTCGCCTTCTACGTGATGTTGGGCATCATCATCGGCGGTCGCGTGTGGTACATGCTTTCGTATCAGCCGATCAAATGGATCTGGATAGATCCACTGGCGTTGTTCCGCATCTGGGACGGCGGCATGTCCTTCCACGGCGGTTTGCTCGGCGTGCTGATCGCCAGCCTGTGGTGGTGGGCGCGGCATCGTCAGCGGATCACGCACTATTTCGACGTAGTGGATTTCGTGGCGCCGCTGGTGCCGATCGGGCTGGGGCTCGGCCGCATCGGCAATTTCATCAACGGCGAGTTGTGGGGCAAGCTCACCACGCTGCCGTGGGGCATGGTGTTCCCGCATGCGGTGCAGGAGCAGCCGCAATACAGCGGTTACACCGTCGCGCAGTTGCATCAACTGTGGCAAAGCGGCGCGCTGGATGCCTACGCGCGACATCCTTCCGAGTTGTACGAATTCCTTCTGGAAGGCGTGGTGATGTTCTCGGTGCTCTACATCTACTCGATGAAACCGCGTCGGCGTTATGCGGTATCCGGCCTGTTCGCGCTGATGTACGGCTGTTTTCGCTTCGCGGTCGAATTCGTGCGCATGCCCGATCCGCAACTGGGCTATCTGCTCGGCACGCACTGGCTGACGATGGGGCAGGTGCAATCGATCCCGCTGATCGTGATCGGCCTGATCCTGCTGTGGATGTCGCGGCGCGCGCCCGTTGCGCGTACCGAAGCAATGGCCGACCCCGCGTAGGCGCGGCTCACAGCCACTTCGCGCGTTTCAGCGCCACATACAAGCCGCCGCACACGACCAGTGTCACGGCGATCACGACCGGATAGGCAAGCGGCTTGTCCAGTTCCGGCATGTGATGGAAATTCATGCCGTACCAGCTGGCCAGCAGCGTAGGCGCAGCCAGCAGCGCAGCCCAACCCGCCAGCCGCTTCACCACTTCGTTCTGGCGCACGGTGATCAGCGAGAGATTGACATTCATGGCCGCGCCCAGCATTTCACGCATCGAACCGATCGCATCGCTGACGCGCGACACGTGATCGTGTACATCACGGAAATAAGGACGCACCTCGTCGCGGATCAGGTTGGGGTGCAGCCGCACCAGTTGGTTGAGGATGTCCTGCAGCGGCGCGACCGCGAGCTTCAGAGTCAGCAGTTCGCGCTGCATGTCGTACAGCCGCCGGATGGTGCCGTGTTTGTACGCTTCCGCGAAGATGTCCTGCTCCAGTTCCTGCAGCTCCTTCTTGAATTCCTGCACGATCGGCAGGAAGTTGTCGACGATGAAATCGAGCACCGAGTACAGGCCGTAACTCGGACCATAAGCAAGGTGTTCGGGCGCGTGCTCGCAACTGCGCCGCGCCGGCGCGTAGGAGAGCGAGGCGCCGTGCCGCACTGTCAGCAGATAGCGAGGCCCCAGAAAGATGTGCGTCTCGCCGAAGGCGATGTTGCCGCCGATCAATTGTGCAGTCTGCACCACGATGAACAGCGAATCGCCATAGGCCTCGATCTTCGGCCGCTGGTGTGCATTGTGTGCATCTTCAACAGCCAGCTCGTGCAGGCCGAATTCCTCCTGCATCTTGTCCAGCGTCGGCTCATCGGGTTCCACGAGGCCGACCCAGACGAACGTGTCCGGTCGCGCCAGCACATCGCTGATCGCATCCAGCGTGATGTCGCCCAGCCGCTTGCCCTGTGCGTCGTAAGCGACGCAGTTGGCGACCATCGGGCCGTGGGCTTGATCCATGCGCCGATTATGCGCGATCCCCGCGTGCACGCCACATTCCGGACAACAATCCCAGCCAGATCGGCAGCGCCAGCAGGACCCACGGCAGATTCCGCTGCGGCAGCACCCCCGCGAGGTTGACGATCAACGCGGCGATCGCGGCGAGCGTCATCAAGGACGCGAGCACGAGCGCAAAACGCGATGTGCATGCGGCACGGTTTGCGAGTTTCAGCACGCCGGGAATCAGCAGCAGCGCCAGTGGATCCAACAGCAGCAGGTTTTGATTCGCCCACGCCGCGCGATGCGCGGTGAGGGCCCACAGGATCACCATGCCGATTCCGGCAATGCCGGCGAGCAGCACGTAAAGCACGCCGCCGAAGGCGAAACCATAACGCGCAACGCGGCTGCAGCGGCGAACCCCACCGGCGAATGCGAAAGCGATGCCGATGATCAAGCCCACCGCGAACAATGGCCAGCGCAGATCGGGCGACGATGCGGGCGGCGCGGGCAGGCGCGCCTGCGCGACGCGCGTTTCATCGCCCACCAGCGGGTGTCCATCCGCGGTACGTGTGCTGCGCAGCGTCTCCATCAGCTGTGCGGGCAGAAATGAACCGCTCCAGCCGTTCAATGGCTGATCCGCGTAAGGGCCGAGTCCCAGATCGAGCAGCAGCATCAGCCACGGCTGGCCCGACATCAATCGATCGGTCTGCGAGCGGTAGGTGAACGCGCGCGGCTGCCGCAGCATTTGTGCGCGCAATGTGCCGCCCAGCACGTCGTTCAATGCATCGCGCAGGCGTGTGGTGCAGTTGGCGATGTAATAGTCGTAGGCATAGCTCGCATTCTGCGGCTGCACGTTCCAGATCAGGAAATCCCGCAACTGCGCGCGCTGTCGCGGCGTGAGATTCAAATGCTGCGCCACGATCCAGCGGCCTTCGCCTTCATATTCGGAGAGATCGTCCGCCAGCGGCCATGCGGCGGCGAGATAGTTCATGTGGCCGCGCGCGAAGTTGTAGAAGAAATCCCGCTGGTTGAAATCGAACAGGCCGTAGTTGAAGGCGATGGCTTGACCGTCGCGGGTGTCGGTCAGCACCAGCGCGTCGTGACCGAAACGCTCCCAATAGATTTCGCCCGGACCGTAGGTGTAGAGATCGACGCGCAGCGCTTCGCCGGGCGCGCGTGCGATGTCGGCGTGGGATGAATCAGAAATCGCGAACAGGGCGGCTGCGAGGATCGGCAAAATACCGAAGGGCAGCCATCGGAAATTTTTCCCCCATCCGCCCTTCGGGCACCACGGAGCTTTATGCCATGGATGGCGGCTTCCGCAAGCGGGGGAAGGGATTTGCCTTGCAACGCGCTTTCCCGAGTCCCGAGTCTCGAGTCCCGAGTCCCGCGCTTCACGCCGCATCGCGCTTGCGCACCCGGAACTGCAACACGCGGCGGTCGTCAGCGCGTGTGACGCTGAAGATGAATCCGTCCACCGCGGCTTCTTCGCCGGGCCCGGGCAGGTGGCCGATCTCTGCGGTGACCATGCCGCCGATGGTGTCGTGTTCCTCGTCGGAGAACGCGCTGCCGAGCTGCTCGTTGAAATTCTCGATCGGCGTCAGCGCATCCACCAGCCATTCGGATTCGCCGGCCGGCACGATCATGCGCGGCTGGATCTCGTCGTCGTGTTCGTCGTCGATCTCGCCGACGATTTCCTCGAGGATGTCCTCGATGGTGATCAGGCCGGCAACGCCGCCGTACTCGTCCACGACCACCGCCATATGGTTGCGCGAGCGGCGCAGTTCGGCCAGCAGCACGTTGAGCCGCATCGATTCCGGGATCATCATCGCCGGCCGCAAAAGCGCGCGCACGTCGGCGGGTTTGCCGCTCGCGCAGCCGCGCAGCAGGTCCTTCGCCAGGAGAATTCCGAGGATCTCGTCCTTGTCCTCGCCGTGCACCGGAAAACGCGAGTGGCCGGATTCGGTCACGGTTGCGAGAATGTCAGCGGGATCGTCGTCGATCGCCAGCATCACCATCTGCGCGCGCGGCACCATCACGTCATCGACGGACAGATGCGCGACGCGCAGCGCACCTTCGATCATGGCGTAGGTATCGCCGGAGAGCAGGCCGTTGGCCTGCGCCTCGCGCAGTTCGGCGAGCAATTCCTCGCGGTTGCGCGGTTCACCGGAAAGCATGTGGCCCAAGCGGTCCCACCAGGAGCGGTGAGCGGGGCCCGTGGTACTGGGCGGTTCTGCGGACATGGAATAAAGCGCGTCCCCGAAGGGGCGGAATGGGTAGTTTAGCAGGAGAGCCTGATCTGCTTCGCGCTACAGCTTTTCTCCTTCCCCTTCAAGGGGAAGGCCGGGATGGGGATGGTGCCTGGATTCGAGATAAAACCATCCCCACCCAACCGTTGGTAGCTCGGACATCCATGTCCTCGCAACCAACCCTGCCCTTCGCTCCTGCTTCGGGCGCTCATCGGCGCGCGAACCTGCGGTTCGCAAACGCGCCGACTCGCCCTTGAAGGGGAGGGCTTTTCATCGTGCTGGCGGATGATATGGATCCTCAATCCCAATCGACGCCAACACACGCGTTTCAAGCGCTTCCATCCTCGCGGCCTCGCGTTCATCCTGATGATCGAATCCAAGCAGATGCAGCACGCCGTGCACGGTGAGATGTGCGTAATGATCGCGAACGGACTTGCCTTGCTCACGCGCTTCGCGCGCCACCACTGGCGCGCAGATCACGATATCGCCCAGCAATGGTGAGTGGACACCGCGCGGCAACTCGGCCGGAAACGACAGCACGTTGGTCGCGTAGTCTCGTCCGCGGTAGCGGTGATTGAGCCCGCGGCCTTCGCGAGCGCCGACAACGCGAATGGACAATTCGGCGGGTTTGCGGTGACGCGCGTCTTTCAGGGCGGCTTCGACCCAGCGGCGAAAACTCGCAGCGGCGGGCACGCTGCGGCGTGCCACGACGTACGAAACATGCAACTCAATCGCCGGCATCGGATTCGCGCTGCTCCGCGGATTCGTACGCGCGCACGATCTTGGCGACCAGCGGATGCCGCACCACGTCGCGCGAGGTGAAGAAGGTGAAGCTGATGCCTTCCACGCCTCGCAGCACTTCGATCACGTGACGCAAGCCGGAGCGCGCATTGCGCGGCAGATCGACTTGCGTGACATCGCCCGTCACCACGGCGACCGAACCGAAGCCGATGCGGGTCAGGAACATCTTCATCTGTTCGACCGTGGTGTTCTGCGCTTCGTCCAGGATCACGAAGGAATCGTTCAAGGTGCGCCCGCGCATGTACGCGAGCGGTGCGATCTCGATCACGTTGCGCTCCAGCAATTTCGCCACGCGCTCGAAACCGAGCATTTCGTACAGCGCGTCGTACAGCGGACGCAAATACGGATCGACCTTCTGCGCCAGGTCGCCCGGCAGGAAGCCGAGCTTCTCGCCGGCCTCGACGGCCGGGCGCACCAGGATCAGTCGCTGCGCGCGGCCGGCCTCGAGGGCTTCGACCGCGGAAGCGACCGCGAGATAGGTCTTGCCCGTGCCGGCGGGTCCCACGCCGAAGTTGACATCGTGCGTGGCGATCGCATGCAGATAGCGCATCTGGTTGGGACCGCGGCCGCGGATCACGCCGCGCTTGACCTTGATCGTCACTTCCTGCGCGCTCTCGGCGGCTTGCTCCGCCAGCGCGTCCACGCCGGATTCGGCCAGGTGCAGATTGATCTTCTGGCCCGTCAGCGTTTCGCGTTCGGTCGCCGCATACAAGTCGCGCAGCAACCGCTCGCCGGCCTTGACCGCGAATTCCTCGCCGATCACGCGAAAGAGATTGCCCCGGTTGTTGATCTCCACGCCCAACCGCAATTCGATCTGACGCAGGTGCTCGTCGAACGGCCCGCACAGGTTGGCCAGCCGTTGCGAATCTTCGGGTTCCAGCGTCAGGTCGCGCTGGGTAAGGGGGTCGATCATTTCGGTCATGCTCCCTGTCCAGCGTAGCGTGCACGCCGGACCGGGGCCACTGCGCGGGTGTGGAGCGAGACCGCAATGCCGCTTGCATATAATTAAATGATAAATTAATTTATGGACATGCCTGCAGTCCGCAAATCCGCTAAAGCCGCTAAAACCATCCGCCGCAAGGTGGGCCGGCCACGCCGCAGCGACGCCGATTTGCGCGAGCGGCTGATCGACGCGGCAATCGCGCAGTTCACCCGCAACGGCATCGGCGCGACCTCGTTGCGGGCAGTTGCGGAAGCTGCGGGTGCCACGCCGGCGATGCTGCACTACTACTTCGGCGACAAGCGGCAGATGACCATGGCAGTGGTGGACGAACGCCTGCTGCCGGCGATCGCGCCGCTGCGCGCGCGCATCGAAGCCGCAGGCTACAACCCGCTCCAGACCGCGGAGGCGTTCGTCAACGGTGTGGCCGAAGTCGTGGCGGCGAATCCGTGGCTGCCGCCGCTCTGGGTGCGCGAGGTGCTGTGCGAAGGCGGTGCGCTGCGCGAAGTGTTGTTCAAGCGCGCCATTCCGCAATTACCGCAACTGCTGGCGCAACGCTTCGCGGTGGCGCAGACGCAGGGCCGGCTTGAGCCGCAGCTCGATCCGCGTTTGATGGTGGTGTCGCTGGTCGGTCTGACCCTGTTTCCCGCCGCCGGTGCGCCGATCTGGCGAAAGCTGTTCGACGCGGACGATCTGGATGGCGCGATCCTGCGCCGGCACACGCTTACGCTGCTCGCTCACGGCATGGGCGCGCGCTGGCCGGGGCGCCGGAAGAGAAGGCAAACATGAAACTGCATCGACGCACATTGCAATGGTCGTTTTCATGTCTGGCGATCTGCGCGCTGGGCGCGTGCAGCCGACCGCCGCAGCAGGCGCTGGGCACGCTGGAATACGACCGCATCAACCTGCCCGCACCCGCGGCCGAGCGCATCATCGCGATCGACGTGCGCGACGGTCAACGCGTGCGAGCAGGACAGCCTTTGCTGAAACTCGATCCTGCGCACACCCGTGCGCAACTCGACGCTGCGCTGGCACAGGCGCAACAGCAGCAGGAACTGCTGCGCGAGTTGCAGGTCGGACCCCGCGCGGAGGACATCGCCAAGGCGCGCGCCGATCTCGCCGCGGCGCAGGCCAATGCACGCGACGCGCGCGCGTACTACAACCGCCTGCTGCCGCTGAAAGGGAAGGAATTCGTCGCCGCAGCCGATCTGGATCGTGCGCGTGCCGCGGCCGACAGCGCCGATGGCCAGGCCGATGCCGCGCGTGCAGCGCTCGACGAACTGCTGCATGGCAGCCGTCCCGAGGACATCGCGCAGGCGCGATCCGCGCTCGCAGCAGCCCAGGCGAACGCGCAGGCGCAGCGCGTGCTGCTCGGCAAGCTCGACGTCGTCGCGCCGCGCGACGGCATCGTGGACAGCATCCCCTACAAGCTGGGCGATCAGGCGCCCATCGACGCGCCGCTGGCGATCCTGCTCGCAGGTGATGCGCCGTACGCGCGTATCTATGTGCCGGAACAGCAGCGCGCCAACGTGCACGTTGGCGATCCGGTCACCGTGCACGTGGATGGACGCGAGCAGGCATTGCAAGGCCGGGTGCGTCTGATCCGCAGCGAGCCGGTGTTCACGCCGTATTACGCGCTGATCGGCGACGACGCCGCGCGGCTGAGTTACATCGCGGAAGTTTCGCTCGGCAAGGATGCGGTGGATCTGCCCGCGGGTCTGCCGCTGCACGTCGAATTGCCGCAGGCCACGCGATGAACGCCGCTGCGCAAGATGCCAACGATGCATGCGCGATCCGCGCACGCGGCTTGAGCAAGCGCTTCGGGCCTTTGCAGGCGGTGGATCGCGTCGATCTGGATGTGCCGGCGCAACAAGTCTACGGTTTTCTCGGCCCGAACGGTTCGGGCAAATCCACCACGATCCGCATGCTGTGCGGGTTGCTGACGCCCAGCGAAGGCGAGATCGAAGTGTTGGGCTTGCGGATTCCGCAGCAGGCCGATGCCCTGCGCAGCAAGGTGGGCTACATGACGCAGCGCTTCTCGTTGTTCGAGGACCTCTCCGTGCGCGAGAACCTGGAATTTCTCGCCGCGATCCACAACCTGCCGCGCGAGCGCACCCGCATGCGTGTGGATGAACTGATCAGGGAATACGATTTCGCCGACCGACAGAAACAACTCGCCGGCACGATGAGCGGCGGCCAGAAGCAGCGCCTCGCGCTGGCCGGCGCGGTCATCAACAAACCGGAACTGCTGTTCCTCGACGAACCGACCAGCGCAGTCGATCCGGAATCGCGCCGCGATTTCTGGGAGAAATTGTTTGAACTCGCCGATGCGGGCACCACCATCTTGGTTTCGACGCACCTGATGGACGAAGCCGAGCGCTGCCATCGCCTCGCCATTCTCGATCACGGCAAGCTGGTCGCCGACGGTACGCCGAAGGAGCTGGAGCAGAAGCTGCAAGGCCGCACGCTGCTGGTGCACGCACGCGATCCGCGCCGCGCGCAGCAGCGCATCGCGGACCTTGACGGCGTGCTGAGCGTGGCCCAGGTCGGCAATGCATTGCGCGTGCTGACCCGGGACGGCGATGCCGCTGCCCAGCGCATCCGCGAAGCGCTTTCCGGCCGCGACGCGCAGGTCGAGGCGGTCGATCCCAATCTGGAAGACGTGTTCGTTTCCGCTACAGCCGCCGGCGCGCAGGAACGGAAAGCGGCGGCATGAAGGCGCGCAGACTCGGGGCGATCATGCTGAAGGAGCTGCGGCAATTGCGCCGCGACCGCGTCACGCTGGCGATGATCGTGATGGTGCCGGTGATGCAGTTGATCCTGTTCGGCTACGCGATCAATTTCAATTTGCGCGGGTTGGACGCGGGCATCGCCGACCAGGCCAACACTTCCGCGTCGCGCGCGCTGGTGATGGACATGCTGGCCACCGATGTGGTCAGGCCGGTGGTGACCACGCAGACGCCGCAGCAATTGATGGATGCGCTGCGTCGCGGCCAGATCAGCGTCGGCATCGCGATTCCTCCGGATTTCGAGCAGCGTCGCGCCAGCGGACGCAGCGTCGCGCAGATCCTGGTCGATGGCAGCGATACCGCGGTGTTGAGCGCCGCTTCGCAACTGGCACAGGTGCCCATCGACAGCAGCGCGCCCGACACGCGCGCGCCGTTGCGCAGCACGCCGCCGGCGGGGCGCATCGGCGTGGTCGGTTTCTACAACCCGCAGCGGCGCACCGCCGTGAACGTCGTGCCCGGTTTGATCGGCATCATCCTGACCATGACGATGGTGATGTTCACTGCGATCGCGATCGTGCGCGAACGCGAGCGCGGCAACATGGAACTGTTGATCGCGACGCCGTTGACTAGCGGCGAACTGATGATCGGCAAGGTGTTGCCGTACGCCGGGATCGGCCTGATCCAGACCACGCTGGTGTTGCTGCTGGGCGTATGGCTGTTCGACGTGCCGATCCGCGGCAGCGTGCTGGAGGTTTACGCCGCGGCGGTGCTGCTGATCCTCGCCAATCTCGCGCTGGGCCTGATGATTTCCACCAAGGCGCAGTCGCAATTCCAGTCCATGCAGATGACGATCTTCATCTTTCTGCCGTCCATCCTGCTCTCGGGTTTCGTGTTCCCGTTTGCCGGCATGCCCAAGATCGCGCAGTGGATCGCCGAAGTGCTGCCGCTGACGCACTTCCTGCGCCTGATCCGCGGCGTGATGCTGCGCGGCGCGGGGCTCACCGAGATGTGGATCGAGATGGGAGCGCTGATCGCGTTCATTGTGATCGCGATGGGCGTGGCGATCGCGCGGTTTCGGAAGAGGCTGGATTGAGGTAGGGCGGGCCTTGGCCCGCCATCGCCGCACCCGATGGGATCTGTTGGCGGGTCAAGACCCGCCCTACACAACACGTGCTCGCAACGAGTTCGCCATCGCCGCGGTGATCGTCACATCCACGAATTGCCCGATCAGGCGCGCGTCGCCGGGGAAGTTCACCGAACGCATGTTCTCGGTCTTGCCGGTGAGTTCATTGGGGTTGCGCGCGCTGGGGCCGGTGACCAGCACGCGTTGCACGCTGCCGACCATGGCTTCGCTGATCTTCGCCGCGTGCGCGTTGATTGTGTCTTGCAACCGCGTCAGCCTTGCGTGCTTCGCCTCGTCGGGCGTGTCGTCGTGCAGATTCGCGGCCGGCGTGCCGGGACGGCGCGAATAGATGAAAGAGAACGACTGGTCGAAACCCACGTCCTCGATCAGTTTCATCGTCGCTTCGAAATCCGCGTCGGTTTCGCCGGGGAAGCCGACGATGAAATCGGATGAGATCGAAATATCCGGCCGCACCGCGCGCAGTTTGCGGATCTTGGCCTTGAACTCCAGCGCTGTGTAGCCGCGCTTCATCGCGGAGAGAATCCGGTCGGAACCGGATTGCACCGGCAGGTGCAGATAGTTCGCCAGCTTCGGCACGTCGCGATACGCGGCGATCAGCGAATCGGAAAATTCCCGCGGATGCGAAGTGGTGAAGCGGATGCGGCCGATCTCGTCCAGTTGCGCGATCGCGCGGATCAGCAATGCGAGATCCGCCAAGTTACCGTCGTGCATCAGCCCGCGATACGCGTTGACGTTCTGGCCGAGCAGGTTGATTTCCTTGACGCCTTGTTCGACGAGTGAAGCCACTTCCGCCAGCACGTCGTCGAACGGCCGCGAGATTTCGGTCCCGCGCGTGTACGGCACCACGCAGAACGAGCAGTATTTCGAGCAGCCTTCCATGATCGAAACGAACGCGCTCGGGCCTTCGGCGCGCGACTCGGGCAGCAAATCGAACTTCTCGATTTCCGGAAACGAAATGTCCACCTGCGGCGCGCCGGTTTCACGGCGCGCTTCGATCAGTTGCGGCAGCCGGTGCAAGGTTTGCGGACCGAACACCAGGTCGACGTACGGCGCGCGCTTGACGATCGCTTCGCCCTCCTGCGACGCCACGCAACCACCGACGCCGATCAGCATCTGCGGATTGGCCTGCTTCAATTCCTTCCAGCGGCCGAGCTGCGAGAACACCTT
>DAIOUL010000048.1:0-19456 GCA_036759545.1 Rhodanobacteraceae bacterium
CTGCAGGCGATCGAATCGGAAGCCGACCGCATGCTGCTCGACTCGTACCGCAATCTCTACACCGCCGGCGGCGATCCGATCCGCGTGATGGCAGCCAAGGACCTGTTCGAATTGCTGGAGAAGGCGATCGACCGCTGCCGCGACGTGGGCAACGTCATCTATTCGATCGTGTTGAAGAACTCATGAGAGCGGGAACAGGGAACAGGGAACAGGGAACGTTGCCCCGCATCCGTTTGGAGCATTCGCGAGGGCCCCTGCTTTCCCGTTCCCCGTTTCCCGTTTCCCGTTCCCCGCTTTCGACATGACCCTCGGCCTGCTCGTCGCCACGATCGTGATCGCGTTGGTGTTCACCTACATCAACGGCTTCCACGACACTGCCAATTCGATCGCCACGGTGGTGGCGACGAAGGTGCTGAGTCCCGGCAAGGCGGTGCTGCTGGCGGCGGTAACCAACCTGATCGGCGCGCTGATCGGCACGGCGGTGGCCAAGACGATCGCCGCGGGCTTGATCGACACGGGCGTGGTCAACATCGGCGCCGAACTGCTGATCTGCGCGCTGCTGGGCGCGACGATCTGGAACCTGATCACCTGGTGGGTGGGATTGCCGTCGTCGTCATCACACGCGCTGATCGGCGGCCTGTGCGGCGCGGCAGTCGCGGCGACCGACGGCAATTTCAGCGCCATCATCTGGAGCCAGGGCGGCGCACACTGGTGGCAGGGCAAGGGCATCATTCCGAAGGTGATCGTGCCGATGGTGACCTCGCCGGTCGTTGGCTTTCTGCTCGGTATCCTGGTGATGGGCGCGCTGTTCGCATTGTTCGGCTTCTTCGCCGACCAGCGCGGCCGGTTGCGGCGGCTGGGGCGCACGCCGTTCGTCAACGCGTTCTTCGGCAAGGCGCAGTTGTTTTCGGCCGCCGCGATGGGCGTGTCGCACGGCATGAACGACGCGCAGAAAACCATGGGCATCATTGCGCTGGCGCTGGCCGGCGCCACCGCCGCACACACGCTGGATGCGCTGCCCGGTTGGCTGTCGTTCCTGAAGATTCCGGGCACCGCGGAATCGTTCCCGATTCCGATCTGGGTGAAGGTGTTGTGCGCATTGGTGATGGCGGCGGGGACTGCTGGCGGCGGCTGGCGCATCATCAAGACGCTCGGCCACAAGATGGTGAAGCTGCATCCGATCAACGGATTCGCCGCGGAAACTTCTTCCGCCGCGGTGATCATCACCGCTTCGTTCTACGGATTCCCCGTTTCGACCACGCACAACGTCTCGGCCGCGATCATGGGGGTGGGTGCAGCCAAACGTTTCAATGCGGTGCGCTGGACGGTGGTGGAGCGCATGGTGTGGTCGTGGCTGCTGACCCTGCCGGTCAGCGCGCTGGTGGCGTGGACGCTGGTGCGGCTGGTGAAGATGTTTACCTCGTAGGAGCGCGCCGGCGCGAAGCGCCGTCTTTTGTTCGCGCGACCGTCACTTGCAGGGCAAGCTCCTACGAAAGCCCCACTCGCTCCTTTTCGCAGTCCTCCAGCCGCTTCCAGCGGTTGACGATCGCGCAGAACAATTCCGCCGTGCGTTCGGCGTCGTACACCGCCGAATGCGCCTCGGCCGGATTCCATTCGTAACCGGCGGCCTGCATCGCGCGCGACAGCACGGTCTGCCCATAGGCTAAGCCCGCGAGCGTCGCGGTATCGAAGCACGAAAATGGATGAAACGGATTGCGCTTGTACGCGGTGCGCCGCACCGCGGCATTCAGGAACGCGAGATCGAACGCGGCGTTGTGTCCCACCAGGATCGCGCGCTGACAATTGGTGGCTTTCAGTGCCGCGCGCACGGGCTTGAACACGTGCTCCAGCGCTTCGCGCTCGGGCAGCGCGGCCCGGAATGGATGATCGGGATCGATGCCGGTGATCTCGAGCGACTTCGGTTCGATGTTGGCGCCGGGAAATGCCTGCACGTGCGTGGAGACATAAGGCTCCGGATGCACCAGGCCGTCGGCTTCCATGCGGATGCAGACCACCGCGATTTCCAGCAGCGCATCGCGTTCCGGATCGAAGCCACCGGTTTCCACGTCCATCACCACCGGCAGGAAACCGCGGAAGCGCGCGGCCATACGCGTGGCGGTCCGGTCTTCCGCGACGCCGATCGGCATGTTCTCCATCGGGCGAGTTTATCAGCGCGTCAGCGCCTGCCCGCTTCGAGCTCGGCCGGCGTCGTTTTGTGCTTGTACGCGCACAGATCGCGGATGGGACACTGCGGGCACTTCGGTTTGCGCGCGACGCAGACGTAACGGCCGTGCAGGATCAACCAGTGGTGCGCACCAAGCCTGAATTCCTCCGGCACCACGCGCAGCAGTTTGTCTTCCACTTCGCGCACGTTCTTGCCGGGCGCGAGCCCGGTGCGGTTGCAGACCCGGAAGATATGCGTGTCCACCGCGATCGTGGGTTCGCCGAACACGGTATTGAGGATCACGTTGGCGGTCTTGCGGCCCACGCCCGGCAAGGCTTCCAGCGCCTCGCGCGTGCGCGGCACCTCGCCGCTGTGTTGCTCGATCAGCATGCGGCACATCGCGATGATGTTCCTCGCCTTGGCGTTGTACAGCCCGATCGTGGCGATGTATTTCTTCAGGCCGCGCTCGCCGAGCTTCAATATCTTCTGAGGCGTGTTCGCCACCGGAAACAACTTCGACGTCGCCTTGTTGACGCCGGCATCGGTCGCCTGCGCGGACAGGATCACCGACACCAGCAGTTCGAACGGCGTGTGGTATTTCAGTTCGGTGGTGGGATCGGGATCGAGTTCGCGCAGACGGCGGAACAGCTCGGCGACATCGGCGCGCTTCATCGTTTCTCCCGCTCGCGCTCGGTCTTCATCCGCGCTTCGCGCCGCGCGCGGCCGCGCGCGATCGCCGCCAGCACTTCGGCTTTGTCGAGCGTTTGTGCCGCCGGTGCATCCGACATGGCCGGCGCCCCCGATTCGCGCCGGACTTCGAGTTCGATGCGTTCGCGTTGCAGCCGTGCCTCGCGTGCAGAAAAGCGTGCGCGCCAGAAAGCTGCTTCGATGCGCCTCCGCGGCGGCAGGTGTGCTTGTGCGCGCCGCATACGGCGCCGCAGCATCGCCGCCGCGCAACGCACCACCAGCGCGTGACCGAAGTTTCGCAACCCGTCAATGAGGCGTCCCATGTACGGATTCTGCACGCGCCGGGCGCCGCAATTCCAGCAAATCGATCGTGGGCGGACAGTTCAGCCGCACCGGCGTGCCGGTAACGCCCACGCCGGGGGTTACGAACAGCTTGCCGAGCCGCGCGTCGTACAAACCGTTGATGTAGATTTCGTCGCGATCGGCCTTGAAAGTCATCGCGGTGATCCACGGCAGCGCGACTTGGCCTCCGTGTGTGTGCCCGGCCATTGCCAGCAGAAAATCCACGCCGCGCAATTCGCGCAAGCTGTGCGGCTGATGCATCAGGACCAGCAGAGGTTTGTCGTGCGGCAGAGCGCGCAGAAAAGCGGTGTTGTCCAGTGCGGTCCAGTAGTCGTACAAACCGGCCAGACGGACTTCCGGGAAATCCAGCACGCGGTGCTCGATGAAAACCACGGGCGAGCCCGCTAGCGCCGCATGGATCCTGTCTTCCAGCGGCGGCCCGGGCAGTTGCACATCGTGATTGCCCAGCACCGAATACATCGTCTGATGCAGGTTCTTCAGCGGCGCCAGTGCAGCGGCGAGATCGCGCGGCGGATCGTAGGTGAGGTCGCCGGCGAACAGCACGAGGTCCGGATGCAGCGCGTTCAATTTGTCCACCATTTGTTGCAGCTTGTCGCTGCGCGTGAACAGGCCGACATGGATGTCGGATACCAGCGCGATGTTCAGATCGATCGGCGCGGGAATGACCGTGGTGCGCACCACCAGCAGCCCGGGTTCGACGAAACGCGCATACACCGCCGCAAGCGAGAGCAGCAACACCAGCCCCGCGCCGGTCGCACGACGGTAGTAGTGCCGGTGCGCGCGGTTGATCAGGATCAGCGCGGCTTCGGCGATCAGCGGAAACAGCAGCCACGAGCCGTGCAACATCGCGAGCTGCAGGAACGCTTTCCAGCGGTTCTGCGGTTCGATGATGAAGTCCGATAACTCCAGCGCCGGCCACAGCGCGCAGAATAGGCCCAATGCGATCAGCCACAGCGCCAGGCGCACGTACCAGCGCGAGAGCCAGTTGCTCATGCGGCGTGCGACAAGGGTGGCTGCGCGACATCGCGAGCATCAAGCTGCGCCGGAACCATGTCGATGCAATCGACCGGACAGGGCGGGATGCACAGCTCGCAGCCGGTGCACAGTTGCGGGATCACCGTGTGCATCAGCTTGGCCGCGCCGACGATCGCATCCACCGGGCAGGCCTGTATGCACTTGGTGCAGCCGATGCAAACGTCTTCCTCGATGATCGCGACGCGCGGCGGAGTTTCGGCACCGCATTCGGGATCGAGCGGTCGCACAGGTTGTCCGGTCAGTGCGGCCAAGGCGCGGATGCCTGCCGTGCCGCCGGGCGGGCAGCGATTGATCGGCGCCTCGCCACGCGCGATCGCCTCCGCGTACGACCTGCATGTGGGAAAACCGCAACGCGTGCATTGTGTCTGCGGCAGCAGCGCATCGATGTGCTCGGCGGACGGCCGCGACTCCGGCCTCCGGACCGCGGCGCACAGCACCACGACGAGTGCGAGCAGGGCGGCGAGCAAAACGGCGGAGAGCGTGATCAGCATTCCCCGATTGTAAGCGGCACGTCGACGGGCGGGATTGCGCGTTCGGCACGGCGGTGTTTAGATCGGGTTTGTTTTGCGATCGTCCCTGATCGCGAAGATCAAAAAGCAGCCATCCTTGGCTGCACTTTTCGAGGAGCGGGTCATGAGCGGTTGGCGCAGTGTGGGGGCAGGCTTGGGCGTGGCTTGCGCGGCAGCCAGCGTGATCGCCTTCGCCGCACCGCCGCGAGCAGCGGGATCGGGCGCCGAAACCGCGCAGATCAAGGCGCTGGAGCAGCGCGTGGCGGAACTGGAAAAGCGAACGCAGCCGGAACTCGGCCAGCAGATGCTGATGCTTGAACTGCGCCACGACAGGCTGTGGTGGGCGGGTGAGGCCGGCAACTGGAATCTCGCCTACTACATGGCGGGCGAAATGAGCGAAGCGATCCAGGGCATCGTCGAGACCAACGGCGATGCCGCCGAACTGCAGCCGCAGAAACTCTCCGAAGTGATGCCGGCGATGTTGAACGCGCCGCTGAAGAAC
The DNA here is from genome assembly GCA_036759545.1 of Rhodanobacteraceae bacterium. GTDB lineage: Bacteria > Pseudomonadota > Gammaproteobacteria > Xanthomonadales > Rhodanobacteraceae > 66-474. Next base: position 5,261 of record DAIOUL010000048.1, read on the forward strand.
CTGATGGACGCGATCGGCACGCACGACAAGGCGAAATTCGCCAAGGCCTACGACGATCTCTCCGCCGCGTGCACAGGGTGTCATCGCGTCGCCGGCAATCCGATGCTCATTATCGGACGGCCGAAAACGCCGATGCTGGACGATCTGCAATACGCGCCGACTGCGCAGAAATAAGCCGATGCGCGCGCTCGCCGTCCTGCGCGAACTGGACAGCACGCAGCGCCACACCGTGGCGGCGAGCTTCCTCGGGTGGACCCTGGATGCGTTCGACTATTTCCTGCTGGTGATGGTGATGCCGGCGGTGGCGCAGGACTTCCACATCGAGATCAAGGAAGTCGCGTTCGCGCTGTTCCTGACGCTGGCATTCCGGCCGCTGGGCGCATTGATTTTCGGCCGGCTCGCCGACCGCTACGGCCGGCGCAGAATTCTGATGATCGATGTGACGCTGTATTCGATGCTGGGGCTGGCCTGCGCGTTCGCGCCTTCGCTGCTGGGCCTGCTGATCCTGCGTTCGCTGTTCGGCATCGCGATGGGCGGCGAATGGGGAATCGGCGCGTCGCTGGCGATGGAATCGATCCCGCCGAAATCGCGGGGCATCGTTTCGGGAATTCTGCAGAGCGGCTATCCCTGCGGCTACCTGCTGTGCGCGGTCGTGTATGGGCTGCTGTTCAACACGATCGGCTGGCGCGGCATGTTCGTGCTCGGCGTGTTGCCCGCGCTGCTGGTGTTGTACATCCGGCGCAGCGTGCCGGAGTCGCCGGTGTTCCGGCAGCGCGCGATCAGTGGCACGCGTCGCAGCGTACGTGACGCCATGCGCGGACACTGGGGCCTGTTCGCGTACCTGATCGTGCTAATGGCGTTGTTCAACATGTTCAGCCACGGCTCGCAGGATGTGTATCCCACCTTTCTGAAATTGCAGAAGCAATTCGATACGCACCTCACCAGTCTGTTGACGATCATTCTCAATCTCGGCGCGCTGGTCGGCGGTTTGGTGTTCGGCGCATGGTCCGAACGCATCGGCCGCCGGCGCGCGATGGTGATTTCCGCGTTGCTCGCGTTGCCCGCGATCCCGCTCTGGAGCTACGGCGGATCGCTGCTGCTGCTCGCGATCGGGGCATTCTGGATCCAGATTGCGGTGCAGGGCGCGTGGGGCGTGGTGCCGGGATATCTCAACGAACTTTCGCCGGACGACGTGCGCGGCACGTTGCCCGGATTCGCCTACCAACTCGGCAATCTGATCGCCGCGGCCACCGCTTACATTCTCGCGTGGGTGGCGCAATCGCGCGGCGGCGACTACGCGTTTGCGCAAAGCCTCTGGGTCGGCTGCGTGGCGATCGTGCTGGCGCTGCTGGCGTGGTTCGGACCGGAAGCGCGCGGTGTGCGTTTCGGCGAAGAACGCGGGACATGACGGGGGTGTGTCGTTAGCATGCGCGTTTCCTTCGGAGCAGCGACGCGATGAAAGCCGCGAAGAACACGGTGGTGAGTTTCCATTACGTGTTGACCGAAAGCGGGGTTTCTGAAAGCGGCGCCGCGAAGCCTATCGATAGTTCGCGCGAGCGCGGCACGCCGATGTTCGCGCTGCTTGGAGCTCGGCAACTCGTGCCGGGCGTCGAGCGCGCGCTGGAAGGCCGCGAAGCGGGCGAGCGCTTCGAAATCGACGTGGCGCCGGGAGACGGATACGGCGAGCGCCGCGAAGGCATGATCCAGCGCGTGCCGAAAAAGTATTTCCGCAACGCCGACAAGCTGAAGCCCGGCATGCAGACCGTGTTGCAGACGCGTGAGGGCGGGCAGCGGATGGTCACCGTGCACAAGATCGGCATGAGCGCGATCGACGTCGATCACAACCATCCGCTGGCCGGCAAGAGCCTGCACTTCGACATCGAAATCACCGGCGTGCGCGCTGCCACGCCGGAAGAAATCTCGCACGGGCACGCGCACGCGGCCGGCGACCATCAGCACTGAGTCTCAAAAACTCAGCTTCTCCCGCGCGCGCCGCTTGCGCCGCCACAACGTATCCAGCGCGGCCGCGCCGGGACCGAAAGCGGCCAGCACCAGGAAACCGCCGGCGATCGCGATGTTCTTCTCGAAGTTGATCAACTGCATTTGGTCGGCGAAGTTGTTGTGGAAGAAGAAGGCCGCGAGCAGCGTGAACGCGCACAGGCCCAACGCCGCCCAGCGCGTCATGAATCCGAACAGCACCGCCAGTCCGCCGCCGAGTTCCGCGAAGATCACCAGCGGCAACAGGCCGGGCGGCAACCCGTGCGCTGCCAGCATGCCGGCCGTCGCGCCGTACCCGGTGATCTTCTGCACGCCGGAGAGGATGAAAATCGCGGAAAGGCCGATGCGGCCCAGCAGGACAGCGAGATTCTGCATGTGGGACTCTCCCGATCAGCGGGCGCAGCGGCCAAACCGCAAGCATAGCGGCAGGAGGCCGCAAAGGAGAACCGCCATCAGTTGGCCGCGACGACCTCGGAGGCCGGCGAGTGCCATTCCAGTACGCGCTTGGCGTAGAGGAAGTGCGTGCGCCAGTAGTCGCCGTCCAGTTGGTCCAGCCGCACCGTGCCGCCGCGATTGGGCGCATGTACGAACCGGCCCTCGCCGACATAGATCGCGACGTGATTGACGTGACGGCGGCTGCCGAAAAACAGCAGGTCGCCGGGCGCGAGGCGGTCCGATTTTACGCGCGGTGCATCGACATCGGCGATTTCGCCGGAACGGCGCGGCAGCACCACGCCGGCCGAGCTGCGGAACACGTAGTCCACCAGTCCGCTGCAATCGAAGCCGCTCTGCGGCGTGTTGCCGCCATAGCGGTAAGGTGTCCCGACCAGGCCGATGGCGCGGAACAGCACGTCATTGGCGGCCTGCGCCGGCGGCGGTGGGGTGGTTGCGCATGCTCCCAGCAGCAACGCGGGAGCCAGCGCTGCAAGGCGGAGCAACCAGCGCTGCGCGCCCGTCAACGCTCCGCTCTCCGGCGCGAACCGCAGCACGCAGGGCGACGTCCCTGAAACGGGACAGAAATTCTGGCGCGATCGTGGCGGCGCGGTGAAGGCATGGTGTCAAACTGGTGAAAGCGGCGCGAAGGTAACGCATGAGCCGGGCTCCGTAAAGCCCGGCCGCTGAAAACAAGCGCGATTCGTGACGCGGTCGACGCGCAGGCGTGCCGAGGGACTCAGGCTGCGCCGGCTTGCGACGCGGGTGCCGCGGCCAGTTCCAGCTCCAGCTCGAACGCGGCGGTGCGGCGGCGGGCCGCATCGATCACGGCGCTGGGCAGGCCTTGGCCGGAAGCCAGTTGCGCCAATGCGGCGCGTTGGCGGGGATCGAAATCGGGATCGTGCTGCGCCTCGTCCAGCGCGGTCAGCAGCGTCGCCAGCCAGCCGGCGCCGGGGGCGCGCAGCATCAGCAGGATTTCGGGCACCGAATAGCTGTTGCGGTAGAACGACGGCGTCATGATGGATTCCCCCTAACGGTTCCGCTCCGGAAGCTGCAGGAACGGTGCCAAGCCGTCGCCTCCGACAAGTCAGTGTGCCTGCCGCTACACTCGCGCGATGGCGCAATCCTCGGACCTGATTCAATCAGATGTGCTGATTCTGGGCGGCGGCGTGATCGGTCTCTCGTGCGCGCTGGCGTTGGCGCGCGCGGGTGCATCCGTGCGCGTACTGGAACAGGCCTCACCCGGCGCCGGCGCCTCGCACGGCAATTGCGGCACGTTGACCCCCAGCCATGCGATTCCCTTGTCGGTGCCCGGCGTGCCCTGGAAGGCGCTGCGCTGGATGACCAAACGCGATGCGCCCTTGTACGTCAAGCCGCGCCCCGATCTCGAGCGCTGGCGCTGGCTGCTCGGGTTTGCAATTCGTTGCAATGCGCGCGACGCGCAACGCGCGGCGCTGGCGCGCGCGGCGATCCTGCAACGTTCGCACGCACTGTTGCCGCAGTGGCTGGCCGAGGAAGGGATCGATTGCGAATACGCCAGGCCCGGCACGCTGTACGTGTATCGTGATGCTCGTGCGCTGGACGAAGACCGCCATGACGTCGATTGGTTGAACGAGCTTGGCGTGCAGACAGAAGTTCTCGATCCCGATCGCGTGCTGGCGATGGAACCCGTGCTGAAGCCGGGTATCGCTGGCGGCGTGTGGCATCCGGACGACGCGCAATTGCGGCCCAGCAAGCTGGTGGAGGGACTGAGCCGGCGTGTTCGGGAGCGTGGGGTCGTCATCGAAAACGACACGCGCGTCGAGGGATTTGCTTGCAGCAACGAGAGCATCCGCAGCGTGCGCACTTCGCGCGGCGATTTCTCAGGCGACCAGATCGTGCTGGCCCTCGGCGCATGGTCGCCGCGCGTGGCCAGTCGACTCGGATTGCATTTGCCGATCCAGCCCGGCAAGGGCTATTCGATCACCACATCCAGGCCCGATCCGGCACCGCAGCGCCCGCTGGTATTGCGCGAGCCGGGCGTGTGCGTAACCACCTGGCCTTCGGGTTTCCGTCTGGGCAGCACGATGGAATTCGCCGGTTACGACGACTCGCTCAATCGCACCCGGCTCGAAGCGTTGCGCCGCGGTGCGCGCGCCTATCTGCGCGCGCCGTTCGGCGGGGAGTTGCACGAAGAGTGGTGGGGCTGGCGCCCGATGTGCGTGGATGAGGTGCCGCTGATTGGCGCCAGCACACGCTGGAACAACCTGCTGCTCGCCACCGGCCACGGCATGTTAGGCGTCAGCATGTGCGCGGCGACGGGAGAACTGGTCTCTGCGCTGATCGGTGCGACCCCGGCGGCGATCGACCCTGCGCCGTACCTGCCCGCGCGCTTCGGCTTGTGAGCATGAGCGAAATCGATACGCAGTCCGACCTGCTGGTAGTCGGCGGAGGTTCCGCCGGCTTGGCCGTGGCGATCCGCGCAGCGCGCCATGGCGCCAAGGTCACGTTGTTCGAACCGCACGAACTGGGCGGCACCTGCGTCAACCGCGGCTGCGTGCCGAAGAAAGCGATGTGGCTGGCGGCCGAATTGGCACGGATGCAATCACTGGCGGTCGAGTTGGGATTCGATTCGAAACCGGGCGCATTGGATTGGCCGGCTTTCATCGAACGGCGTGAGGCTTACATCGCGCGCGCACGTCAAGCGTATGCGCGCCGGCTGGAAGAGTACGGCGTGCGCGTGATCGCAGCGAACGCGCATTTCACCGATGCGCACACGTTGCAAGCCGACGCTACGCGCTATCGTGCGCCGCATATCGCCATCGCGACGGGTTCGCGCCCTCGCTTGCTGGATCTGCCAGGCGCGCAACTCGGCATCGACTCCGACGGATTCTTCAAGCTGCGCGAATGTCCGCGCCGCGTCGGCATCGTCGGCGGTGGTTACATCGCGGTGGAACTCGCAGGTGTGTTGCGGGCGCTGGGCGCGCAGGTGGAACTGTTCTCGCGCAGCCGGTTGCTCTCGCATTTCGATGCGGAGCTGGGCGACGCGTTATGTGCGGCGATGGACGATCAGGGCATCGTCCAGCACGGGCAGTGCGCGGTCCGCGGTGCGCTGCGCGAGGGCGACGCACTGTGGCTGGACTGCGCCGATCACGCGCGGCACGGGCCGTATGATCAGATCATCTGGGCGGTGGGACGCGTGCCGAACGTCGAGAAATTGAACCTCGATGCAGCGGGCGTGCGCCTGGGCAACGATGGGCACATCGCCACCGACCCATACGAGAACACCAGCGTGCCCGGTGTGTACGCGTTCGGCGACGTCAACGGCAAGCGCGCGTTGACGCCGGTCGCGATCGCCGCCGGCCGCGCGCTCGCCGAACGGCTGTTCGGCGGCGACGCCGGCGCGCACCTGGACTACGCCAATATCCCCAGCGTAGTGTTTTCGCATCCGCCGGTCGGCAGCGTGGGTCTTTCGGAAGCGCAGGCCCGCGCGCAACACGGCGACCGGGTCAAGCTGCACATGGCCACGTTCGTGCCGATGCTGGAGCGCCTGGCCGATCACGAGCAGCCCACGCGGATGAAGATGGTGACCATCGGCGACGAAGAACGCATCGTCGGCCTGCACGGCATCGGTCCAGGGATGGACGAAATGCTGCAAGGGTTCGCCATGGCGGTGCGGATGGGCGCCACGCGCACGGATTTCCTGCGCACCGTGGCAATCCATCCGACTTCGGCGGAAGAGTTCGTGTTGATGCCATAGAGTGGCTTCAAAGCTACTGCGCTCGTCAGCTTGCGCGCCGGCGGTGCTCGGAATCCTCATGTACTGACGTGTACACTCCGGTTCCTGCGCTCCGGCGTCGCGCAACCTGCCTTCACTCGCTACGCTTTGAGAGCCGCTCTATCCCAATTTTGTCTCTATGGAACATTTCACCCTGCATCGCGGCAGCGCTCCGCTGCTGGTCAGCCTGCCGCACGATGGCACCGCCATTCCCGACGAGATCGCGGCGCGCATGACGCCGCAAGCCTTGCGCGTGCCGGACACCGACTGGCACGTCGGCAAGTTGTACGCGTTCGCGCGGGAGCTCGGCGCCTCCATGATCGTGCCGCGCTGGTCGCGCTACGTGGTCGATCTCAACCGCCCGCCGGATGGTCATGCGCTGTATCCGGGCCGCAGCGAAACGGCATTGGTTCCGTTCCAGACTTTCGCCGATGAACCGATTTATCTGGAGAACCAGACGCCGCACACGGACGAGATCGCGCAACGCGTGCAGCACTACTGGCGTCCTTATCACGACGCTCTGAATGAGGAACTGCAGCGCCTGCGCGCGCAACATGGCCGCGCCGTGCTGTGGGACGGACACTCGATCAGGAGCCGCGTGCCGATGTTCTTCGACGGCCGGCTGCCGGATTTCAATCTGGGCACGGCCAATGGCGCGAGTTGCTCGCAAGGATTGCAGACGCGGCTGGAAGAAGTGCTGCGCGCACATGCGGGCGGCGGGAACGATTACGACCACGTGATCAACGGACGCTTCAAGGGCGGTTACATCACCCGCCATTACGGCGATCCGGAACAGGGCATCGACGCGGTGCAACTGGAACTGGCGCAGTGCACCTACATGGATGAGGACAGCTTCGAATACCAGGCCGCGCGCGCGGCGCCGGTGCAGCGCGTGATCCGCGCGTTGCTCGAAACTGCCTTGCCACATGACTGAAACGGCTGCAACGCAGCCCGAGGAGGCGCCATGGAAGATCCGAATGCGTCACCGCAGACCGCACGCGACGAGCCGGCGCGCTACACGCCGGATGGTTACCGGTCCGGCATCATCACCGCGATTTCGGTGCTGGTGGGTTTCTCGTTGTCTTTCCTGCGCTACTGGGCTTTCGAAGCGCCGCAGGAATGGTCGTGGCGCTTCAGCATTTCCACCGTGCTGATGATCGTCTCGATGCTGATGCAACTGGTTGCGCTATTCCGCTCGTTGCAGATCGAGGATCACGAGATCGCGCACTATCGCGCGACTTGCCGCTGGCTGGTCTGGGGCGTGGCCTTGATGATCCTGGCGCTGATCTTCGCCGCGATGGAAGTGTCGTTCGGTGCGAAAGGGCCGGCCGTATTCTGATCAGCCGCGTGCACGCGCAATGCACTTCAGTTCGATCGCGATCGGCGTAGGCAACGAAGTGATGCCCAGCGTGGTGCGGCAGGGCGCGCGCGCCGGGTCAGGGAAATGTTCGGCCCAGACCGCGTTGTAGGCCTTGAAGTCGCGCGCCATGTCCGTCAGGAACACCGTCACGTCGATCAGGTCTTCCCAGCGCGCGCCGCTGGCCTCCAGCACCGCACGCACGTTGGCGAATACCTGCCGGGTCTGTGCTTCGATGTCGTGCCTGATCAGCACGCCTTCATCGTAAACGTTGCCCGGAATTTCATCGCTGCCCGGCACGCGCGGCCCGATGCCGGACAGGAACAGCAAATCGCCCACGCGGCGGGCATGTGGGTAGGCGCCGACCGGCGCGGGCGCGGAGGCCGTGCGGACCGAATCGTTCATGGTTTTCCGCAGACCTGTGACGATGTGATTCCGCGGCAACCCTCCGGGGATGCGACGGACGGATCGGCTGCCGCCAGTGGGGCCGTTGCCTTTACAGTGATCGACTGCCGCGTGATCGTACTGTTGTTCTCGTCGGTGACGCTCAGGCGGTAATTGCCGGGACGCAGATACAACTCGCCGGAGGGTGTTACGTTGCTGCCCGACGTGGTGACCTTGATCTCGCCGACCGTGGTCAACGGAATGACATCCAGCACCATGCGGTCTGCGGCGACCGCGTCCTCTCCCTCGTCGGCATAACGGGCTTCGATCAAGCATGGAAACTGGTTCTGGCAGATGCTGCCGTCCACGTGATACGGCGTGCGCAGACCGCCCAACGTCAGCCAGGTGGGCCGCCCGTCGCGCGAACGCGTCATCGGGAAGAACACGCTGACGTCGTAACCAGGCCGCAACGACCACGGTTTGCCGCCCTTGTCGACGAACACGATCGGCTGGGAAGGATCGAGCGACTGCACCACCGACGTGTAGTACGGATGATCCAGTGCACTGCCATCGTGCGAGATCAGCATGGTCTGCTCGACGCTGAGCGGCTGGATGCCGGTGTCGTCCACGAAATGTTCCGCCATCGATTGCGCACCCAGGAACTTGCCCTGCTTCTGGATATGCGCATAGCCGGCATTCACTACAAGCCGGGTATTCGGATCGTCCTTGAACAACTTCGCCAGATTGCGCGCCTGCTGCGCTTCGCGCGCGTCGCCTTGATACTGGTCATCGGCCTCGTAGGCGACCACCTTGTAACCGAGCTTCAGCGCTTCGCGCACCATCTCCGCATAAATCGGCTCGCGCGTGTAGAAGCCGGAATCGGCGGTCGGATAGCCGCGCTTCTGCAAGCCGGTGTCGCTGTGGTACAGCGTCTCCGCGGCGAAGGTGTTGAAGCCTTCGGCGCGCAACGCCTGCAACAATTGCACGGTGAGCGAACGCGTTACAGGCACGTTGTGCGCCTCGTTGAGGAACACGGCCTTGTATGACTTCGCCAGGCTCGGGATATAGCTGCGCGCCAGCACCGGATGCCAGCCTGGTTGCCCCAAGGGCGAAGGCGCATCATCGGGCTGCGGCTGCTCCTTGATCGCAAAACTCAGCAGCGCGTCCGAATAATCGCCGATGAAAGTCTGGTACCAGGACAAATACTGACCGAAAATCACGTGGAAGGCGGGGTTGTTGTTCGTCGCGTACGCCTTGCGCATGACCTGGTACTGCGCCAGCAACCCTTTGCGCCGCTGCGCCTCCTGCATGATCTGTTCGGATCGTTCCACTGCTTCGACTTGCTGGGCCCGCACGCCGATGGCGCTCAGGTCGTTCTGCGCGCGCGCGGTGCATGGCGCCACCAGCGCAGCGCAAACCAGGAGCAGCGTCACGCGTACAAGCATGTGTCACTCCGCAGCGAGGGCGATCTGAAACTAGCGCAACGGAGCCGCTACGCTTCGTTGCGGGTGCAACGGTGGCAGTTTACGTCGCCAGGGCCGGGTGGCGGCTGTGTCGAAAGTCGCGGAAGCGGACCGTTTCAGCGGGTTCCGGCCGCGCGTTGCAGGGTGCGCGCATACACTTCTTCCAGCCCGTCCGCCTGCGCCACGTCCATGCCCAGATCACGGATGCGCCCATCGGACAGTCCGTAGCACCAGCCGTGCACCGCCAGCGCCTGTCCGCGTTCCCAGGCGTCGCGCACCACGGTGGTGCGGCACACGTTGACCGCTTGTTCGATCACGTTCAGTTCGCACAGGCGCGCGTGGCGGGAATCCGCATCGGGCAGCGACTCCAGCATCGCCGCGTGCGCGGCGCGCACATCGCCCACGTGGCGCAGCCAGTTGTCGCACAGGCCCACACGCCGGTCCTCCAGAACCGCCTGCACACCGCCGCAACCGTAGTGGCCCACCACCATAATGTGTTCCACCTTCAGCACGTCGACCGCGAACTGCATCACCGACAGGCAATTGAGATCCGCGTGCACCACCAGGTTGGCGACGTTGCGGTGCACGAATACCTCGCCCGGATCCACCCCGACGATCTGGTTGGCCGGCACGCGCGAATCCGAGCAGCCGATCCACAGGAACTTCGGCGCCTGCTGGCGCGAGAGCCGGGGAAAGAACTGCGGATCGCGCGCCCGGATCGCTTCCGACCATTGACGATTGTTTTCGAGCAGATCCTTCGGTGATGACATTCGGTTTCCTTCAGCGGGCAATGCAGACATTTTTTGCTTCGGTGAAAAAGCGCAGCGCTTCCACGCCGCCCTCGCGCCCCACGCCGGAATTTTTCACCCCGCCGAATGGCGTGCGCAGGTCGCGCAGCATCCAGCAGTTGATCCACACGATGCCGAATTCCAGGCGCTCGGCCAGGCGTTGCGCGCGACCGAGATTCGTCGTCCACAGCGAGGCAGCCAGGCCATATTCTGTGCCGTTGGCGATGGCGACCGCCTCGTCCTCGTCTTCGAACGGCAGCAAGGTCACGACGGGTCCGAAGATTTCCTCGCGGTTGGTGGCGCATTCCTGCGACAGGCCTTCGATCACCGTGGGCGCCACGAACCAGCCCTGCGTGCAGCGGCCCTCCAGCTTTACGGCATGGCCGCCGCACAGCACGCGCCCGCCTTCGGATTTCGCGCGCTCGATGCAGGTCGTCACTTTGTCGAAATGCGCGCCCGAAACCAGCGCGCCGAGGTCGCTGTTCGCATCTTCCGGATCGCCGACACGCAACGCTTGCACCTTGGCGATATAGCGCCGCTTGAATTCGTCGTAGATCGAGCGCTGCACCAGCAGTCGCGAGCCGCACAGGCAGATTTCGCCTTGGTTGGAAAATCCCGAGCGCACGACGGTGTCGAGGTTGGCGTCGCTCAAATCCGCATCGGCGAACACGATGGCTGGATTCTTGCCGCCCATTTCCAGCGAAACCTTCTTGAACGACTTCGCGGCAATGCCCGCGATCGCCGCGCCCGTGCGGGTCGAGCCGGTGAAGGAGATCGCCTTGATGTCGGAATGCTCGACGATGGCTTCGCCCACGGAAGGGCCGGTGCCCTGCACGATATTCAGCACACCGGCGGGAAATCCCGTTTCGACGGCGAGTTCCGAAAGGCGAAACGCCGTGAACGGCGTGATTTCGCTCGGCTTGGCTACCACGGTATTGCCGGCCGCCAGCGCCGGCGCGATTTTCCAGGTGAACAGGTACAACGGAAGATTCCATGGCGAAATGCAACCGACCACGCCCAGCGGCTGCCGCAGTGTGTAGTTCAGCGCGCGCGCATCCACGTGCGCTTCGCTGGGGGCTTGCGTGATTGCTTCGGCGAAGAAACGCAGGTTCGCCACCGCGCGCGGGATGTCCACGCCGCGCGCGAGCTTCACCGGCTTGCCGGTGTCGCGCGACTCCTCGTGTGCGAGTTCGTCGAGTTTCGCTTCCACCGCGTCGGCCAACCGATGCAGGTTAACCGCACGCTCGACGTGCGAGAGCGCAGCCCACGCCGGCGCTGCGCGTTGCGCGGCCTGCACCGCGAGTTCGACGTCGCGCCGGTCCGAATCCGGGCAGCGCGCGTATGCCTTGCCCGTCGCCGGTTCGTACACGTCCAGGTACGCATCCGTGCACGGCGCGCGCAGTGCTCCGTCGATCAAATTGGCCAGGGTCAGTTGCGGCATCGCGCAAGCTTACCGCAGCCTGGTTCCGTCCGATTCAATATTGGACGTAATACAGCCGCACCATATAGAAAACCTGGTACAGCACGCCCAGCGTGGCGAAAGCGGCGTGATAACGCCGATCGGACGTGCGCATGGCGATCAGGCTCAACACGATGAACACCACACCGCGCGCGATGTATTCCGGCCCCAGCGTGACGAAGTGCGCTGAACCCTTCAGCCAGGTGTCGGCGAAATCCAGCGCGAACACGGAAGCCAGCACGCCGAAGAACCAGTGCCGGCGAGCCAGGAAATAGCCGCGGAAACCATCGTAGTCGCTGATGTCCTCCGGAAACAGCAGTGCGCACAGCACGTACAGCAGGACCGCATACCCGATCAGGAAAAGATAGATCAGGAAATTCCACTGCGTGATCGCGCCCAGCTCGAACTCGAACCACCAGAAGTGGATCAGGTAGAGGAACATCGAAAGCACCCACAGCAGGTGCACCCACCAGATCCCCTCGCGCTTGGGATGTTCGATCAGGCGCGCAATGCCGCGCAGCAGGTGCGTCAGCCCCAGGCCGATCACGATGCCGATGACGACGCGGATGTGGGTGTAGATGTCCACGCGCGCGGAGCCTACACCAACCGTGGTGGCCGGTTCGCTACAGGGAGCGGGTGCGTCCACCATCTACCGGCAGGTTGATACCGGTGATGTAACCCGCCGCAGGCGAAGCGAGGAAGGCGACCGCCGCGGCGATTTCCGAAGGATCGGCGAAGCGCCGCATCGGAATCTCCGCCTCCATCGCGTGTTGCGTCTCTTCTACGCTTGCGCCGGACTTCTGCGCGCGGGTTGTAACGATCTGCTCGATGCGTGGCGTGTACGTGGAGCCCGGCAGCACGTTGTTGACGGTAATGCCGAATGGCGCGAGTTCCGTCGCCAGCGTTTTCGCCCAGCTCGCCACCGCCCAGCGCGTGGTGTTGGAGACGCCCAGGCCCTGGATCGGTTCCTTCACCGAAGTGGAAATGATGTTGACGATGCGTCCGTATCCGTCCGCGCGCATGCCGGGGATCACCGTTTCCGCCAGCACGTGATTGGCGAGCAGATGCTTGCGGTACGCGTCCAGAAAATCCTCGACGCACGCATCCCGCACCGGGCCCGGTGGCGGACCTCCGGAGTTGTTGATCAGAATGTGTACCGGCGCGCCCGCCGCCAGCGCCTCGGCTTGCGCGCGCAGGCGTTCCGTGTCGCCGCTGTCGGCGGCGATGAAGCCGTGTTTCTGCGACGAATGCGTGCGCGGCAATTCACCCGCCAGCTCGCGCAACACTTCTTCGCGCCGCGCCAGCAACGTGACGTTCGCACCGAGTTGCGCCAGTTCGACCGCGCAGGCGCGGCCAATGCCCTGCGATGCGCCGCAAACCAGCGCGTGACGGCCGCTCAGATCCAGGTCCATGATCGTTTTCCTTCAGCGGAACATGTTGGCGAACGAATTGCGCAATTGCGGCAGCAGGCCCGAGCCGTTCTTCGGCTTTTCGCAGATCGCATCGTCCACCGCGCTTTCGTAAGCGCCGGTCAGGAGGCCGATGCTCAGCGGACCGTCCGGTCCGTGCGGAATGGAGAAATTGCCGGAAGAGGCGGGAGACGACATGACATCGGAACTGAAACCGGCCGGCGATTGTTCCCAGTAGGTGCTCGCCTTCAGTTGCGCGGGCGATGTGGTGACCACCAAGTATCTCGCATCCTCGTCGTCAACGGTAAAGCTGCCGAATGCACCCGACAACGCCGGGCGCCAGCCGATGTATTCGCACAGCTTCACGTCTTCGCTGCGCAACGGCTCGAATTCCGCATCCAGCACGGTTATGGTCGGCGCGAAGAGATAGCTCGATTGCAAATGGCGCGCGGAAGGTTCGGCCTTGAACAACACGCGATAGGATTTCTTGAATTCCGGCAGCACGAAGGTGAGGAAGTGCGTGCGCTGGCCGTCCAGTTCGGCGACAGGGCTGTTGGCGTCGAAGATGTAATCCTTCGGCTTGTCCGGCAGCGCGGTCTTGAACGGGAGTTCGTTCCAGGCCTTGCAACACGGCGTAGCTGATTGCAGTTTCTTGATCGCATCATCGCGCGACGGCGGCGGCGTGGCGGCCAGCGAGGGCAAGGTCACCGGCACCAGCGGCACTTTGACCGAATGCGCGCAGCCGGCCAGCAGCGCAACCGCCGTCAATACACAGATGATCTGGAACAGACGGTGCTGCACGAATCAGAATTCCGCGTGCCCCGGCGCACGCGGATAGGGGATCGCATCGCGGATATTCGACAAGCCGCACACGTATACCAGCAACCGCTCGAAACCTAGGCCGAAGCCGGCGTGCGGCACGGTCCCGTAACGGCGCAGGTCGCGATACCACTGGTAATGCGCGGAATCCAGGCCGAACTGCACCATGCGGCGGTCGAGATAATCCAGCCGTTCCTCGCGCTGCGAGCCGCCGATGATCTCGCCGATGCCGGGCGCCAGCACGTCCATCGCCGCGACGGTCTTCTCGTCATCGTTCAAGCGCATGTAGAACGCCTTGATCTTCTCCGGGTAGTTCATCACTACGACCGG
>DAIOUL010000049.1:0-19102 GCA_036759545.1 Rhodanobacteraceae bacterium
GCATCACCAGCACGTATTCGGCTTCCTGCGGATTGCCGATGCCGCGATAGCTGAGATTGAATTGCGTGGGCGTGCCCTGCTCGGACACGAAGATGCCCGGCGAGCGCGCGAACAACTGCTGCACATTGTTGTCGATGATGGTCGGCTGATGATCGAGCTTGGTCACCGTGGTCTTCTTGGTCACGGTAATCTGCGTGCCGGCGACTTCCGGCATCTGGTGTTCGAGTTTGGCCGGCGTGTCCTCGCGCTGGCCGTAAACCGTGACGCCCGGCAGCGGCTGTACGGATTGCTGTCCAGCCGCGGGCGGCGTCTGGTCCTGCGCGTTGGCGAAAAGCGGGATCAGCGCCAGCGCCAGCGGCGCAAGCTTGAATGGATGCCGTTTCATGGAGCCTCGTGCGCTCGCGAAGGACGGTTATGTAAACAGCCGCCGCGCGACATGCCAATAGGAGAAAAGGCATGAATGACTCGCTTACACTCGCCGTTCCGGCGAAAGCCGGAATCGATTTTGGTTCTTGTGCCGTCCATGGCTCTGGTCCCCATCCATGGCCGGGATGACGACCTTGTATGCTTTCCCGCTCACCGCTCACCGCTCACCGCATGACCACTCGCGTCCTCACCGGCATCACGACCACCGGCACGCCGCATCTGGGCAACTACGTCGGCGCGATCCGCCCGGCGATTGAAGCGAGCCGGCGCGGCGACACCGATGCGTTCTTCTTTCTCGCCGATTACCACGCGCTGGTGAAGTGCGACGAGCCATCGCGCGTGGCACGTTCGCGGCTGGAGATCGCGGCGACGTGGCTGGCGTGCGGACTCGATCCGCAGCGGGTGACGTTCTATCGCCAATCCGACATTCCGGAAATCCCGGAACTCACCTGGCTGCTGACCTGCGTCGCGCCGAAAGGCTTGATGAACCGCGCGCACGCCTACAAAGCCGCGGTGGATGCGAACACCGCCGGCGGTGAAGACCCGGATGCCGGCATCAATCTCGGCCTGTATTCGTACCCGGTGCTGATGGCCGCAGATATTTTGATTTTCAACGCCAATCAGGTGCCGGTCGGTCGCGACCAGGTGCAACACATCGAAATGACGCGCGATATCGGCCAACGCTTCAACCACATCTACGGCGCGGCGTGGCGTGACGCAACCGGCCGCGATGACGACCCGTTCGTGCTGCCCGAAGTGGTGCTCGAAGACCGCGTGGCGACATTGCCGGGTCTCGACGGCCGCAAGATGAGCAAGAGCTACGACAACACCGTGCCGCTGTTCGAAGGCGGCTCGAAAGCGATGCGCGACGCAATCGCGCGCATCGTCACCGATTCGAAGGCGCCGGGCGAACCGAAGGAACCAGACAGCTCCTCGCTGTATGCGATCTACCGCGCCTTCGCTTCCGAAAACGAAACGCTTTCGTTCCGCGATGCGCTGCTGCAGGGCCTTGCGTGGGGCGAGGCAAAGCAGAAGCTCGCGGCATTGATCGATGCGGAACTCGGCGAAGCGCGCGAACGCTACGCGCGGCTGATGGCGCATCCGGACGAGATCGAAGACGTGCTGCGCGAAGGCGCGTCAAAAGCGCGCGCGATCGCCACGCCCTTATTGCAGCGGCTACGGGAGACGGTGGGACTCGGCGCACTTGCAGCACCGGCCAAAACCCGCGCTGAAAAAAAGACCGCCGGCAAACGCGCCCGCCTTGCCACCTTCCGCGACGCCGAAGGTTTCCGCTTCCGGGTGTTCGCGGCCGACGGCGAGGAACTGTTGTTGTCGCGTGCGTTCGACGATCCGAAACGCTTGAGCGAATGCACGCGTGCGCTGCTTGCTGTCGGTGCGACGACCGCCGTCGAAGCAATCGACGACACGCGTTACGCGCTGGTCGCGCAAGGCGAGCGCATCGCGGTCAGTCCGGCCTACGCGGACGCGAACGCGCGCGAAGCAGCGATCGCAAGGCTGCACGCCGCGCTCGATTCGCTGCGTTCCTGAGCCGACGATGCGTTTTCTCGCAGTCCTGTTGCTTGCGCCCTGGCTGGCCGTGCTCGGCTGGTTGTACTGGCTGTACGTGCGGCGCGTGCACGGCGCGCATACGCGCGCGCGCAACGATGTGCTGTTGCTGGTCATCGCCGCGATCGCAGCAATCGTGTGCGCAGACATCACCTACGTGCTGGAAACCGGCATCGCCGGCGCGATCTGGAAGCAGGTCGCCGCGGCGCTGGCCTGCTACGCGGGTTTCAGCACCGTGCTGCTGATCGGCCTGCTGCGCCACGCCTGGCTGCGTCGCCGCCGCGACGCACGCCACGCCAACATCCAGTCATTGCGGTAGCGCGAGATCGTCCAGCAGCGCCTTCAGGAACCGTGCGGCCTCGCCGCCCGTCGCGGCGCGGTGATCGAAAGTCAGCGAGATCGGCATGCGCCGGTGCACCTCGATGCCGCCCATCACCGCGACCACATCGTGCGACAGCTTGCCCGCGCCAACGATCGCCACGCAGGGCGGCACCACGACCGGGGTCGCGTAGCGGCCGGCGAACATGCCGAAGTTGGACAGCGAGATCGTGTAGCCGGAGAGTTCGCTCGACGGAATCGAACGGTCTTCGACCTGCGCGCGCAGGCGCTGGATCGCCGCGCGCAGGCCGGCGCCGTCCAGCATGTCGGCATTGCGCAGCGCGGGCACGAACAGGCCATCGTCCGTGTCCACCGCGATGCCGATGTCGACGTGCGGGTGCAGCGTGCGTGAAAGATTTTGTCCATCGAACCACGCGTTCAACGCCGGCACGGCCTTGCACGCGGCCACGATCGCGCGGATCAGCCGCGCGGTGATGTCCTGCTTGCCCAGCCATTGATGCAGATCGGCATCGTCCACCAGCGTGGTCGGCACCACGTTGGCGTGCGCATCGGCCATCACGCGCGCCATGTTGCGACGCACGCCTTTCAACTGTTCGGGCTGACCTGTCGCCTGCACCGAAGGTGGCGTGGTGCGCATGGGTTTGCCGGATTGGGAAATCGTGCTGCGCTGTGGCGTCACGGCCGGCGTCGCTGCAACCGTTGCTGCTGCACGCGTGAGCGCAGGCGCGCTGCCCAGCATCGCGCTGCCAGATGCCGCGGCATCCTTCACGTCCTTCATCGTCACCACGCCGCCGGCGCCGGTGGCTTTGACCCGCGACAAATCCACTTTCAGTTTCTTCGCCAGCGCGCGCACGGCCGGTACGGCTTTCACGCCGCCGACGTCGCTGGTGCGTTCGACGTGCACGGTGTTGCCGCTGACCATCGCGCCGACCACCGTGCCTTCGTCTTCCCGCAGTTCGACGACTTCCGTCTGCTCGATCTCGCCGCCTTCATCGGAAGCGACGACCTTCTTGCCGTCGTCGGGTGCGGCGGCGCCCGCGCCTTTCGCCGGTTTCTTCGGTCCGTGCTGGTGGCCGGTGCTTTCCGCTTCCGCGCGCTGCTTCGCTTTCGGATCGGGCAGGAAATCGGCCAGCGCCGCGCCGGTTTCGATCACGTCGCCTGCTTTGCCGTGCAATTTCGTCACCTTGCCGGTGTAGGGCGAGGGCACCTCGACCACGGCTTTGGCGGTTTCCATCGAAACCAGCGGCGCGTCGAGCTTGATGTCGTCGCCTTCCTTGACCAGCCATTCGATGATGGTGGCATCGGGCAGACCTTCGCCGAGGTCGGGGAGGTGGAAGGTTTTGGTGTCGGCCATGATTGGGTCGCCTGTGGCTGTTGCGATCTGATTGTATGTGAGCGGTCAGCGTGAGCGGTGAGAAGGCGACGGCACGCTCCGCTTACCGCTCACATTTCACCGCTCACGATGCTTCCACCACCCGCTTCGCCGCCTCCACGATCCTTTCCGTGCTCGGCAGGTATTTCATCTCCAGCCGGAACAGCGGGATGTGGGTGTCGAAGCCGGTGACGCGCTCGACCGGCGCCAGCAGGTCGTACATGCATTCCTCGGCCAGGCGCGCGGCGATCTCGGCGCCGAAGCCCGCGGTCTTGGGCGCTTCGTGCACGATCACGCAGCGGCCGGTTTTCTGCACGGATTCGGCGATGGTGTCGAAATCCAGCGGTGTCAGCGTGGCGACGTCGATCACTTCCGCGCTGATGCCTTCTTCGGCCAGGCTGTCTGCGGCTTCCAGCGTTTCCTTGACCTGCGCGCCCCAGGTCACCAGCGTGACGTCGGTGCCATCGCGCAGCACGAAACACACGTCCAGCGGCAGCGCCTCGCCGTCGTCCGGTACTTCCTCTTTGTATTGACGATAGATGCGCTTGGGTTCGAAGAAGATCACCGGATCGGGATCGCGGATCGCGGCGAGCAGCAAACCATAGGCGCGTGCGGGCGAGGAGGGCAGCACCACGCGCAGGCCGGGGATGTTGGTGAACAGGTGTTCGTTGGCTTCCGAATGGTGCTCCGGCGCGCGAATGCCGCCGCCCCACGGCGCGCGAAACACCGCCGGCACCGTGATGCGCCCGCGCGTGCGCGTGCGCAAGCGCGCGGCGTGGCAGGCGATGTGTTCCATCATCGGGTAGATGAAGCCTTCGAACTGGGCTTCCGCGACGGGCTTCATGCCTTGCGCAGCGAGACCAACCGTGACGCCGGCGATGGTGGTTTCGTCCAGCGGCGTGTCCAGCACGCGCAGCTCGCCGAATTTTTCCTGCAGGCCGACGGTGGCGCGGAACACGCCGCCATTGACGCCCACGTCCTCGCCCAGCACCACGACCGAGTCGTCGTGCTTCATTTCATAGGCGAGCGCTTGCGTAACCGCTTCGATAAGTGTGATCGCGGCCATCAGTGCGCTCCTTTTTCCAGCGAGAGCGCAAAATCGCGCTGTTTCGCCAGATCCGCCGGCACTTCCGCGAAGGTGTAATCGAACATCGCGCTCACCGGCTGCGTCTTGCTTTCCAGGTACGCGTTCACCTCGTTGTCCATCCAGTCGTTGCATTCTTCCTGCAACGCCTTTTCCTTCTTCTCGTTCCAGGCCTTCTGCGACTCGAGATAAACGCGCAGGCGCTTGACCGGATCCTTCTTCCACGCGTCTTCGACTTCTTCCTTGCCGCGGTAGCGGCGCGCGTCGTCGGCGGTGGTGTGATCGCCGAGGCGATAGGTGACGCACTCGATCACGCTGGCGCCGTCGCCGTTGCGCGCGCGATCCAGCGCGTCTTCCATCGCCTTGCGCACGGCGATGATGTCGTTGCCGTCGACCTGGATCGACGGCAATCCGGCCGCGATGCCCTTCTGCGCCAGCGTCTGCGCGCCGGACTGGATGCGCCGCGGCACCGAGATCGCCCACTGGTTGTTGATGATCACCGCCACCATCGGTAGCTTCTGCGCGCCGGCGATATTGATCGCGCCGTAGAAATCGCCCTTGCTGGAACCGCCGTCGCCGCAGGTGCACACCGCCACGCGTTTCTCGCCGCGGATCTTGAACGCCAATGCGCTACCCGCCGCGTGCAGGCACTGCGTGGCGATCGGCACGGACCAGGCGAAATCGTGCCGTGCGGGTTCGTTCTGGTAGTCGTTGCCGCGCTCATCGCCGCCCCAGTACATGTAGACCTCGCGCGGCTGCACGCCGCGGAACAACTGCGCGCCATATTCGCGGTAGCTGGGCGCCAGCACGTCTTCGGGCTTCATCGCCGAACCGATGCCGACGTGCGCGGCTTCATGGCCGAGACACGAGGCGTAGGTGCCGAGCTTGCCGGTGCGTTGCAGCGCGATGGACTTGGTGTCGAACACGCGCGTGGACACCATTAGCTTGTACAGCTTGACCATGGTGTCCAGATCTTTCGCGAAGGCCGGCAGATCCTTGCGCACCAGCTTGCCGTCGGCATCCAGATATTGCAGGTATTCGATTTCGAACTTGGCGGCGATGGGCATTCGCGAAGCTCCGCAAGACGGCAGAAAGGCTGGAAAGTTTAGCAGGAGAGGGCCTTCCTCTCGTCATTCCGGGGCCGGCCGCAGGCCGCAACCCGGAATCCGCTTTCTTGAGGCAAGATGCCGAAGCAGATTCCGGATCGCCGCTGCGCGGCGTCCGGAATGACGGAGTGATTATGCTTTACCCTTGGCTCTCTTTTGCTCGTTCAATCCCATGCCCGACAACCAACGCGACCTCGAAGCCGGCCTGGAGCTCGACCTCGAGGACCGGCTGACCTACGGTGGCTACCTGCAACTGGAGCGGTTGCTCTCGGCGCAGCAGCCGCTTTCGAATCCGCCGCACCACGACGAGATGCTGTTCATCATCCAGCATCAAGTGGCGGAGTTGTGGATGAAACTGCTGGTGCACGAGCTGCGCGGCGCGATCGAGGCGCTGCGCCGCGACGACGTGGACACCTGCCTGAAGATCCTCGCGCGCGTGAAGCAGGTGCAACGGCAGTTGTTCGAACAGTGGGCGGTGCTCGAAACGCTGACGCCTTCCGAATACCTGCAATTCCGGCACGTGCTGGGGCCGGCTTCGGGGTTCCAGTCGCTGCAATACCGCACGGTGGAATTCCTGCTCGGCAACAAGAACGCCGGCATGTTGCAGGTGTTCAAACACGATCCGGCTGCGCAGGCGCAACTGGAAGCGGCGCTGCGCGCACCCTCACTCTACGACGAATTTCTCGCCTACCTCTCGCGGCGCGGCCACGCCGTGCCGAAGGAATTGCTGCAGCGCGACTGGTCGCAACCGCACGTGCGCAATGAGAAATTGATCCCGGTGTTGAAACGCATCTACGAGGACACCGCCTGGTACTGGCCCGAATATCATCTCGCCGAACAACTGGTGGATGTCGAAGAGAACTTCCAGTTGTGGCGCTTCCGCCACATGAAGACGGTGGAGCGCATCATCGGCTATCGCCGCGGCACCGGCGGCTCGTCCGGCGTGGCGTTCCTGAAAAAGGCGCTCGACCTCACATTCTTTCCGGAATTGCTGGAAGTGCGCACGGTGTTGGGCACTTGATCCGATCGTGCGCGTGGCGATCACAGGCTGGGGGAAATCCATGACCGAACCGACCGACGCAGCATTGCCGGAATACCCGCAACTCTTCGGTCATCCACGTCCGCTGTGGATGCTGTTCATGACCGAGTTCTGGGAACGCTTCGCGTTCTACAGCGTGAGCTGGGCGCTGGCGCTGTACATCGTGCAGCAGTTCTATCACGGCGATCCTTCGGGCCAGGCTTGGGCCAGCGGCATCTTTGGCACTTACACCGCGCTGATCTACGGCGCATCGATCTTCGGCGGTTGGGTGGCCGACAAAGTGATCGGTTATCAGCGCACGATTCTTCTTGGCGCGGTGGTGATGGCGGTCGGCTTGTTCGTGCTGATGCTGCCTTCGCGCGTGATGCTGCTGCTCGGCCTCGCGCTGGTGATCGCGGGCGACGGGCTGTTCAAGCCGAACATCTCGACGATGGTCGGGCAGTTGTACGGCCGCGACGATCCGCGCCGCGATCGCGGCTTCACGCTGTTCTACATGGGCATCAACGCTGGCGCCTTTGTCGCACCATTGCTGACCGGCTGGCTTGCGGCGCATTTCACTTCGATTCCAACGCAGCAGAATTTCCGGCTGGTGTTCCTCGCTGCCGGCATCGGCATGCTGCTGAGCTTGCTGTGGTTCTGGTTCGGCCGGCGTCAATTGAAGAACGTCGGTCGGCCGGCAGCGGGCGCGGAAGGTCTGTCGCGCGTGGTTTGGGTGGTGCTGGGCGTGATCGTCGCGGTGCCGCTGATCTATCTGCTCCTATCGAGGGTTGGTGCGGGAGGTTTGCAGTGGGTGCTCGGGGTTCTGTTCGTGATCGTCGCGGCGATGCTGCTGGTGGAAGCCGCGCGGCACGATCGCGTGCAGACGCACCGCGTGATCGCGATGCTGATCATCTTCGCCTTCAACATTCTCTTCTGGATGTTCTACTACCAGCTCGGCACCTCGTTCAATTTCCTGGCCGAGAATCTGGTGAACCGCAATCTGTTCGGCGGCTGGGTGTTTCCCGTCGGCTGGTTCCAGTCGGTGAGTCCGCTGACGATCATCCTGCTGGCGCCGCCGCTGACGCTGGTGTGGGCGTGGCTGGACCGATACCGGATGGAGCCATCGATCCCGCGCAAGTTCGGGCTCGGCCTCGTATTCAACGGACTGGGGTTTCTGGTCCTGATGTTCGCATTGTCGAAATTGATCGGCGCGAATGGCTTGATTCCGTTCTGGCCACTGGTTGCGACTTACGCATTGCAAACGCTCGGCGAGTTGTGCCTGTCGCCGATCGGGCTTTCGATGGTGACCAAACTGGCGCCGCCGCGGCTGGTCGGTTTCGCGATGGGCGGCTGGTTCCTGTCGTTGTCGGTGGGCGGCAATCTCTCCGGATTGTTCGCTACGCGTGTCGCCGGAACCGGCGGCATGACCGCGGCCTCGGCGCTGTCGGGTTTTACCTTCGGCTTCTGGCTGCTGATCGGCGCAGGGCTCTTGCTGCTGCTGATTTCGCCGCTGGTTAACCGGCTGATGCACGGAATTCGCTGAGGGATGCTCCGGAAGCTACTGCGCTCGGCAGCTTGCAGGCCGGCGGTGCTCGGAATCCTCACGTACTGACGTGTACGCTCCGGTTCCTGCGCTCCGGCGTCGCGCAACCTGCCTTCGCTCGCTACGCTTCCAAAGCATCCCGAAACCGGCCAAGCAGCGCGCGTTAGAATAGGCATTCGAGATTCGCTGATCGGAGATGCCCATGAGCGCCCAACCCAATATCGGCATGCGGCCGACCACGTTCGAGAATCCGATGGGTGTGGACGGCTTCGAGTTCGTCGAATTCGCCGCGCCAAACGCAAAATTGCTGCACGAGTTGTTTCCAAAGCTCGGCTTCACTGCGGTGGCGAAACACAAGTCGAAGGCGGTCACGCTGTATCGCCAGGGCGAATGCAATTTCCTGGTCAACGAGCAGCCGGATTCGTTCGCTTCGGATTTTGCGGCGAAGCATGGTCCCTGCGCCTGCGGTTTCGCGATCCGTTTCGCGCGTCCCGCGAACGAAGTGCGCGATGCCGCGCTGAAGAACGGCGCGGAAGCGATCGCCAACAAGGAATCCTCGAAAGCGGTCGATGCGCCGACCATCACCGGCATCGGCGGCTGCATGTTGTACCTGGTCGATCGCTACGACGAGCGCGGCGACGTGTACGGTGATTACGAGTGGTTGCCGGGCGTGGAGCGCAATCCCAAAGGCTTCGGCCTCACCTTCATCGATCATCTCACGCACAACGTGCATTTCGGTAACATGAAGACGTGGGCCGATTACTACGAGCGCCTGTTCAACTTCCGCGAGATCAAGTATTTCGACATCAAGGGCGCCAAGACCGGCCTGGTGTCCAAGGCGATGACCGCGCCGGACGGCATGGTGCGCATCCCGCTCAACGAATCGTCCGATCCGAAATCGCAGATCAACGAGTACCTCGACGAATACAAGGGCGAGGGCATCCAGCATATCGCGCTGTTCACCGACACGATCTACGAGACGGTGGAAGCGATGCGCGAGGCCGGCGTGGAATTCCTGGACACGCCCGATACCTATTTCGAGGTGATCGACGTGCGCGTGCCCAATCACGGCGAAGACGTGCCGCGGCTGGCGAAGAACAAGATCCTGATCGATGCGGACCAGGAAACCAAGAAGCGCCTGCTCTTGCAGATCTTCACCCAGAACGTGATCGGCCCGATTTTCTTCGAGATCATCCAGCGCAAGGGCAACGAAGGTTTCGGCGAAGGCAATTTCCAGGCGCTGTTCGAGTCGATCGAGCGCGACCAGATGAAGCGGGGCGTCCTGTAACGCATGGACGCCTGGGGATATCAATCCGGCTTCGGCAACGAGCACGCCACGGAAGCGTTGGCGGGTGCGTTGCCGATCGGGCAGAACTCGCCGCAGCGCGCGCCGTATGGGCTGTATGCCGAGCAGTTGTCCGGCACCGCGTTCACCGCGCCGCGGCATGCTAATCGGCGCAGTTGGCTGTATCGAATCCGTCCCGCGGCGATGCACCGGTCCTTCGCGGCGTGGCCGCATCCGCACTTCCACAATCGTTTCGACGAAGTCGCCACGCCACCGAATCAGTTGCGCTGGAGTCCGTTTCCATTGCCGCAAGCGCCGGCGGATTTCGTCGAAGGCCTCTACACGGTGGCGGGCAACGGCGGCGCGGCGATGCAGGCGGGTTGCGGGTTGCACGTCTATGCCTGCAATCGTTCGATGCAGGAGCGGTTTTTTTACGATGCCGACGCCGAACTGGTGATCGTGCCGCAACAAGGCCGCTTGAAAATTTGTACCGAACTCGGCGTGCTGGAAGTCGAACCGCAGCAGGTTGCGCTGATCCCGCGCGGCGTGCGCTTTCGCGTCGAATTGCCGGACGGAACCGCGCGCGGCTACGTCTGCGAAAACTTCGGCGCCTTGCTGCGCCTGCCGGATCTCGGCCCGATCGGTTCCAACTGTCTGGCCAATCCGCGCGATTTCGAAGCGCCGTGTGCGGCCTATGAAGACGTCGAAGGCGAATTCGAACTGATCGCGAAATTCCAGGGCCAGCTCTGGCGCGCGCGCATCGAGCACTCGCCGCTGGACGTGGTCGCCTGGCACGGCAATTACGCGCCGTATCGCTATGACCTGCGCCGCTTCAACACGATTGGTTCGATTTCATACGATCACCCCGATCCCAGCATTTTCACCGTGCTGACTTCGCCCAGCGACACGCCCGGCACGGCGAACGTGGATTTCGTGATCTTCCCGCCGCGCTGGCTGGTGGCGGAAAACACCTTTCGTCCACCGTGGTTCCATCGCAACGTGATGAGCGAGTTCATGGGCCTGGTGCACGGCGAATACGACGCGAAGGCAGGCGGCTTTGCGCCCGGCGGGGCGTCGCTGCACAACTGCATGAGCGGGCACGGACCGGATGCGGCGAGTTTCGAAAAGGCCAGCGCGATCGATACGTCGCAACCGCAGCACGTCACGAACACGATGGCTTTTATGTTCGAATCGCGCTATGTATTCCACCCGACGCGGCAGGCGCTGGAGTCACCGCAATTGCAGGGTGACTATCAGGATTGCTGGGCGGGATTGAAGAAGCATTTCGACCCGAAGCAACCGTGATCCGCATTGTTCTCATCATGGCCGCCGCTCTGGCGCTGGTTGCGTGCGGCACAACGGGATCGCACGAAATCGGCTCGACGAATGACCCATTGAAACCGGCTGATGCGAAAACGCCGCGGCGGCCCGCAAACGATTTGCCCGCGCGTTCGGTGCTCGACGCGATGCCGGATTTCAACGGCATCGGTCCGCCGCGTTTCGGCATGAGCGCGGAGCAGATGCGCAAGGCGTGGGGAATGCCACTGTACGGCGAAGCGCCGGTAAACGACAGCCAAGCGTGCTATTACCTGCGCCCACGCAAGGACGATTACGATCTGCTGTTCATGGTCGAAGGCGACCGTTTCGTGCGCATCGATGTGAAGACGAACAGCAAAACTGCGCCAGGTGGCGGGCGGGCCGGCATGGATGCGCAGCAGATCGCAAACCTGTATGCCGGCCGTGTAACCTCAATGCCGAACAAATACGATCCGGCGGCGAAGATTCTGAGCGTAGCCGCGCCGCATGGTGAGCATGCAAAATTGATCTTCGAAACCGATCCGTTCGGCCTGGTGAAGTCGTGGCGCATCGGTATCGCCCCGCAGATCGATTATGTCGAAGGCTGTTCTTGATCGGGAGCTCGCGTGAAACTGGGGACACTCAAAGAAGGCGGTCGCGACGGCACGCTGATCGTCGTCAGCCGCGATCTCGCGCATGGCGTGCGCGCGACCGACATCGCGTCGACGTTGCAGGCGGCGCTGGACGACTGGCACAACACCGCGCCGCGTCTGCGTGCGCTCTACGATGCACTGTGCCTGCACCGCCACAAGGCCGTGCAGCATGCATTCGAACTGGATTTCAATCTGCTGGCGGCACCGTTGCCGCGTGCGTACGAATTCGTGGACGGCAGCGCGTATCTGCCGCACGTCGAGCGCGTGCGCAAGGCGCGCGGTGCGCAGGTGCCGGAAAGTTTCTACACCGATCCGCTGATGTACCAGGCCACCAGCGCGGGCTTTCTGGGACCGTGCGATCCGGTCCGCGTGCCCAGCGAGGATTACGGCATCGACATGGAGGCGGAGGTCGTGGTGATCACCGACGACGTGCCGATGGCAGTCACGCCGAAAGAAGCATCCGAACACATTCAATTGGTCGGCCTTGTCAACGATGTCTCCCTGCGGAATCTGATTCCGGGCGAACTGGCGAAAGGATTCGGCTTCCTGCAATCCAAACCGCGTTCGGCGCTTTCGCCGGTGTTCGTCACGCCGGACGAACTGCGCGACGCCTGGCGCGACGACAAGCTGCACCTGCCGATGCGCACCTGGATCAACGGCCAGTGGTTCGGCGAAGCCGATGCCGGCGAGGACATGCAGTTCGATTTTGCGCAACTGGTGGCGCACGCGGCCAGGACGCGGCCGCTCACGGCGGGCACGATCGTCGGTTCCGGCACGATTGCCAATCAGGACACTTCGAAGGGCGCGTCCTGCCTCGCCGAACAGCGCACCGTGGAAACGCTGCGCGACGGCCAGCCCAGCACGCCGTTCCTGAAATACGGCGATCTGATCAAGATCGAAATGCTGGACGCGGACGGCAACTCGATCTTCGGCGCGATCGAGCAGCGCATCGAGGCGCCGCTGGCGCGATGAGCGAGCCTGCTCCCGCCGCATTGCCCGCGCTGGAAACGCCGCGGCTGCGCCTGCGCGAAGTACGCGACAGCGATGCCGCCGCGCTGTTCACGCTGCACGGCGATGCGCGCGTGATGCGTTACTGGAGTTCCTCCGTGTGGACGGATCCGGCGCAGGCTCAGGAACTGCTGCAGCGCCTGCGCCGCGATCGTGCTGCGGGCGCGATGCCGTGGGCGATCGCGACGCGCGAGGGTGACGTGCTGATCGGCACGGTCACGCTGTTCAACATCAACCATACGCATCGGCGGGCAGAAATCGGTTATGCGCTGGGGTCGGCGCATTGGGGCCGCGGCCTCGCGAGCGAAGCGTTGCGCGCGGTGTTGCACCATGCTTTCGATGCGATGCGACTGGTGCGTGTCGAAGCGGATACCGATCCGCGCAACGAGTCCTCGCTGCGCATGCTGACGCGGCTGGGTTTCCAGCGCGAAGGTCTGCTGCGCCGCCGCTGGTTCGTCGCCGATGAATGGTGCGACAGCGCATGGCTCGGGTTGCTGCGCGAGGATTTCGCGCAAAAATCCGCGTGAGCCTCGCCGCGCATTACCTGCAGATCCGCGACGTGCACGTCGCGGCGGTGATCGCTTCCGGTTTTCTGTTCTGCACGCGCGGCGCGCTCGCACTGGCGCGCTGGCCGCAGGTGATGCATCCGGTGCTGCGTTACGGTTCGATGGCGGTCGACACCGTGCTGCTGGCCGCCGGCATCGCGCTGATGTTCGTGATCGGCCAATATCCGTTCGTCAATGGCTGGCTGACCACCAAGCTGGTGTTGCTGATCGTTTACATCGCGCTGGGCACGGCCGCGCTGAAACGCGCGCGCACGCAAGGCATTCGCGCCACGTGCTACCTGCTCGCGCTGGCGACTTTTGCGTACATCGTCAGCGTGGCGATCGCGCACGATTCGCGAGGGATATTTGTGCTAGCGCACAGCGCCACGTGATTCCTGCGTTTGCATCGCAAGTTTGCTTTGGGTTCCGCTCGCTGCCGAAGACGGCGCTTCGCGCCGGCTACTTTTGTTTCGGCAAAAGTAGCCAAAACCATCGCGCCGGCATGACGGTCGAGCCAACATCCGGTTGGCTCGACTCCGCTGCGCTTCTCGCGCCAAGCGGGGCGGCGCGAACTCGCACGTCCCTGTGCTCGAACGTCGCGCCTTGCTCCCGCTTAGGCGCTGCGATGCTCGCCGTCCTGCGACGGCGCGGGAGCTCGCTCAACACGGCCATCCATGGCCTACGTTTGGCGGAACGAACGCTGTGGACGTGGCGCCTCAACGCGCGTTCGCGAACACCTCCGCCATGTCCAGCATGCGGTTGGAGAAGCCCCATTCGTTGTCGTACCACGAGCAGACTTTCACCAGCGTGCCGCCCATCACTTTGGTGAGCGTGGCGTCGTAGATGGACGAACGCGGGTCGTGGTTGAAGTCCACCGACACCAGGGGCGCGGTGTTGATGCCGATGATGCCCTTGAGCTTGCCGTCGGCCGCCTCGCGCACCGCAACATCGATTTCCTCTTTCGTCGTATCGCGTTTGGCGACGAAGGTCAGGTCGACCAGCGAGACATTGATCGTCGGCACGCGCACAGAGAAACCGTCCAGCTTGCCGTTCAACTCCGGCAGCACCAGCCCGACCGCGGCGGCGGCGCCGGTCTTGGTCGGAATCTGCGACATGGTCGCGCTGCGCGCGCGGCGCAGGTCCTTGTGATAGACGTCGGTCAGCACCTGGTCGTTGGTGTAGGCGTGCACCGTGGTCATCAGGCCGTGCACGATGCCGATCTTCTCGTGCAGCACTTTCGCCAGCGGCGCCAGGCAATTCGTCGTGCACGAGGCGTTGGAGATGACGGTGTAGGAACTCTTCAGCGTGTCGTCGTTGACGCCCATCACGAAGGTGCCGTCCACGTCCTTGTCGCCGGGCGCGGAAATGATCACCTTCTTCGCGCCTGCGGTGAGGTGCGCGGATGCCTTCGCCTTCGAGGTGAACAGGCCCGTGCACTCCAGCACCATGTCCACGCCGAGATCCTTCCACGGCAATTTCGACGGATCGCGCTCGGCGCAGACCTTGATGTGGTCGCCGTGGATCACCAGGTCGCCGCCTTCGACTTTCACTTCGCGCGGGAACTTGCCGTGCGCGGTGTCGTAGCGGGTGAGGTGCGCGTTCGTTTCCGCGTCACCCAGATCGTTGATCGCGACGATGCGGATGTCCTCATGGCGATTCGCTTCGTACAGCGCGCGCAGGATGTTGCGGCCGATGCGGCCGTAGCCGTTGATCGCTACCTTGATGGCCATTGCGTCCCTCTTGCAGTGATTGCCGGGAAGAATCCGTCATTTTAGCGGCAATGCGCGCGGGTTTCAGCGAACGTCCGGCGCACGCATAATGGCGCGCGCAAACCGCGGAGCGCACGATGAACCCGGAAGTGACGCCCTTCTTCCACGCGCCGACTTCGGCCTGGTCCTACATTGTGAGCGATGCGGAAAGCGACGTCGCGGCGATCATCGATCCGGTGCTGGATTTCGACCCCGCCAGCGGCCGGGTGTGGGCCGAAAGCGCAACCAGGTTGCTCGAGTATCTGCGCGCGCAGCGGCTCGAACCGAAGTGGATCCTGGAAACGCATGTGCATGCCGATCATCTGACCGCCGCGGCGTGGCTGAAGCGGCACACGGGCGCGCGGATCGCGATCGGCGCGCGCGTGATCGAAGTGCAACGCACGTTCAAGGCGCTGCTCGATTTCGACGACGAATTCGCGGTCGACGGTTCGCAGTTCGATGCGCTGCTGGAAGACGGCGATACAGTACCGCTCGGCGGGCTGCAGATCGAGGCGATCGCCACGCCCGGCCACACGCCGGATGGCATGAGCTATCGCATCGGCGATGCGGTGTTCATCGGCGACACCTTGTTCGCGCCGGCGCTGGGGAGCGCGCGCTGCGATTTTCCCGGCGGAGACGCGGCCACGTTGTACGCTTCCGTGCAGAAACTCTACGCGCTGCCGCAGGAGACGCGCATGTTCCTCTGCCACGATTACCCGAAGGAAGGCGAAGCACCGCGAGCACAGGTCACGATCTCCGAACAGATGCACGGCAACAAGCACATCGCGCGCGACACCACCGAAGCACGATTCGTGGCGATGCGCCGCGCGCGAGATGCAACCCTTTCGGTTCCGAAACTGCTGTGGCCGGCGTTGCAGGTGAATATCCGCGCGGGCAATTTGCCACCGGCGCAGAGCAACGGCCGCAGGTTCCTCAAATTGCCGCTGGAGGCGGACTCGCTCGAGTGAAGACACGCCTCCGCTGCACTTTTGTCTTTGCCTTGGTTGCGATCGCACCGTCCGCCCTTGCCTGGGGCCCGCTCGGCCATCGCACGATCGCGCAACTGGCGCAGAAGCAGTTGACGCCGGCCGCGCAGATGCAGGTCGACCGGCTACTCGCGGTAACCGGTGCGCATCGGCTCGCCGATATCGCCACCTGGCCCGACGACCTGCGCGATCTCGATCCGTCGTTGTACAAGCGCACGTCCAGACTGCACTACATCAATTTTCATTCGCGCGATTGCATCTACGATCCGCCGCGCGATTGCCGCGACGGCGAATGCGTGGCCGCGGCCATCCAGCACTACGCCACGATCCTCGGCGACCGCTCGCGCAGCGACGCCGAGCGCGCGCAGGCGCTGAGTTTCGTGGTGCATTTCGTCGGTGACGTGCACCAGCCGCTGCACGCCAGTTACCGCGACGACAAGGGCGGCAACGATTGGCAGGTGCGCTGGCACGGACGCGGCACCAACCTGCACAGGATCTGGGATACCACGCTGTTGAACACGGCCGGCCTGAGCTATCAGGCGCTCGCGAACCAACTGTCGGCGAACGCGCGCGCGGTGCCGCAGGGCACGCCCGTGCAATGGGCGGAAGAGTCCTGCCGCATCGTGCGCGACGACGGCGTGTATCCGGCCACGCGCAACATCGATGCGGCTTATGTTTCGCGCGAATTGCCGATCGCCGAGGAGCGCCTGCGCGAAGCGGGCGCAAGGCTGGCCGTGCTGCTCGACCGGGAGCTGAGCCGGTAACGGGAACCGGTTTGCTGCAGCCGCCCTTGCGGCGCAAAGGCGTGCCCGCCATGATCGGCGCGCCGCGCGCGGCGCGGATCACTGGGAGGCGAAATCATGGCAAGCGGAGCTGGTTTCGGTGCATTGATGGGCATGGGGATCGGCATGATCCTCGTCGCCATCGTGGTGTGGCTGGTCGTCGGTACGCTGATCCTGATGTTCGCGACCAAGATGGTCGAGAAGTGGACGCCCACCTTCGTCAAGGCGCTGGTGGTGACGATCGTGTGCGGCATCGTCGCGATCATCGTGCATTGGGTCCTGCGCATGGTGCTCGGTTTCGGCATGCTGGGCGGCTTGATCACGCTGGTGGCCAATTTCCTGATCACCGCGGCGATCATCCAGCAACTGCTGACCCGCGGCGGCGGCGCCGTCGCCGGCGACGGCGCGATGGCGGTGGGTGCGGGCGCGAAGATGGCCTACGGCCGCGCGTGCCTGATCACGCTCGTCGAGTACGTGATCTTCATCGTGCTCGGCATCATCTTCGGGGTGATCTTCGGCGTGATGTTCGGCGGCGCGATGTTGAGCGCGCTGCATCAGGGTTGAACGGCTTTCATCGGCGCGCCCACGCGGCGCGCCGATGACGTTTCTCGCCGGCTGCCGATCGCGTGCTTCATGCGACTGGCCGTCCACCCGATTTGAACGCGCGTCGCCGTCAGTATCTCAGGCCGACGCGGCGCATCACTTTCGATGTCAGCCACGCCGGGCCAATCAGCAGATACACCAGATCGGTGAAGAACGAGGGCCGCTTGCCTTCGATGACGTGCCCGACGAACTGGCCGATCCACGCCAGCACGAACAGCGCAATCGCCAGCCACAGCAGATTGCGCGGGCCGATCGTTGCGTATAGTCCCGCCGCGATCAAACCGCAGACGATGAATACTATTGCCATCGCCAACCCGATCGCGCGCGACAGCCGGTAATAGAACAGGAAGGCGCAGAACATCGCCACGAACGCCCAGAAGCCGGGCTTCATCCACTGCTCGAACACCGGGATCACCCACAGCGCCGCCACCACGCACCACATAATCACCGGCACGCACACCCAGTGGATCGCGCGATTCGTCGCATTCGCGTGATCCGCGCTGTAACTGCCGAACCAGTCATGGATGGAGCGCATGTCGCAATCTTACCTATTCGTCATTCCGGACGCCGCGCAGCGGCGATCCGGAATCCAGCTTTTTGTAATGAAAAGGCGCAGCCAATCCGGCTCCGTTGCGACAAACGCTTGGTGTCGCTAGGCTCGTGATGCAACCGGCTCAGGGGATGATATGCCTGCGAAGTCTACGTTGATTCAGCAACTAGTCGATCTTGGAAAGTTGTGCGAATTTGAGGTGCTTACAGAAGTTGAAGCGTCGGAATCCGCGTGGGTAGACGTTGTGTGGTTCGACAAGCGTCTTCCGGTGCAGGCACTTCGCACCGCCAAGCCGAAGATGCGTTACGCGCCGGTGTTGCCGGTTGTTGCGTTTGAAGTCGAGGTTCATACCGGATTGAACGCGAAACACGTAAAAGGAAGTGTCTCAAACCTCAACAACCTTGGTGCTCAATTGGGTGTAATTGTCATAGGGAAGGAAAACTTGCTGGAGTTGCAGAAGCGACATATTGGAAAGAATGAAAAGGAGGTTGACAAAATTTTGCGTGATCGTATATATCGCTGGATATACGCGGAGGCGCAACCTCACGGAAGAATCATTGTAATGTTTGAGGAAGACGCAGTGAACTGGATAAGAAAACTTGAAGTGATCCGTCAGAAACTCATGGCTAAAGAAGAAACGAAATGAAAGTACGGAAAATTCTAAGTTTTCTGGTGTTGGGTGCAATATCTAGTGCCGCGCTCGCCGATTGGCAATACACGACCTGGCAGATGAATAAAGATGATGTCGTAAAAGCTTCAGGCGGGCGAGCAACCAATACAGGCCATGGAGAACTTGTGGCACCTTATCAGGCAGGTGATTTTATTTTCAATGCACATTTCGACTTTGACAAGAAGACCCGA
Source organism: Rhodanobacteraceae bacterium (assembly GCA_036759545.1). Lineage (GTDB taxonomy): Bacteria > Pseudomonadota > Gammaproteobacteria > Xanthomonadales > Rhodanobacteraceae > 66-474. The sequence continues at coordinate 18,772 of DAIOUL010000049.1, forward strand.
CTGCTTATCAACGTCAGACTGGAATTGCTAACTGATAAACAAGAGATCGCCCGTAGCTTGCTTGAGAGTCTCAAGAGCAAATATGGAAAACCAGATGAAGAGTCACACAGTCATATGGGTAGTATCGAGACCGGCATGGATGCCAAGTGGCGGACAGAAAAAGATGAGATCTACTATGTAGTTTTCCCCACAGGTGATGTATGGGTGGGATATTCACCACGTGAGAACGCGAACACTCAAGGCTTATAGAAGCACTATCCCGGCCAGCTTCCTCAGCGCCTCGGCATACTTCGCCGCGGTGGCGTCGGTGATTTCTTTCGGCACATTGGGA
>DAIOUL010000050.1:0-18831 GCA_036759545.1 Rhodanobacteraceae bacterium
GCCGCGAGCTATACCGCAGCGAAGAGCACGGTTATTGCGTGGTTGCGATGACCTGGAGCCCGGGTCAGGGCACGCCGATCCACGACCACCACGGCATGTGGTGCGTGGAAGGCGTGTGGCGCGGCGAACTGGAAGTGGTGCAGTACGAATTGCTGGAGCACGACCAGCGCCGCTACCGCTTCCGTCCTGCCGGCGCGATCCAGGCCGGTCCGGGTTCCGCCGGCAGCCTGATTCCGCCGCACGAATACCACACCATCCGCAATCCCAGCGACGAAGCGGTCACCGTCAGCCTGCACGTCTACCAGGACCGCATGACCTGCTGCTCGGTGTTCGAACCGCTCGGCGACGAGTGGTACGCACGCGGCGAGCGCACGCTCCCGCAAGACAACACAAACTGAGGGCCGCTATACTTCGCGATCCACTGCCGAAGTGGCGGAATCGGTAGACGCAGCGGACTCAAAATCCGCCGCCCTTAAAAGCGTGTGGGTTCGAGTCCCACCTTCGGCACCAGCGAGCACCTGGTTGGCAGACCCCTCGAGACTACCCTTTCCCGACGGTAATTTCATGCAGCCGCGCGACCTGTTGCGAGACGGCATCCAGAGCGGTTTCGAGTCTGGCGATTTCATCGTCGCGCCCGCGCTTCCGGCACTCGGCGATCATCGCGGTCAACAGAGCCTCGCGTTCCTGTAACGCGCGAATCGCGCTCCACAGCGCCCTGTTGGTATTGGTCCCTTGCGTGTGCTCCAGGCTGCGCAACGTGAACGCGTGGCCGGTGTGACAGCGAAACCGCCTCGGCTCGCTGTCCGTGATTTCCCATAGCACGCCCTCGCAGTCGGGGCAGGAAAATTCCGACCGTTTGCCTATGCGGTCCAGCTCTTCCATGGCATCGGCCGCTCCTTCGTTCAAGCGCTGCTCGCTGGTTATCCACTGCGGCGTGCTGACCGGAGCGGCAGCGGGAGAGCCGATCAGCTTCAGCAAGGTGCCGGCAAGCGATGCGCGTGGCACGCAGTAATCCACGTCGACGTATTCGCAGACGCTCGCGGGCATGTCTGCCTGCTCTGCGTCCTTCGGGTCCTGCACGACGGTGAGGCCGCCGCACTCCTTGATCGCCTGCATGCCGGCCGTGCCATCGTCCATGAAACCGCTCAGCACCACGCCGATCGCGCGCGACCCGCAGGCGATCGCGACCGAGCGAAACAGAGGGTCGATCGCCGGACGCGCGTGATTTTCCTTGGGGCCACGCGACAGAACGATCGAATCGCCATCCAGCAGCATGTGATGATCTGGAGGTGCGATGTAGATCATTCCTGGTCGCAACGGCTGCCCGTTGTGCGGGTGCACGGCTCGATTCGGCCCGCTCGCGCTCAGCAACTCCGGCAGCGTGCTGGGGTGCGAGCCGATGTGCAACACGATCAGCACCGCGGCACGCAAATCCGCCGGCAGTTGCGACGCAAGATCCAGCAGCACCTGAAAGCCGCCCGCGGATGCGCCGATGGCGATCACGTCGCGGTTCACGGGTTTCTGCATGATTTCGCGCCTGGCCGACGGTATGGACGCTATGTGTACCGCCGTGAATGGCGGGTGGACTCGCCTCACACCGCCGGTTTGCTTTACCACCAACGGCGATCACGCGAAAAGCGAACGCGAAAGCGGCCGTCACTGGCCACGGTCGATTGGCGCGATCGTCCAGATCGCCGCGGGTGCCAGCCACGCGCGAGTCTCAGCCAAACCGCGTTATTGACCTTGCGCTATTGTCCTTGCGATCCGGATTGCGTCGCCGGGCGCTGCGAGCACTGCACGTACTCGGCCTGCGACAACTTGCCGTCATGGTCGGTGTCGCAGCCCGGGAAACGCTGACCGGTATCACCGCTGTGCATGTACTCACTGCGATCCACGAATCCGTCGTGATTCGTATCCATGTTCCGAAACGCCATGGCCGCTTCCTGCGGACTCATGTTCTGGCTCAGGCCGCCGCCTGAATTGACCAGCCCGCCTGCCGGCTTGCTGCCGGAAGTGCTCGCAGGCGCCATCGGCGTGTCTTGCGGGGTCGGCGAATTGGTCGCCTGCGCGAAGCCGCAGGTCGCGCACAGCGCCAGCGCGGTACCGCTGAAAATCATGGTGATGGTTCGCATGGGAACTCCTGATCCGTGGAGAAGCGCGCCGTGTCCTCCGGCGCGGAACTTCATGCTGCCCTCAACACCGTAAAGTTTTCGCCAACGCAAACCTGCGTGGCCGTCACAACTCGCGAACGACGCGAAAGCCCACGCGCCCGCTGCGCGCATCGACGGGTGCAGCCTGACGGAATGCCGAACGGTCCTGATCCGGTGCGCTGCCCCACGATCCTCCGCGGATCACCCGCAACGCGCAGCCCGGATTCACCCAGGCGCTGCCGTCGTGCGGCGCGCGCGTGTAATTGTCGTGCCAGCAGTCCTCGACCCATTCCGACACGTTGCCGTCGATGTCGTACAGGCCGAACGGGTTAGCGGCGAAACTCATCACCGGCGCCGGGCCCCACCAGCCGTCATCGTAATCGTTGAACGAGTTGGACCAACTGCGGTGCGAAGGCGAGCGGTCGCCGCTGCCGGTCAGGTTTTCCAGCGGCTTCCTGGGCGTGCCGTCGCCCCACCAATATGGCGTGCTGGTGCCGCCGCGTTCGGCGTATTCGAATTCGGCTTCGGTCGGCAGCCGGTACTGCTTGCCGGTGCGCTGGGACAGCCATTGCGCGTAGGCGCGCGCATCGTTCCAGGATACGTTCACCACCGGATCGTTGTCGCGCGCGCGCTTGCCGTCGTAACCATCGCGCCAGTCCGCGTCGGCTTGCGTCTGCATGCGGCCGCTGGCTTCGTCGTACACCGACGCGCCGCCCAGGCGGTCCGAATCGGGCGTGTAACCCGACGCGCGCACGAATTCTCCAAACTGCGCGACGGTGACTTCGGTTCGCCCCATCGCGAATCCGTGCGCGATGTCGACTTCGTGTTGCGGCTGTTCCGAACTGGCGTGGCCGCGTTCGTTGCCCGGAGCGCCCATCTCGAAACTGCCGAGCGGGATCACCACCATCGCCGGCGCGCTGCCGACGATGTCCAGATAGTGATCCGAAATGACCTGACCGGGACGATAGCTCGAGTAGGTGCGCGCGTCCTGCACGTGTTTCAGGAACGCCTGCACCTGTGCGGTATCCCCCAGCGTCTGCGCCTGCTGCGCCAGTTTTTCCGCCAGATCCAGATTGCCCGCATCCAGCGCCGACTGCGCCTGCGTCAGCAGGCTCGCGCCCCGTTGGCCGCGCATCGCCTCGACGCGCGCACGCGTGTCGGCCAGCGCGGAAGACGACGGCAGGATCGAAGCGGCTTCCTGCAGCGCCGCATCGGCCTTCGCGTCCTGGTTCTGCGCGGCTGCGGTCAGCGCGCGATCCAGCGCTGCGCGCTGCACCTGTTCCAGCCCCTGCCTCGCCACCGCGTTTTCGGGATCGAGCGAGAGCACCTTGCGATAGACCGCCAATGCGTTGTCCTCGCCCGTGCCTTCCATGCGGCCGGATTGCATCAAGCTCGCCGCCTGCTCGAGCAACGGCCGCACTTCATCCGCGGCATTGATGCGTGCTGCCAGGCTCCTGGCGTCGTCGGCCGCATCCGGCAAGCGCTTCAAGGCGGCGAGATCGGTGCGCGCGGTGTCGGTGTCGTTGGCGGCCAGCGCCTGCTGCGCGTCGGCGAACAGGCGCGCGTGCAGATTGGACAGCGCCGAGCGCACGTGGGCATCTTTCGGATCGAGCGCCGCCGCCTGCAGCACCAGCGCGGTCGCGGTGCCGTCGCCTGGTCCCGTGAGCTTGCCCTGCGCCGCGGCCTCGTCGGCCTTGTTCAGCAGCGCACCGATCTCCTCGTTGCCGCCGCGTTGTGACAGCGCGCGCCCGCGCGCGCGCGCGGCAATCACGCTGGACGGCGCCAGCGAGATCGGCGGGCCGGCCTGCAATTCCGATTCGGCCGAGGTCACCGTGGTGCGCACCGCGGCAGGGCTGCGCGTGCTGGTCTGCAACGCCGCCGGTGCGCCGGGGGCGTGCGTCGCGGGCACGTTCAAGGCTTGCGGGAAGAAGCGGTACACCAGCGCGAACAACAGCAGCGACACGCCGATCGCACCGCCGATGGCATGCTGACGGGTGAATGTTTGCGGCGCGGGCATATTGAAGATTGGTGGATGCTGCTATCTTGACCGGCTCACCATAGCAAAGCCGCCTGAATCGGCAACTCCCGGCGATGATCCACGTCCGCTCCAACGGAATTCCCGCATGAGTGCCGCCTGGATCGCGGAGGCGCACGCGTTCGCGCGATGGATCGGGCACATCGGCGATCAGGCGATCGCGCTCGACACGGAGTTCATGCGCCGGGACACGTTTTATCCGAAGCTCGCATTGATCCAGATCGCGGCCGGCGGCGAGTGCGCGTTGATCGATCCCGTCGCTTTCGATGCCGCGCCCGGCATGCGCGTATTGGCGGAAAACGGCACGTGGATCATGCACAGCGCCAGCGAGGACATGGAAGCGCTGGCGCCGCTGCTGGATGGCGCGAACCTGCGCTTGTTCGACACGCAGATCGCCGCGGCCTTGTGCGGGCTGGGTTTCGGGCTGAGCTACCGCAATCTGGTTTCATCGCTGCTGGGCGTGGAGATCCCCAAGGACGAAACGCGCTCGGACTGGCTGCGGCGGCCGCTCACCGCTTCGCAGATCGACTACGCCGAACAGGACATCGCGCACCTGCACGAGCTGCACGGATTGCTGACGACGCAATTGCGGCAGCGCGGACGCACGGCTTGGCACGCGGAGGATTGCGCGCGTCTGACCCTGCGCCTGCGCCGCGTCGATGCGGACCCCCAACCACAGCGCGCCTTTCGCAACGCGGCCGCGTGGCCGCGCGCGCGGCAGGCATTGTTGCGGCGCATACTGCGCTGGCGCGAACACACGGCGCGCGCGCTGGACAAGCCGCGCCCGTGGTTGCTGGACGATGCGAATGCGCTGTCGCTGGCGTCGTCGCCGCCGTCTTCATCGAACGAGCTTTTCGAACGCACGCGCGGCCTGCGCGCATTGCGCTCGGCGCCGCGCGCGGAATTGTTCGAACTGCTGCGCGCACCGGTAACGGATTCGGAGATCGCCGAAACCGCGCCGATCCTCGGCCCACCCTCCGGAGACGCCAAGGCCGCGGTGAACACCATGAAGCAGACGGTGGATGCGATCGCGCTGAAACTCGAGATTCCTTCTGGCCTGCTCTGCCCGCGCCGGTTGCTCGAGGAATACGCCGTCACGCGCGAATGGCCGGAAGGCTTGCAGGGCTGGCGCCGCGAGGTGCTGGAGCCGGAGCTCGCGCCGCTTTTGGATGCGTGATCAGACCGCAATCTTGATTGATCGTCATCCCGGCGAACGCCGGGATCCAGCTCCTTTCCTGTGCGAGAGAGAAACTGGATTGCGGCTTTCGCCGGAATGACGGCCTTGCCGCTTGGCGCCCGCGCGCGCACCCGCTAACATTGGCGGTTCGCGTTTCTGCCGATTAGCCGGCGGGGAGCGCGTCTCGTGGGGCGGTAGCTCAGCTGGTGGTTTTGTGAGCGCTTGCGGATGTCCGGGGGACATCCGCGCGAACAAAACCGGTGAGCCAAGGATGGCGATCGGAAAGCGCGCCATGGATGGCTCATACCGTAAAATTCAAACTCGTGGGGCGGTAGCTCAGCTGGGAGAGCGCTGCGTTCGCAATGCAGAGGTCGAGGGTTCGATCCCCTTCCGCTCCACCATCCAAGCATCCCAAGCGATCCCATAAAGGCCAAGAAACCCAAGCATAATAAGGGGTTCTGGCCTTTTTCTTGTCCGCTATTGTCTCGCCCGATCCATTGTAATCTGCCCCCAGACAGGGGCATGATTGGGGGCACGCACCGTCCCGCGCACAAGCGATGCCCCCAAAAATGTCGTTGACTGACGCCGCAATCCGCAAAGCAAAACCTGACGCCAAACCACGCCGCCTTTTTGATGAAAAGGGTTTATACCTTGAGCTGTCGCCGGCGGGCGGCAAACTCTGGCGATTGAAGTATCGATTCGAAGGCAAGGAGAAGCGGCTGGCGTTGGGCGCTTACCCCGACACCACTCTAGCCCTTGCTCGCGAGAAGCGCGATGCGGCGCGCAAATTGTTGGCCGCCGGTGTCGATCCCAGTGAACACCGCAAGGCGGAGAAGGTCGCTGGCGAGAATCGCGTCGCCAACAGTTTTGAAGTCGTGGCCCGCGAATGGTTCGCCAAGCATTCGCCTCAGTGGGCGCCGGGCCACGCGAACAAGATCATCCGCCGATTGGAACGCGATCTTTTTCCATGGCTTGGCGACCGACCCATGGCAAAGATCACCGCGCCGGAACTTTTGATGGTCTTACGCCGGATCGAAAATCGTCAGGCGTTGGAGACAGCACATCGTGCCTTGCAGAATTCAGGGCAGGTATTTCGTTATGCGATCGCCACCGGCCGCGCCGAGCGCAACCCAGCCACCGATTTGCAAGGCGCCCTCGCGCCATGGAAACCAGTGCATCTGGCAAGCATCACGGAACCTGAGAAGGTCGGCGAGTTATTGCGCACAATCGAGGGTTTTCGCGCCGGGACGATCGTGAAGTCCGCCTTGAGGCTCGCCCCGCTCGTTTTTGTCCGCCCCGGAGAGCTACGTCACGCGGAATGGAGCGAAATGGATCTGGACAGGGCGCAATGGAATATTCCCGCAGTACGAATGAAGATGCGAGAACCGCACCTCGTGCCACTCTCTACACAAGCCGTGTCGATCTTGCGGGACTTGCACGCACTCACCGGACGCGGGCGTAATGTTTTCCCCGGTGCCCGCGACCCGCGCCGTCCCATGAGCAGCAATGCGATCCTGTTCGCGTTGCGCCGCATGGGTTACTCGAAGGATCAAATGAGCGGCCACGGCTTCCGCGCCATGGCCCGCACGATCATGGATGAAGTGCTGCACATTCGTCCGGACTACATCGAACATCAGCTCGCGCACGCCGTACGCGACCCGAATGGTCGTGCGTACAACCGCACTGCGCACCTGCCCGAACGACGCGCAATGATGCAGCAGTGGGCAGACTATCTGGACATGTTGAAGCAAGGCGGCAACGTCGTCCCCATTCGCAAACGCGCTGGTTGAGATCTGCGAGGCGACTCCGCCGAAGCGAATGCTGATCTTCTTGGAACTGCTTGGGATCACAAAATTCCGCTGAGCGAAACAATGCTTGTATTCCGCTTCCCGATGTAGATAGTAGGCATCGCCCGTTCAAAGGCCGCTCGCGCAATTTCGCGTGAGTGCGCAAGGAACACGCGATGCCCCTGCCCTGCTGCGACGCGCTGCATTGGGGGAGAGTTCACTCTCTCGTGCAGAGTCACTTCTCCGAACCTCATTCTAAGACGTACAGCATGCTGTACTTTTTCCGTGCGTGAAAACTTCGGCGCAGATGGAAGACTTTCATCGATTCCGCAAAACGCGATTCCATCCAAGTAACTCTTCGCAATGTCAGCAGGCTGACATTTTTTCGAGGAGGAATGAGCTAGTGCAGGATAGGGATGCCGGCAGCGTTTGGGCCGCTTTGGCCTCCTCATTCCTCTGGGTGAATCAGCCATGCCGACGCTGAAAGCCCATTGCAGTGATGCAACCAAAGCCAGGTTTCGTGCATTGGCAAAGTCCAACGGCTTGACCGAATCCACGCTGCTGCGGCGCATGGCGGTGACGATCATTGCCAAGCAGGAAGGTGCTGGTGCCGTGCCGCCGGCATCTGAAATGCGTGGCGGGCAAGGCGGCAAAGGCAGCCGGGTGATGTTGCGATTGCGCCCTGCTGAGATTCAGGCGATCCGCGCCTTGGCCGAACCGGAAGGCTATTCCGCCCAAGCCTGGATCGTGCGCCAATTGCGCTATCGATTGGAGGGCGCGGTGCCGTTCGCGAAGGAAGAGCTGGCAGCGCAGCACGATGCCATTCGTGAGTTGTCAGCAGTCGGGCGCAACCTCAACACGATTACTCACCGTTTGCTGCGCAGTGGCCAGTTCGAAACCGGCCTGCTGGACCTTCAGACCTTGGCCAAGTTCGTCGAGCGGCTGCGCCGCGAGATGACTGCGACCACCACGCGTGCTTCGCATCGAGCGCATCGCGCCGATGGCTAAGCCCGAAGAGGATTCGCTGCCGGACTCGGCGGGATTTGTCTTTTGGACGCCCGTGCGAGCCAAGAAGGGGCGACCGACGAGCAAACCCAATGCGATGCAGATGACCGCGGCCTTGGGCCGGATCGGTCGGCTCGCACGACGCCGCCCGGAAGTGATGGTGAAAGTGACCGGAAGCTCGCACGGATTCCGCAGTCTGAAAGAGCACCTTGCCTATATCACCCGCAACGGCAAGCTGCTTGGCGAGCGCGAAGACGGCACTTTGATCGAAGGCGCGGCCAATGTACGCAGCCTGGCCGAAGAATGGTGGGACAAGAGCGGTGTGGATCGTCCTGCCCGAGCCCGCGACAGTATCAATCTGATCCTGTCCATGCCAGCCTGCACTGATCCCGAAGTCGTGGCTGACGCGGCAAGAGCCTTTGCCCAGAAGACCTTTGGTGAGCACTACGACTATCTGCTGGCACACCACAATAAGGAGTCCGATCCCAAGCGCCCGGAGAATCCGCATGCGCACTTAACGATCAGGACACGCGGAAGAGACGGCCAGCGGCTTGATCCGAGGAAGCACGATCTCCAGGCCTGGCGCGAAGCGTTCGCACTTGAACTGCGCGAGCGCGGTGTCGTTGCCGAAGCCACACCACGGCGGGTGCGCGGCATCACCCGCAAAGGCCAACGCCAAGCGGTCCGCCACATGGACAAGCGGAAAGCGGCTCGCGTCACCCGCTGGAAACTTGAGCAAGCGGTCAAAACCGCATCGATCGGTAACGATGTCAGTGCAACACCGTGGGCAAGAGCGGCAAAGGAAAAGCAGCGAAAGATTCGTCGGGCGTGGAACACGCTGGCCGCAGCATTCGAGCAAGCCGGACAGCCGAAGCTCGCGCAAGGAATAAAGCAGCTCGTGAACGCCATGCCGGCAGCGCAGACCGAGCGCGAACACTTTGTTGTGCAGGCCAAGAAGCTGCTCGAAAAGCAGATCCACAAGAAGCAGGTGCGCGATGGCAGGCGGAGCAGATGATCTTTCGTTGTGCGTGCAGCAACGCCGGATCTGAGGCGTTGATGGCGGGCGCTGTCAATCACCGAGGAGTGCCCGAAACGTTCAGGTTCCTGCCAATCCAATCGCATTGCCGGTCAGGTCATGATCCATCTGGTGGCGCGCATTGGCTGCGGGCAGGCGAAGTCGACCTACATCGACCAGAAGCGGGAAGATTGGTAGTCTTCCGCGATGCTCGAACCCTTCGGCCCTTCACTCTACGTCGCGGATGGGCCGATGGTTTCGTTCGCCGGCTTTCCATATCCCACGCGCATGGCGGTGGCGCGCCTCTCCGACGGCAGCGTCTGGGTGTGGTCGCCCATAGCGCTCACGCCGGAACTGGCGGACGAAGTGCAATCCATCGGGGCGGTGCGCTATATCGTCTCGCCTAACAAGCTTCATCATCTTTTCCTGCAACAGTGGGCCGAACGCTGGCCCGATGCGCGGCTCTATGCGCCGCCGGGGCTCGCCCGCAGGAAGTCCGCGTTGCATTTCCATGCCGAACTGGGCGACGAGCCGGACCCGGCATGGCAGGCGGACATCGACCAAGCCGTGTTCCGTGGATCGTTCGCGATGGACGAGGTGGCTTTTTTCCACCGCGCCTCGCGCACTGCGATCATCGGGGATCTAATCCAGCGCTTCTCCGAAGAAAGTCTGTCCGGCTGGAAGAAGGCGCTGATGCGCTTCAGCGGCCTTGTCGGCGAACGCGGAGGCACACCGTTCGACTGGCGTTCCAGCTTCCTGCGACACGGCCGTACGCGCGTCGCACTGCGGAAAGTGCTGGGATGGAATCCGGAGCGGTTGCTGATCGCGCACGGGATGTGCGCGCAAACCGGAGCAACCGAAATCATCGCGAGGGCCTTGCGCTGGATCTGAGCGCAATTTCCGGACTGGATCGTCGGCGAAGCCGGCCACGCCGCGAGCCCGGAATGATCGGCCCGCTCGTGTCGCTTACATCGTTTCCTTGATGCCGGCCTTCAACAGCCAGGCGTTGACCGGGTAGGCGGTCACGAAACCCACCATCATCGCGAGCTGCATCATGAGCCAGAACACCGGGCCGGTCTTGTCGAGCTCGTGCCCGAAAATCGCGAACGTGGCGATGGCCATCCATCCGTACATGCCGAGCTGCCACGCGCTAAGGGAAAGCGTGTCCGCTTTCAGTGCCTCGATCAGTGCCTTCGCAGGAGCGATATCCCGCATCGGCTTGCGGGTGAAGTACTGGAAGGCGATCCCGAACAGGAATGCCAGGAGGAAGTCGAGCACCCACGCCGCGAAGATCTTGTGACCGAACAAGCTCAGTTGTGCCAGCAGCAGCGCGCTTTCCGCGACGATGTCGCCGAGCGTGCATCCGCTGCCACAGTGTCGCGGCCAGCGCGGTCGATTGCCAGAACGGCTTGCGCGGCGGGGATTGGCCGCGCGCCTTCGCTGCACGTACGTTCCGCCGCGACGACAACCGCCCCACCCCTGACATACGCCCACAGCGCCAACGGACCGGCGTACAACGCGGTGATTGGCCACACCAGGTTCATGATCCACATCTGCTGGCGATGACCAATCAAATCGATCACAATCACGATGGCGGAGGCAAACGCAAGCGCGAGCGAAATCCAGGCGAGCACGATGAGCCAGACGGCCATGATGAAAATCCTTTTTTTCGTGGTCGGCATGGGAAGTTTGAGCGAACGCCCGTGAACGCTTCTTCCAGACGCCTCCCACCCGCCCGAAATGCGGAACCGGAATGAGCGATATATCCGGGTCGTCGCGCTGGCGGAATCTGTTTCGACACGAATGGCTGTCGCCTGTGCAGTGGCGGCGGCGACTGCTTTTCTGGACAGGTGCAGTCGTCGTCGCGGCGGTCGCGATCCTGTTCGCGAAACTCAGCACGTACGCCTATGCCGTCTTCGTCCGCATCACCGCGGGTCGTGCATGGCTGCCTCTGCTGATCACGCCGATCGTGTTCGCGTTGCTCGCGTGGCTTACGTCGGGAGCATTGCGGGCCGCGCGCGGTTCCGGCATCCCGCAGGCGATCGCCGCCTTGCAGGTCGAAGACGATGCGTTCCGCCACCGCCTGCTTTCGCTGCGGGTGGCGCTGGGCAAGATGGCGCTCACGCTCGCGGCATTGCTCGCAGGTGCGTCGGTCGGCCGCGAAGGACCGACCGTGCACATCGGCGCGGGCCTGATGTATTCGCTCGGGCGACGCTTCGGGTTCGCCGATCCGGCTGCCGCGGGCCGTTTCGTGCTGGCCGGCGCCGCGGCCGGATTGGCCGCGGCCTTCAACACGCCGCTGGCCGGCGTGGTATTCGCGATCGAGGAAATGGCCGGAGCGTTCGAGCACCGCATGAGCGGCACCATCCTGACGGCGGTGATCATTGCCGGCATCGTGTCACTCGGGCTGCTCGGCAATTACGCCTACTTCGGCACGGTCACCACCGCGCTGCCGTTGGGTCAAAGCTGGGCGGCGGTGCTGCTGTGCGGAGTGCTGTGCGGACTGGCCGGCGGCCTGTTCGCCCGACTGATCCTGCTCGAAGGAAACCGCGCGCTGTCGCGCATCGCGGCGGTTCGTATGCGTTGGCCGATCACATTTGCCGCCGCGTGCGGCCTGGTGCTCGCCATCATCGGCATCATCAGCGCAGGCAGCGTGTACGGAACAGGCTACGACCAGGCGCGCGCGATCCTGCAGCAAGCCGCCGCACCCGGCGCGGGTTTCGGCGGCTACAAGTTTCTTGCCAACATTGTCTCGTACTGGGCCGGCATCCCGGGCGGCATCTTCTCGCCTGCGCTGGCGGTCGGCGCGGGGCTCGGCCACAACATCGCGCATCTTCTTCCCGGCTCACCGCCCGCTGCGGTCGTATTGCTCGGGATGGCCGCCTACCTCGCAGGCGTGACGCAGGCGCCGCTGACCTCGGCGATCATTTCGATGGAACTGACCGCCAACCAGGCCATGATCATTCCGATCCTTGCAGTATGCCTACTGGCACGAGCCAGCTCCGCGCTGTTCTGTCACACGCCGGTTTATCGCGCTTTTGCGCAGCGGCTGGTCGAGCAGGCTAGTGCGAATAGCTAATGTTCTGGCTTCCAGAGACGCCCAGGAAGGGCGACTCAGCGATGGCTTCGATGTCGTATTGTTCCAATCCTCTCTTGCCTGGTATTGGCGATTCTTCGCACCGCATTGTTGTTCGGGCGACGATCGCCCGTTCATCCAAAATTGTAAAGGGGGCATCTTTGGGGGCTTCCGCAAGAATCGAGCTAAGCGAAATGGCTTTGCACTTTCGCTTACCAGCAGTAGTTAGATAGCCTTCCGCCCACCACTTCTTCCGGCATCCCGGTGAGCATGAGGTCCGCATCCAGGCGGGCTCTGATGCCCGCGATCCCGCGGGTTCGCTGACGGCTTCCGGGGTTTGCGGGCCTCCACGGGGACCCCGCCGGTACGAAAGATGCAGACTCCCGTCGGGCGCCCCTGCAGGGGCGCCGGACAACGCTGACGCAGGGGGTCGGCCGACATGAAAAAACCGGATCTACGCTATTACGTCCACGGCGACGAATCGGAAACCGAGCACGGCAGGTACTACTGCAGGAATTGCGATACCTTCCTGCCGCTGGAACATTTCCAGACGCCGTGTTGCGGAGAGAGCCACGGCTCGATCTACATCCGGGACCGGGAGAGATTCCGGGCCGCGCGCGAACTGGCGCATCTGGTCCGTCCCGAACGGCCGCATCACGTCATAGACCGGATGGTCATCTAGTCTCGCGCTTCGTTTCCGGCGGAGCAGCCGGGAGTCAAGTAACACTTGACTATAGACAAGTATCGCTTGACAATGCCCCATGATCCGCAGCTTCCGGCACAAGGGTCTGGCGGACCTGTTCCGCACCGGCAATGCCGCCAGAATCAGGCCAGACCTGAAGAACCGAATCCTGAGGAGACTGGACGCGCTGCATTCCGCGCGCGAATTGATCGACTTGAATCTGCCCGGTTTCGATTTTCATCCGCTCAAAGGCCACAAGCCGACGCGCTACAGCTTGCATGTCAATGGTCCGTGGTGCATCACGTTCGAATGGAGCGAAGGCGAAGCGTTGCGTGTCGATCTGGAGCAATATCACTGAGCACGATCATGGCCGAGCACCCTGCCAAACGAAATCCCAATCGCCCCCCCACCCATCCCGGCGCCATCCTGCGCGATGACGTGTTGCCCGCCCTGGAGCTCAGCGTGGCCGAAACGGCGCGCCGGCTGCACGTTTCGCGGCAGACGCTGCACGACCTTCTGGCGGAACGCAAAGGCTTCACGCCGGAGATGGCGCTGCGCGTCGGCAAGCTGGCCGGCAATGGCGCGGCGTTCTGGCTCGCGATGCAGCAGGATTACGATCTGTGGCACGCGGAACGCGAGCTGGCCGACGAGTTGCGTGCGATACAGCGGGCTGCCTGATTCCGGGCGGATTCGATCGCTGCGTTTCCCCTCGGCCTTTTGCTACAGTGCGCGCAACGGGGGAACCGGGCCACGCGATGAACCGCCTGTACTTCGGCGACAACCTGCACGTGCTGCGCGAGCACATCGGCGACGAGTCGGTCGATCTGGTCTATCTCGATCCGCCGTTCAATTCCAAGCGCGATTACAACCTGCTGTTCAAGACGCCCAAGGGCCACGAATCGGATGCGCAGATCACCGCGTTCGAGGATTCCTGGCACTGGGGCGAGCAGGCCGAGCGCGAGTTCGACGAAATCCTGCGCCAGCCCAACACCGACGTCGCCGAGCTGATGCGCTCGCTGCGCGCGTTCCTGGGCGAGAACGACATGATGGCGTATCTCGTGATGATGGCGAATCGGTTACTGGAACTGCACCGCGTGCTGAAGCCCACCGGCAGCCTTTACCTGCACTGCGATCCCACCGCCAGTCACTATTTGAAGATCGTGCTGGATGGGGTGTTTGGTAAAGAACGCTTCATCAATGAAGTTGTCTGGAAGCGTTCAGATGCGCACAGCGATTCGAAACAAGGAGCTCGACACTTCGGTCGCATTCATGATGTTTTGCTTTTCTACGCGAAGACGGATGACTATCAATTCAATCCTCAATACACCCCGCTGCCGCAAAGCACGGTCGAAAATTGGTATCGCAATGTTGAGCCAGAAACAGGACGTCGCTACAACAAGGCGGATACGTCTGGTCCAGGCGGCGCTGCGAAGGGCAACGCTTATTACGAATGGAATGGCGTAACCCGATATTGGCGCTACACGCGCGAAAAGCTTGCTCAGCTCCACGAAGATGGCCGCCTTGTTTACTCCAAGAGCGGCATCGCGTACGAAAAAAGATACCTAGACGAAAGCAAAGGAATCCCATTGCAGGACTTCTGGGATGACGTATCAATGCTGAGAGGCATCCGCGATGATGGCGAACGCCTCGGCTATCCAACCCAAAAACCACTCGCGCTGCTGGAACGCATCATCAACGCCAGTTCCAATCCCGGCGACGTGGTGCTCGATCCGTTCTGCGGCTGCGGCACCGCGGTACACGCCGCGCAGAAACTGGAGCGGCGCTGGATCGGCATCGACATCACCCATCTGGCGATCGCGCTGATCGAGAAGCGGCTGAAGGATGCCTTTCCCTATCTCAATCGCAAACCGGATGCGAGCGGCGACGGCGAACTGCGCAAGGTCGCCGAAGCCGCGCCCGAATACCTGCGCCGCTTCGAAGTGATCGGCACGCCCGAAGACGTGGAAGGCGCGCGCGATCTGGCCTTGCGCGACAAATATCAATTCCAATGGTGGGCCTGTTCGCTGGTGAACGCGCAGCCGTATCAAGGCAAGAAGAAAGGCGCCGACGGCGGCATCGACGGCATCAGCTATTTCCAGGACGACAACGGGCCGGCCAAGAAGATCGTGGTGTCGGTGAAGGGCGGCGACAACGTCAACGTCGCGATGGTGCGCGACTTGGCGCACGTGGTGAAACGCGAGCGCGCCGAGATCGGCCTGTTCGTGACGCTGGCCGAACCCAGCAAACCGATGATCACCGAAGCGGTGAAGGAAGGCTTCTACGTCTCGCCGCAAACCGGCGCGCAATTTCCGCGCATCCAGATCCTGACGATCGCCGGATTGCTCGACGGCAGCGAACGCGCGCGCTACCCCGACCTCGCGCAAGGCGGCCACACGTTCAAGAAAGCGCGGCGCGACGAAGGCAGGAAGGCCGAGCAGGACAGGCTGTTTTGATCCCGAGCTTTGTAGCCCTCCCCTTCAAGGGGAGGGTTGGGTGGGGATGGTTTTAGATAGTCGATCATCAACACCATCCCCATCCCGGCCTTCCCCTTGAAGGGGAAGGAGAAGAGCCGTCGTCATTCCGCGGCATCCGCGACTTCATCGCGGATGGAATCCGGAATCCAGCCCTTCGATAGCGGCGCGCTCAGTTTTCGATCACCAGCACGGCGCCCTGTTTCTGCCCGTGATTGGTGTCGCGATCGTACTGCGCATCCAGCGCGCGGAATTTTTCCATGATTGCCTGCGCCCGCTCCGTGACTTGCCGGGTGAGAGCCGCACAATCGCCCGCGGGCGGAATGGAACCTTCGAGCGCCTGCACTTCGCGGGCCGCTTCCACGCCATGGGCATAGTGTCCGTCCTCGTGGATCCGCAGCGCGCCCACGTAGTGCTGCCATTCCTCCAGCAGCGATGCGGGTGCGGAGCCGGCATCGACCCAGCGCGGCAGCGTCATCTTCGCTTCGACAGATGCGTTCAATTCGGTGAGCCTGCAGCTTTCCGGCGTGGATTCGTAGCGGAAGTTCCAGGTCACGCGCCACTCGGTGTACGCGGGAAATCTCTGGCCGGATCTGTCTGCCGGCGCCTTGGTCTGCATCTGGTCGAACAGGTCTTTCGCGGTGCGGCCGGAGATGTCGTAGTAGACGACCTGCAGGCCGGCCGCGCGCGCGGGCGCCGAAGCGGCCGTCGCGGCGAGCAGAGCCAAGCCGATACCCAGGACGTTCAACTTCATGGAAATGCCAAACGGCGACCGGTGCAGATGGTACGGTCGGCCGCGATCGTGTGCCGGGACGAAAAAAACCGCGCCAGGGGCGCGGTTTTTTTCGGTGATATCGAAACCATCAATGTTTCGTTTTCGCCATCGCCGCCTTGTACAGCCCGGACAGGAAGTTGTTCACCGCCGTGGTGTAGGCGGACGGCAGGCCGAGATTGGCGTCGATCTGCGAGTGCGAGAGGTTTTCCGGCAAAAGGGCCGCCGAGGTGCCGTAACTCACGGCCTTGTTCACGAACTGCTGCGCCTGCGGGCAGGAGTTGTTGCGCTGGGACGAGCACACGGCCATGAAGGGCGCGATCTTCGAACTCAACTGCACGATCGGCGAGGTGGCGTTCCAGAACGCGAGGCTGTTGCCGAACGCCTGGTCGTACATCGGCGGATGCACCGGCAACTCCATGATCTGCGTGACGTCGTAGGCCGCGCTGTCCAGCGCCACCGTGCCGAGCCAGGGCTGCGCGCCCAGCGAAGTCGCGAGCGACGGCTCCGCGCTGATCAGCGCCACCAGTTGCCCACCCGAGGAATCGCCCATCAGGATGAACTTCTTCGGATCCGCGCCCCAGGACGAGGCTTGCCGCTGCGCGTAAGTCAGCGCCTGCGCCACGTAGAGCGCCTGTTGCAGCGGATTGGCCTGCGGCATGTACGGGTAGTTGACCGAGATGAAGATCACGCCGGTCGGCACCCAATAAGCCACCTTGTTCTTCACCACCGGCGTGTCGCTCTTGTCGCCCGACGACCAGCTTCCGCCGTGCACCATCAGGATCACCGGCGCGCCCGTCGTCTGGGTCTGCGGCATGTAGACGTCGAACATCTGCTTCGGATCGCTGCCGTAGGAAATGTTGAATTGCGCGCACACGTTCACCGGCAGGCTGGGCATCTGCTGATGGCAGAGCAGAGGCTGCGACAGCGTGTGGCTGCGGGCGTTGCCAAGGGACCAGACGAGCATCGCCAGGACGGCGAGCGCAAGCTTCATTCGTAGGGAGTTCATTGCAGATGTCCGTGCGCGTGATGACGTTCGAGGTGCCGCGCGATCCTAAATTCAGACCGCGCGCGCGAACGAGAGCCGGCGCACACATCCGCAAGCGAAAGTGTTTCGGATTTTTTCTGCCGATCAGTACGGGCGCGAACGTTCGGCCGTTCGGCGGAAGATCGGCGGGATTACTGCGGCGCGCTGGCGAGCGTGCCGCGCAGCTTGGAGACGTCGTGCTCCGACACCGCGGCCGCGCGGTTGCCCCATTCGTTGCGGATGTAGGTGACCAGCGCGGCGGTTTGCGCGTCGTCCAGCTTGTCGGCGAAGGCCGGCATGGTGAGGCCGGTGGGTTGCGCCTTGGTGGCGGGCGATTTGGCGCCCTGCAAAACCACCGCGATCAGCAACTGCGGCTGCGCGGCCTGCACGGCGGAACTGCTGCGCAGGGGCGGAAAGGCGTTGGCCAATCCTTCGCCGCCATCCATGTGGCAGCCGGCGCAGTCGTCCACGTACAGTGCCTGGCCTTCGCTCATCGTGTCCTGGTGCGGTGTGCGCGGCTGCGAGGCCTCCGGACCGGCAAGATCCTTCAGGTACGCCGCGATCGCCTGCAAATCGTCCTGTTTCAGATATTGCGTGGATTGCTGCACCACTTCGGCCATCGGCCCGGCGGCGGTCGCGTGCGCATTGATGCCGGTGGCGAGGTAGCGCACGATGTCGTCTTCGCTCCAACCGGAAAGACCGTCGCGCTCGCCGGCACCCAGGTTGGGCGCGAATACATGCTCGGCGAAACCGCCCTGCATCGGATGCTTGCGGTCCGGCGCGCCGAGAAAATTCTTGTCGCTGTGGCAGGCGCCGCAGTGGCCCGGCCCTTCCACCAGATATGCGCCGCGGTTCCACTGCGCGGATTTGTGCGGATCGGGCTCGAACTGGCCGGGATGCAGATACAACTTGTCCCAGATCGCGAGCATGCTACGCATGCTGAAAGGCCACGAGAGTTTCGGCTGCCGGTTGACCTGCCGCACGGGCTTCAGCGTATCGAGATAGGCCTTGATCGCATCCACGTCTCCGCGCGTCATGTGCGTGTACCACGGATACGGAAACGCCGGGTACAGCCGCTTGCCTTCGCGGTCGATGCCTTCGTGCATGGCCTTGTAGAGGTCGTCGCTGCTCCACGCGCCGATGCCGGTGTCCTTGTCCGGCGTGATGTTCATCGAATAGACGATGCCGAACGGCGTGGGCACCGCCCGCCCGCCGGCCCACGGCCGTCCCCCTTGCGCGGTGTGACAGGATTCGCAATCGCCCGCACGCGCGAGGTACTTGCCGCGCTCGATGTCGCCCCAGGTGTGGTGCGGACGCTGCGGTGCGTAAACCTGTTGCGCCGCAAGCGCCGCGCCGGCGCAAATCGCAGTCAACACGACAGCGACGGCGACGCGCGTGTTCACGCCTGCACCAGCGGTTGCGGATTCCTGATGTAGCGGCGCATCGCATCGGCCGCCCAGAACGCCAGCGCACCGACCGTGCCGGTCGGGTTGTAGCCGGCGTTCTGCGGAAACACCGTCGAACCCATCACCCACAGGTTCGGCACGTCCCAGCTCTGCAGATAGCGGTTGACGAAACTGGTGCGCGGATCGTTGCCCATCGCCGCGCCGCCGGTGTTGTGCGTGGTCTGGTAC
>DAIOUL010000051.1:0-18112 GCA_036759545.1 Rhodanobacteraceae bacterium
CGTGCTTATCTAAGCATCGGACGCACGCAACGGCGTCCGGGTTTCACTCACCTCCCTGAGTGGACCGAATGGGGTCGAATCCCTCCCCAGGTTCGGCTCCAACCCCCGCCCCGAGAGCTCCCCCCTGGCTCTCGGGGCATTTTATTTGTGGGTTTGTCTTGCGATCGTCCATGATCGCGAAGATCAAAGCAGCCGTCCATGGCTGCACTTCTCACCAAAAGCACGCATCGAACAGAGCGCTTGGCTCTCTTGTGGCGCTCGCGTAGGATCGCGTGACGCTCAACGAGGGAGAACATGCATGCGCGCAGGTCTGATCGTGGTCGGCATCATCATCGCGGCGCTGGGAATCTGGGTGGCGCTGGGCAAGTTCACCTACAACGACAACGAAACCAAGGCGCAACTGGGCCCGATCAAGGTACAGGCTTCCGAACAGAAGTCCGTGCCGGTTGCGTTGGGCTACGTCGGCATCATTGTAGGCGCGGGCCTAGTGATCGCGGGTGCGATGCGCAAATCCTGAAAAACCGCGGCGATTCAACACCATCCCCACCCAACCCTCCCCTTGAAGGGGAGGGCTTCACAGCCCCAGCTTCGCCGCAAGGCTTTGCAATGCACTGAGATCCGCCTCGCCCGCGGGCAGTTGTCCGTTGGGCGTGAGGTGATCGATCGCTTGTGGCAGGTTTTGCGCGAGCTGTCCCAGCACCTGGTTCGGATCCACGCCCAACTTCTGCGCGATCTCGTTGACGTGCGCGCCCAGCGGCGTGCCGTTGATCGCCTGCTGCAATTGTCCGCTGCTGATCGCCTGATTGGCGCCGGTCGACACCCACGATTCCACCGCATTTTTCAAGCCGCCCTGCTGCAGCGTGTTGAGCAGCCCCTGCAGACCGCCGGCGTGATTGATCAGGCCGCCGATGATCTCCAGCGCCGAACCGCCGCCGGCGCCTTGGCCGCTCGCCAGATTGGTGAGATTGTCGAGCAGTGACATGGTCTTCTCCCGGTCGCGCAGCGAAATGCCCGCGAGCGCAGGAACATAGCAGCGCCAACTGAGCGTCCGCCGAACGGCGGTTTGCCGATGGACGCTACAATTCCGGCGATGGATGTTTCTCACCTGCTCGATTCGCTGAACGCCGCGCAGCGCGAGGCGGTCAGCGCCCCACCCGGTTCGTACTTGGTGTTGGCCGGCGCCGGTTCCGGCAAGACCCGTGTGCTGACCCATCGCATCGCCTGGCTGATCGAGGTCGAGCGCGTGCCGCCGTGGGCGATCCTGGCGGTCACATTCACCAACAAGGCCGCCGGCGAAATGCGCGGCCGGCTGGAATCGCTGCTGCCCGCAGGCACGCGCGGCTTGAGCGTCGGCACATTCCACGGCATCGCGCACCGGCTGTTGCGGCGGCATTGGGCCGATGCAAATCTGCCGGAAACTTTTCAGATCCTCGATGCCGACGATCAGCAGCGATTGGTCAAACGCGTCGTTGCGGGACTCGGCCTGGACGAAGCGCGCTTTCCGCCGCGGCAGGCCACGTGGCAGATCAATGCGTGGAAAGACGATGGCAAACGTCCCGATGCCATCGAAGTCGGCGATCATCCCGTCGCGCGCACGTACCTCTCGATCTATCGCGCCTACGAAGAAGCCTGCCGCCGCGCCGGCCTGGTGGATTTCGCGGAACTGCTGCTGCGCGCGTACGAATTGTGGCTGCACAAGCCCGAGGTGCTGGCGCACTACCGCGAACGCTGGCGGCATCTGCTGATCGACGAATTCCAGGACACCAACGCATTGCAGTACGCGTGGATCCGCGTGCTGGCCGGCAACACCGGCACGGTATTCGCCGTCGGGGATGACGATCAGTCGATCTACGGCTGGCGCGGCGCGCGCGTGGAGAACATGCAGCAATTCCTGCGCGATTTCGCGGGTGCGAAAACTATCCGGTTGGAACAGAACTATCGTTCCACTGCCAATATCCTGGAAGCTGCCAACGCCATCATCGCGCGCAATCCGTCGCGCCTGGGCAAGCAGTTGTGGACGGACGGCGGCAAGGGCGAGGCGATCGCGCTGTACGCGGCCTACAACGATCAGGACGAAGCGCGTTTCGTGATCGAGCGCATCCGCGAGCACATCGAACGCGGCGGCGCGGCCGACGAGATCGCGGTTTTGTATCGATCCAACGCGCAATCGCGCGCGTTTGAGGAACAACTGCACCAGTACGACATTCCCTATCGCGTTTACGGCGGCCAACGGTATTTCGAGCGCGCCGAGGTCAAGGATGCGCTGAGTTACTTGCGGCTCGCGGCCAACCGCCACGACGATGCTGCATTCGAGCGTGCGGTCAACACGCCGCCGCGCGGCATCGGCGAACGCACGCTCGATCAACTGCGCCGCCGCGCGCGCGCGGAAAATAGTTCACTCTGGGATGCGGCGCTGGCGGAACTGGCATCGGCTGATTTGAGCGCACGGGCAAAGAATGCGTTGCGGACGTTCTTGACCCTGATCGAGCAGATGGCACAGACGTTTACGGGAACAGGGAACAGGGAACAGAGAACAGAAACCGAACTCGTTAGTCCCCGGTCCCCGGTCCCCGGTCCCGCTCTTGCCCTTTCCGAGCAGGTCGAGCACGCGATCACCCATTCCGGCTTGCGCGATTACTACGAGCGCGATTCGCGCGGCAACGCCGAATCGCGCGTGGAGAACCTGGACGAACTGATCAACGTCGCCAGCCGCTTCGCCCCCACGCCGGAAGACATCGAAGCCGGATTGTCGGAATTGCAGGCCTTCCTCGCGCACGCCGCGCTGGAAGCCGGCGAAGCGCAGGGCGAGGTCGGGCAAGCGTGCGTGCAGTTGATGACGCTGCACTCGGCCAAGGGACTGGAGTTTCCGATCGTGTTTCTGGTCGGGCTGGAAGAAGGCCTGTTTCCCAGCCAGCGCTCGACCGAAGACGCCTCGCGCCTGGAAGAAGAACGGCGGCTCGCCTACGTCGGCATCACGCGCGCACGCACGCGATTGATCCTGACCTACGCCGAGTCGCGCCGCATGCACGGCACAGAAATGCTGGCGCGGCCGTCGCGCTTTCTCGCCGAATTGCCGCAGTCGTTGCTGGAAGAAGTGCGTCCGCGCGCCAAAATCACGCGCCCCGTGTACGTGCCGCGCGATTGGGGGCACAAGACGCTCATCGAAGAATCCTTGCCGGTGAAACTCGGCCAACGCGTGCGCCACGCGCATTTCGGTGAAGGCGTGGTGGTGAGCGCGGAAGGCGCCGGCGCGCATACGCGCATCCAGGTCAACTTCGCCGACGTCGGACCGAAGTGGCTGGTGGCGGCGTATGCGAATCTGACGGCGTTGTGATTCGCGCTCACGCGTTGGCGGAATACCCATCCAGCGCCAGTTTCAAAAGAATCTTCATCTCTTCGCGCAGCGGCAGTGGCGCGACGACTTCGGCGTCCGGGCCGTACTTCATCACGTCCATCAGCAGTTCGCGCGAATTGGAATACGGCACGCGCAGTTCGTAGCGGCCGTCGGGCAGGAACTGGCCTTCCTGCTGCGAGTGCCAGTGCTCGTCGGCGACCCAGCGCGCCGCGCGCGCGGAAAAGCGGATCGTGGCCCAGGCTTTCGGCGCGCCCGCGAAGATGCCGTAGCTGGACGCGAGCACCGCATCGAGCTCGGCGTTGTCGCGATCTTCCGCGGCGGCTTCCAGTTGTTCCGGGTCGATGATGCGGTCCACCGCGAAGCTGCGCAGTGCCTCGCGGTCGTGGTCCCACGCATCCAGGTACCAGTTGTCGCGGTAGTGCGTCAGCCGCTGCGGCGAAACGGTGCGCGTGGTGTCGGCATCGGTGGTACGCGCGCGGTAGCGGAACTTCAGCCGCCTGCGCGCCAGGACCGCGCCCGCGACGATCCGGAACACGCGCTGGTCCAGCTTGCGCGAACCGTACGGGATCACGCGGATGCGTTCGACCGGCAGCGGCGTGCCATCCGCATGTTCGGTCAACAGGCGCTCCATGCGCGCCTTGAAGGGCGCCAGCGCCGGCGCCAGCACGCCGGGATCCGAGCGGCCGATCAACTCGTTTAAGGCCATCAACGCAGACAATTCCTCGCTGGTCAGCCACAGGCCCGGCAATTCGAAGCGATCGGCTTCCTCTCGGTCGTAGGCGAAGCCGTGGCGATCGGGATCGCTTTCCACCGGCGCGCCCAGCGCATCGCGCAGGAACGCGACGTCGCGATATAGCGTGGCGCGCGAGCAGCCGAGCTCGTCGCGCAGCCGCTGCTGGCTGACCGGATGTCGCGAGGCCTTGAAGATGCGGTGCAGGGTCAAAATGCGCTCGTAGCGGTCCATGGCGCAAGCACTCATGAGCAATGCGGGAAAGCATGACCGGATGCGGATGCGGCGGCAAGCGCGCTATCGCATGGGCTACCATGCTCATGGCAACCGCCCAAATGTTGATCGTCATTCCGGGGTCGCCGCAGGCGGAGCCACGGAGCTCTTGGCCATGGATGGTGGCTTGATCCGCCGTGGGAGCAGATTGCAAAGTCCGTCCATGGACTTTGCCCTTCGGGCCAACCTTCGGTTGTCCAAATTCGTTCCCGACGAATTTGTCCGGATCTGCCGCTGCGCGGCGTCCGGAATGACGATAAAAAAATCGAATGCCGCACAAAAATCTCAAATACAACGAACCGACGGGCGATGAGGTCAAGACCACCACCTGCTACATGTGCGCGTGCCGTTGCGGGATACGGGTGCACCTGAAGAACGGCCGCGTCCGCTACATCGACGGCAACCCGAAGCATCCGGTCAACCGCGGCGTGATCTGCGCCAAGGGTTCATCCGGCATCATGCAGCACTACTCGCCGGCGCGGCTGCGCAAGCCACTGCTGCGAGTGGGCGAGCGCGGCGAGCGCAAGTTCAAGGAAATCGAATGGGACGAGGCGCTCGATCTCGCGACGAAATGGCTGTCCGACATCCGCGCGCGCAATCCGGATGAACTCGCGTTCTTCACCGGCCGCGATCAAAGCCAGGCGCTGACCGGCTGGTGGGCGCAGCAGTTCGGCACGATCAATTACGCCGCGCACGGCGGATTCTGCTCGGTGAACATGGCCGCCGCCGGCATGTATACCTTCGGCGGTTCGTTCTGGGAATTCGGCGAGCCCGACTGGGAGCGCACGAAATACCTGATGCTCTGGGGCGTGGCAGAAGACCACGACTCCAATCCGATCAAGCTCGGTTTGGGGAAATTGAAAGCGCGCGGCGCCAAGATCGTGGTGGTGAATCCGGTGCGCTCAGGTTACGGCGCGATCGCCGACGAATGGCTCGCGATCAATCCCGGTACCGACGGCCTGCTGGCCGGCGCACTGATCCAGGAATTGCTGCGCACGAACCGAATCGATTTCGACTATCTGGTGCGCTACACCAATGCGCATCATCTGGTGATCCGCGACGTTGGCGCAGCGGACGATGGATTGATCGCGCGCGATACGGAGGGCAAACCGCTGTGTGCGGTGCGCGTCAAGCACCATCCCCACCCAAACCCTCCCCTTGAAGGGGAGGGCTTTCAAATCGCGCGCGCCGATATCCCGGGCCTATCTCCCCTGATCGCCGGCGAATACACCCTGCCCGACGGCCGTCATGCGGTGCCGGCGTTTCAGTTGCTGGCGGAACGTTTTCTGTCCGACGAGTACGCGCCGGAAAATGTCGCGTCGCGCTGCGGTGTGGATGCGGCGACGATCCGCCGCATTGCGTTCGAACTCGCGCGCACCGCATTCGACGAAGCGATCGAGCTGCCGATTGCCTGGACGGACACGCACGGACGCGCGCACGAAAAAATGCTCGGCCGGCCGGTTTCGATGCACGCGATGCGTGGTATCAGCGCGCACGCCAATGGCTTCCACACCTGCCGCACGATCCACGTGTTGCAAATGCTGCTGGGCGCGATCGACACGCCCGGCAGCTTCCGCTACCAACCGCCGTACCCCAAATCCGCGCCGCCGGGCAACAAGCCCGCGACTGCGCGCAAGCCGGACGGCACGCTCAACGGCAATCCGCTGGGATACCCGCAATCGCCGGACGATTTGCTGGTCGATGAAAACGGCAAGCCGCGCCGCATCGATCACGCATTCTCGTGGAGCTATCCGCTGGCCGCACACGGCATGTTGCAGAGCGTAATCCGCAATGCGGTCGCGGGCGATCCATATCGCGTCGACACGCTGTTCCTGTTCATGGCCAACATGGGCTGGAACTCTGCGATGGATACCGCGCGCACACGCAAGCTGCTGTGCGAACGCGATGCGAATGGCGAATACAGGATTCCGCATATCATCTACGCGGACGCCTACGATTCGGAAACCGTGGCCTTCGCCGATCTGGTGCTGCCGGATACCACGTACCTAGAGCGTTACGACTGCATCAGCCTGCTGGATCGCCCGATTTCGGATGCCGGTGCCGCAGCGGATGCCATTCGTGTTCCCGTCACGCAACCCGATCGTGACGTGCGGCCGTTCCAGGACGTGCTGCTGGAACTGGGCGCGCGTTTGAAGTTGCCGAACTTGGTGGATGAGCACGGCTACGCGAAGTACCGCGACTACGCCGATTACATCGTGCGCCACGAACGCGCGCCGGGCGTGGGATTGCTGGCCGGTTGGCGCGGCGCGGATGGATCGTTGCGAGGCAAAGGCGCGCCGAATCCGGAGCAATTGCAACGCTATCGCGAACACGGCTGCCATTTCGAGGCGCGCGTTCCCGAATCCGGGGCGTACTATCGCTTCGCCAACCGCGATTACCTGCAATGGGCGCAAGCGATGGGGTTCGTGGGTTCGACCGAACCGATTACCTTGCAGTTGTATTGTGAGACGCTGCAACGCTTCCGACTCGCCGCGCAAGGACACGGCGCGGTGCAGCCGCCGGAACAGGAACGCGAACGTGTGGGGAAATTCTTCGATCCGATTCCGTTCTGGTATGACGCGATTACGCAAACACCATCCCCACCCACGTTGCTAGGCTCGGACGTCCCCGGATCAGGTCCGGGGCAGGCTCTGTCCTCGCCAAGCAACCCCGCCCTCCGCTCCTGCTCCGGGCGCTCATCGGCGCGCGAACCTGCGGTTCGCAAGCGCGCCGATTCGCCCCTTGAAGGGGAGGGCCTTGATCTGCACGCCATCACCCAGCGTCCCATGTTCATGTACCACTCCTGGGGCTCGCAGAACCGCTGGCTGCGGCAGATCGCGGCGCGTAATTATCTCTATGCGCATCCGCGCACGTTGACGGAACACGGGATCGAAGATGGCGACTGGGCGTGGATCGCATCGAGGCGCGGGCGCATCCGCGTGCAGGTGCGCGCTCACGCGGCAACCGCGCCGGGAACGGTGTGGACCTGGAACGCGGTCGGCAAGAAACGGGGCGCATGGAGGCTCGGCGGCCAGGCACCGGAATTCGTGAACGGCTTCCTGTTGAACGAGCTGATCGGCGAGCGCGATGACGCCGGCGAGTACAGCAATGCCGATCCGGTCACCGGGCAAGCCGCCTGGTTCGACCTGCGGGTACGGCTGGAGCGCGATCCGCAGCCGCAAGAGCCCGGCCATCGGGTCGAGTTGCGCGAACCGCAGCGGCACGGCCAGAATGTCGGAAACGCCGCTTGATCATTGCCGGTTTTGATCCGCCGGGGTTTTGCGCGCGCATCGTTCCACCGGGGAAGCGGACAAATGTGCAAAAGCTGGCGCTCGATCTGCGCGTTGCGCGCGGAGGCATCTGAATGACCTGGCAAGCTTGGGCTACCGCCGCGATCATCGTCTTCGCGGTGGGATTGTTCGCCAGCGAGAAAGTGCGCATCGACATCGTCGCGCTGATTGCGCTCGCCCTGCTGATGGTGCTGCGGATCGTCACGCCGGAAGAAGCGCTGTCGGGCTTCAGCAACGAAGCCACGGTGACGGTAGCGGCGATGTTCGCGCTGTCGATGGGCATCGAACGCTCGGGCGCGCTGGACCCGCTGATCCGCTTGCTCTCGCGCATCAAGAAACCCTGGCTGCTGACGCTGGGCATGATGCTGGCGATCGCGCCGCTCGGCGCCTTCATCAAGAACGTGGCACTGGTGGCGACCTTCGTGCCGCTGGCGCTGCGCGTGTGCGCGCGCACCAGCACTTCGCCCGCCCGGGTATTGATGCCGATGGCCTACGCCGCGCAGATGGGCGGCGTGTGCACGCTGATCGGTACTTCGTCCAACCTGCTGACCGACACGCTAGCGCAAAAGCACGGGCTGGCGCCGTTGGGCGTTTTTGAATTCACCAAGCTGGGCGTGCTGCTGGCGATCGCGGGGATCATCTACCTGATGGTGATCGGCCGCTGGCTGCTGCCGCGGCACATCGATGCCGAAGCGCCGGAGGTGATGCAGGTCGGCAAGTACGTCACCGAGCTGAAGGTGATGTCGGAATCCGATCTGGTCGGACAGACCATCGCCGAGGCGAAGCTCGGCGAAAAGCACGGCGTGTATCCGCTGGAACTGCTGCGCGGCGAGGAACATGTGTGGTCGCCGCGCACGCAGAAGCTGCAGATCGGCGACGTGCTGCTGATGCGCGGCGACTGGGAAAACCTCGAGGAATTCCGCAAGCAGAGCAAGCTGGAGATCGATCCTGAATTCAAGCACAGCCGCGACGACGGCCAGGCGCGCGTGCTGCTGGAAGTGATGGTGACGCCGGCGAGTCCGCTGGAAGGACGCACGCTGCGGGAGATCGATCTGCAACTGCGCTACGACGCCACCGTGCTGGCGATCCACCGCCGCGGCCGCGTGCTGCGCGAGAAGATGAGCCGCATCGCGCTCGAAACCGGCGACGTGCTGATGCTGCTGCTGCCGGAAACCGCCATGACCAAGGCGCGCGCGGACGACCGCTTCATCGTGCTCAACGAACGCTACGACGCGCGCCGCCCGGCCTGGAAGGCCATCGTCGCGGTGGCCATCATGCTGGCGGTGGTGATCGTCTCCGGCCTGCGCTGGCTGCCAATCCCGATCGCGGCGATCTGCGGTGTGGTGGCGATGGCGCTGACGCGCTGCTTCGGACGCAAGGACGTGTACGAAGCGATGGACTGGAAGATCATCATCCTGCTCGGCGCGATCCTGCCGCTGGGCATCGCGATCGAGAAAACCGGATTGTCGAAGTACGTGGTGGAAGGCGGCATGGCAATGGTCGGCAGCCACGGGCCGCTGGCCGCACTGCTGATGGTGTACCTGCTGACCGCGCTGCTGACCGAGCTGATGGGCCACAACCCTTCGGTGGTGCTGATGATCGGCATCGCCATCAGCGTGGCGCACGTGATGCACGTCGATCCGCATCCGTTCGTGGTGGCGGTCGCCTTCGCCGCGGCAACTTCGTTCGCCACGCCCGTGGGCTATCCCACCAACACGATGGTCTACTACGCCGGCGGTTACCGCTTCACCGACTTCATGAAGGTGGGCATTCCCCTGATCGGATTGTTCTGCGCGCTGTCGATGATCCTGATTCCGAAGTTCTGGCCGTTTTGATGACTGCACTGCCTCCGCCGTCGAAAAAGAAGCTCGGCCTGGTGATCGATCTGGACCTCTGCGTGGGCTGTCACGCCTGCGCGGTGGCGTGCAAGGAGTGGAACGACGGCGGCCGGTTCGGTCCGCTGCCGGACAGCGATCCGTATGGTGCAGAGCCGTACGGCGTGTGGTTCAACCGGGTGCACACTTACGAAATCACGGCGGGAACAGGGAACAGGGAACAGGAAACCGGCGCAAAGCGCGACAGCAATCATCATGCCGAGGACGACACGTCCCCGTTCCCCGTTCCCCGTTCCCGCTTCACGCAGATGGTGCACTTCCCC
This sequence comes from Rhodanobacteraceae bacterium, assembly GCA_036759545.1. Lineage (GTDB taxonomy): Bacteria > Pseudomonadota > Gammaproteobacteria > Xanthomonadales > Rhodanobacteraceae > 66-474. The sequence goes on from DAIOUL010000051.1 coordinate 9,807, forward strand.
CGCTCCTGCCTGCACTGCGAAACGCCGGATTGCGTGACCGTATGTCCCACCGGCGCAAGCTACAAACGCGCCGAAGACGGCATCGTGCTGGTGGACGAGGACAAGTGCATCGGCTGTCAGTTGTGTGCATGGGCCTGCCCGTACGGTGCGCGCGAGATTTCTCTGCAACGTCCGCAACAGCAGGCGGATGACCGCCCGGACAAGCGCGGCACGATGCAGAAGTGCACGCTGTGCGTGGACCGCATCTACAACGAAACGCTGGACGAGGCTGATCGCCAGCCGGCGTGCGTGATGGCCTGTCCGACGCGCGCGCGGCATTTCGGCGACTTGGGCGATCCGGCCTCGCATGTCTCGCAACTGGTCGCACAACGCGGAGGCTACGACCTGATGCCGGAGTTCGGCTATCGGCCGGTCAATAAGTATCTGCCACCGCGGCCTCGGCGCGACGGTTCGCACGTGACCGCGAACGCGATGCCGGAAGAAACTGTCGATCCTTCGGAACTGCCGCCATTGCTGAGGTGGCTGGATCGGGTGTTGTCCCGATGAGCACAGCAAGGAGCGCGCGAAGATGAAGCCGGCTCTTTCGGTGATTTTCTTTACCGTTCTCGCCGGCGCGGGCTTCGGATTGTGGGCGCTGCTGGGCGGCGCGCTGGCACTCGGCATTTATCCGCCCGGGCGCGGCAACGTGCTGGCGCCGCTCGCGATCGGATTCGTGTTCGCCAGCGTCGGGCTCTTGTCTTCCACATTGCATCTCGGCCGGCCGGCGCGCGCGTGGCGCGCGTTCTCGCAATGGGATTCTTCGTGGCTGTCGCGCGAAGGCCTGGCGTCGATGGCTACCTACCTGCCCATGTTCGCGGTGGCCGGACTGGCGCGCGGCGATCACCAATTCGTGCCGACGCGCATCGCCGCAGCGCTGCTGTGCGTCTGCGCGCTCATCACGCTGTTCTGTACCGCGCGCATCTACACCTCGCTGAAACCGATCGCCGCGTGGCGCGATGCGCGCGTGCTGCCGCTCTACCTGCTGTTCGGTGCCTGGTCCGGCGGCTTATGGCTGTGGGCATATCTGGCCTTCAATCCGGGAACGTTGGCGTTGCCGTTCGCGTTGGCCTTGCTGGCGCTCGCGTTGGCGGGTGCGGGATTGAAGTTCGCCTACTGGCGGCACCTGGATCGCATGCCGGCGATCGGTGCGGGGCAGGCGACCGGCCTCGATCGCTTCGGCGCCGTTCGCGCTTTCGAAGCGCCGAGTACCGAAGAGACTTACCTCACGCGCGAAATGGCCTTCGTGCTGGCGCGCAAGCACGCGCGCAAGCTGCGCGGGTTGGCGCTGGTCTTGTTCTTCGTCGTGCCTTCGCTGCTGCTGATCGCGGCGTTGATCTGGCCGGCCGCGCAACAAGGCTGTGCGACCGCCGCAGCGGTGCTGTGCATCGCCGGTTTGTTCGTCGAGCGCTGGCTGTTCTTTGCGCAGGCGAAACATGCCGTTGCAGCGTATTTTCAGTGATAAGGCCATGTTCGAAGCGTGCTGTTGTTTGAAAGTGCGGACATGGATGTCCGCTTCTGGATTATCAAACAGCGAAGGCTTGAAGCACCGACTCGCTCGTTGAATTCGGCGATCAAGGATGATCGCAAAAATTTACCGAACTTTCGCGCCATCCTTCTGTCGAAATATTTTCGTGACAAGAACAAGGAGGAGGCCGATGCCACGCATCCGCCAAACGCTCGTCATCGCTCTGGCCGCGCTGAGCCTGCCGCTCCTGGCGCAGGCGGCCGACAGCGACGCGCAGAATTCCGGTACATCTTCGCAGGCATGGTCCGGCAGCGGTGAACTGGGTTTCGCCGCCGCGCGCGGCAACACGCATTCGGAAAATCTGGATGCCAAGTTGAAGCTGAGTTACCAGGACGACACCTGGAAAGACGATTTCTTCCTGAGTGCATTGCGTTCGAAGGGCGAGGTGAAGACGCCGATCGTGGTGGACGGCGTCACCACCGGCTACGCGACCAGCTACGACACCACCGCCAATCGCGTGGAGGCCGGAGCATCGAGCGGCTACAAATTCAATCCGCGCAGCTACGTGGTGGGCGCGCTGCGCTACGACCACGACGATTTCGCCGCCAATCGATGGGAGGAGGTCGCATCGCTGGGCTTCGGCTACATCGCGCTGAAGGACATGCGCAACGAGTTGTCCTTCGAGGTCGGCCCCGGCTACAAACGCTATCGTCCGCAGGATTACACCGTGGTGGACGAGAGCACCACCCCGCCGGCGGTGACAACGGTACATCCGGATTCCAAGAACGAGGCGATCGGCCGCGGCCTGATGAATTACAAGCGCCGCCTCACCGACAACACCAGTTTCGAGGATACGTTGCTGGCCGAAGCCGGCGCGCAGAACAAGTTCTATCAGAATGACGCGGCGCTGGCGGTCAGCATGACCAAGGCGCTGGCGCTGAAGGTCGGCTATCAGACGCGCTACAACAGCAACATCAGCCCCGGCACGCAGCACTCGGATCAGTTGCTCACGACCAATCTGGTGTACAGCATCGGCGGGAAATAAGAGCGGGAACGGGGAACAGCAACAGACTTCGAGTTGCCTTATCCCTGTTCCCTGTTCCCTGTTCCCTGCTGTTTTTGCAACAGCGCCTCGCCGCCTTGTTCGCGCAGGACGCGCGCGACTTCCCCGCCCATCTTGCGCGGATCTTCGCCGCGCGCATCGGCGCGCAGCACGCGGCCGTCACGCGCATCGCCCAGCAATCCGTACAGGTGCAGCCCATCACCGTCGATTTCGCACCATGCGCCCAGCGGCAGCGTGCAGTCGCCGCCGAGCGCGGCATTGAGCGCGCGCTCGGCCGCGGTGGCACGACGGGCGTCGGCGTCGTCCAATGCGGAAATGAACTTGGCGATGCGCGCGTCGTCAGCGCGCGTCTCCACCGCGATCGCACCCTGCCCCGGCGCGGGCAACCAGCGCGGTGGCACGAGCCGCACGCGGATCCGCTGCGGCAAACCCAATCGCTGCAAACCCGCTGCCGCAAGCACGATCGCCGCATAATTACCGGCGTCCAATTTCGACAAGCGCGTGCCGACATTGCCGCGCAGGTCGGCGATCTCCAGATCAGGCCGCGCCGCGCGCACCTGCGCCGCGCGGCGCAATGACGAAGTGCCCACGCGGGCGCCTCGCGGCAGCTCTTCCAGCGACGCGAATTCATTGCTGACGAAGGCGTCGGCGGCATCGCCTCTTTCCAGCACCGCGCCGATCGCAAACCCCGGTTCCAGCGCGGCCGGCATGTCTTTCAGCGAATGCACCGCGATATCGGCTTCGTCGTTCGCCAGCGCGATTTCCAGCTCCTTCAGGAACAGGCCCTTGCCGCCGATCTCGTTGAGCGAGCGATCCAGCACCTCGTCGCCACGCGTGGACAGCGGCACCAGTTCAACGCGCAGCTCCGGATGCACCGCGCGCAAACGTGCCGCGACGTGTTCGGCCTGCCACAGTGCCAGCGGACTTTTGCGGGTGGTGATGCGAAGGGTCTTCAAAGCGGGAACGGGGAACGGGGAACAGAATTGCAAGCGTAGCAACTCTTGCCTGCCGAATCGCTAATTGTCCGTTCCCTGTTCCCTGGTCCCTGTTCCCGTGTCGCCCTTCAACCACTTCCGCACCGCCGGCAGATTGCGGCGGCTGATTTCCGGCGTATCGGTCGTGCCGGCGATCAGCGCGTGCATTTCGCCTTGTGCGTCGCGCTGCAAACCCAGCAGGCGCGCAGCATTGACCAGACAGTTGCGATGGATGCGCACGAAGCGCTGCGGAAACGTGGTTTCGAGGGTCTTCAACGAATCCTCGATCAGTACGGTGTCGCCGTCGCGGTGCACCGCCACGTATTTTTCGTCTGCGGTGAGATAGAACACGTCTTCCAGCGGGATTCGTACCACCATGCCGCGCACGCGGGCGGTCAGCGTTTCGCGTGGTGCCGCGTGGGTTCGCGCGCGCAAGGCCTGCGCGCGCACCAGCGCTTCGCGCAGCCGTTCGATACGCACCGGCTTCAACAGGTAGTCCGCCGCGCGCAATTCGTAGGCGCTCAACGCATGTGCATCGTAGGCCGTGCAGAACACCAGTTGCGGCGGCTGCGGCAGCGACTGCAGGCGGCGCGCCAGCGTCAATCCGTCCATGCCGGGCATGGCGATGTCGGCCAGCAGCACGTCCGGTTTCAGCGCGATGCACGCCGACAATGCGGCTTCGCCGTCGGCCACGCTGCCGACCACTTCCACGCCGTCGCATTCCGACAGCAGGGCGGAAAGACGCGTGCGCGCCAGCGGTTCGTCGTCGGCGATCAGAATGCGCATCATGCACCCGATACATCAGGCAACCGCACGACAGCGCGATAGCGACCGTCAGTCACCGAGGTTTCCAGCCCCGCACGCGCGCCGAAGTGATAAGCGATGCGGCGCCGCACGTTCTCCTGCGCATGTCCGTTGCGCTGCACCGGCGCGTCCTCGGGAACGGGGTTGTCGATCTCGATTACGACCGAACCGCCGGCGCGCCGCCCGCGGATGCGCACCGTGCCGCCTTCGCGCAGCGGCTGGATGCCGTGATACACCGCGTTCTCCACCAGCGGCTGCAACAACAGCGGCGGCACTTCCAGTACCAGCGGCAGATCTTCCAGATCGCGTTCAACGCGCAGGCGTTCGCCCAGTCGCAACTGTTCGATGGCGAGATAGCGGTCGGCCAGCGACAGTTCTTCACCCAGGGTGCTGGCGCGCTGATCTTCGCCGAGCGCCGCTCGGAACAGTTCGGTCAGGTCTTCCACCGTGCGTTCGGCGGCCGCGGGATCGACACGCACCAGCGCCGCGACGGTGTTCATGCTGTTGAACAGGAAATGCGGGCGGATGCGCGCCTGCAGCGCCTCGAACTGCGCGCGCGCCACCGCCGCCAGCCGCGCGCGCCATTCCGCCAGCACGTAAAAGTAACGGAGCAGCGCTGCACCCAGCAGCGTGGCGATCGCGGCATTGCCCAGCACGAAACGCGCGAGCGACGCGGGCGTCAGGCCCAGGCCGATCGAGTGATCCAGCCATGCGACCAGCGCGCTCGCGACCGCCACGATCGCGACCAGCGCGAAGCACGTGAGCATGTAAGCCGTGCGCGCCGGCCAACGCGCCAGCAGCGGCGTGAGTTTGCACAGCATCAAGGCGCACAGCAGCGCCAGCCATACCGCGAATGCGGATGCGGTGCTGAAGGCGCGGAAGCTCATGCCGGAATCGGGCACCAGCGCGGCAATCACGATCACCAGTTCGGAGACCACGATCAGGGCGAACACCGCCGGCAATCCGCAGAATTGCGGCAACGCCACGGTTTCGCCAGACGACTGGTTTGCGCGCTCGGGCATGTTCCCCTTCTCCCGGGCGCAGTATGCCGCGTCAGGCCGCGAAGCGCTCCGTGAGCCAATCGGCAAGATCGTAGATCTCCTGCGGACAGACCTGGTGCGCCATCGGGTAGGTATGCCATTCCAGCGGATGGCCGAAACCGCGCAGCAGGTCGCGCGAAATTTCGCCCAGCCGCAACGGCACGACCGGATCGAAGCTGCCGTGCGCCATGAAGATCGGCAGTTGCGCGTTGGCCGAATGGCGTTCGGCCGCGATGATCCCCGAGATCGGCAGATAAGTCGAAAGCGCGACGATGCCGGCCAGCCGTCGCGCGTGGCGCAGTCCGGTCGCCAGTGCCACCGCGCCGCCCTGGGAGAAGCCGGCCAGAACGATCTGCTCCGATGGCACGCCGCGTTGCGCTTCGCGTTCGATCAGTTGTTCCACTTGCGCGATCGACGCGCGCACGCCTGCTTCGTCCTGGCGCTGCGACAGATCGAAACCGGCGATGTCGTACCACGCGCGCATCAGCATGCCACTGTTGACCGTGACCGGGCGCACCGGCGCGTGCGGGAATACGAAGCGCAGCGGCGGCCAATCCGCGTGCACCAGTTGCGAAACGATCGGCGCGAAGTCGTTGCCGTCCGCGCCCAGGCCGTGCAGCACGATGACGCTGTGGGTGGGATTGGGGGCGGTCTGGCGTTCGATGCAATCGAGCATGAGAGACGAGAGACAGGAAGAGGGAGACGAAAGCCTAGCATTGCCTTCTCGTCTCCCGTCTTCCGATTGCAAACACGACTTCCGGCCCGTTGCGGCGCGTGCGCCCGCCGTTATCCTGCGCCTTTTGCTCCGGAGCCCTCCATGCGCCGCATCGCCTTCGCAGGTTTGTCCGCCGCGTTTGTTGTCGCCGCGGCACAGGCCGCGCCGCAATCCGCGTCCACTTCGTCCGGCACGGGATCAGGGCCGATCACCCTGGCGCAGATCATGGCCGATCCGGACTGGATCGGGCCGCCGGTGGAGGCGCCGTACTGGAGCGTGGATTCGCGTTCCGTCTATTACCGGCTGAAACGCAACGGCTCGGAGATCCGCGATCTGTATCGCGTCGATGCAGCGGGCGGCGCGGGTGCGAAACTCGATGACGCGCAATTGACACAGGCCGACGGCGCTCCGGTGTTCGATCGCGCGCACGCGCATGCCGCATTCTTCCGCCACAACGACGTCTTCGTGCGCGACATCGCCGGCGGCATCACGCGTCAGCTCACCCGCGACGGCACCCCGAAACAACGCCTGCAGTTTTCCGCCGATGGTTCGGTGCTGAGCTGGCTGCAGGGCAGCGACTGGATGATCTGGCGCAGCGGCGTGGTATCGCAAGCGGCCACGTTGAAGACCGAAGACGATCCGGAAGCGAAGAAGCCGGACGATCTCGAGCGCGAACAACTGCGGCTGTTCTCCACCCTGCGCGAGATGAAGGCCGACAAGGACGCGCAACGCGACCGCGCGCATGAACTGGACGCGCAGGATGCCAGCCGCGCCGCCGCGCCCTACTATCTCGGTGACGATGTCGCCGTCGAAGATTCCTCGTTGTCGCCGAACGGCAATTGGTTGCTGGTGATCACGCGGCCCAAGTCTTACAAGGCCGGCGACGCCGACAAGATTTCCCACTACGTCACCGATTCCGGCTACGTGCACATCGAGGATTCGCGCACACTGGTTGGCCGCAATCCGCCGGCATCGCAATCGCTGCTGTTGCTGGATTTGCGCGCGCACAAACAATATCCGCTGTCGCTGGATGAGGTGCCGGGCATCCACGACGATCCGTTGAAGGCCTTGCGCGACAAGGCGATCGCGGCGCTGAAAAAGCAAGGCCGCGACGAAGAAGCGAAACGATTGCAGGCGCCGAAAACACGTCCGGTGCAGGTGATCAACACCGGCGCGGACGCCGAGGGCCCGCCGGGCATCGCCTGGTCGGTCGGCGGCAACAACATCGCACTGGAACTGCGCGCCAACGACAACAAGGATCGCTGGATCGAAACGATCGATTTCGCGAACCACAAACTGGTGACGCAAAACCGCCTGACCGATCCGGCCTGGATCAACTGGAACTTCAACGAACTGGGCTGGCTGCAAGACGACCGCACACTGTGGTTCGAATCCGAACAATCCGGCTGGGCGCAGTTGTACGTGAAATCGCAGGACGGCAAGGCGCGCGCGCTGACCGGGACCGGCTACGAGGTTTCGCGGCCGGAACTGTCGCCGGACGGCAAATGGTTCTACCTGCGCGCCAACAAGCAGGCGCCGTATGCATACGATGTGTACCGCCTGTCCGTCAACGGCGGCGCGTTGCAGCAAGTGACGCATTACCAGGGCATGGACGATTTCGATCTGTCGCCGGACGGAACGAAATTGCTGGTGTTGCATTCGAGCGCTTATGTTCCGCCGCAACTGGCGGTGGTGGACGCGGACGGCTCGAACGCGCACGAGCTGACCGATACGCGAACCGCGCAGTACAAGGCCATCCACTGGACCGACCCGCAATTCGTGCAGGTGCCGAGCAGCCACGGACATTTCGGCATCTGGGCGAAATACTACGAGCCAGCGAATTACGATTCTTCCCGCAAACATCCGGCGGTGATCTTCGTGCACGGCGCAGGCTACCTGCAGGACGTCGCGAAGAACTGGTCGTACTACTTCCGCGAGCAGATGTTCAACAATCTGCTGCTGCAGGAAGGCTACGTGGTGATCGACCTGGATTACCGCGCCTCGGAAGGCTACGGCCGCGACTGGCGCGATGCGATCTACCGGCACATGGGCCACCCCGAACTGGAAGACCTGCTGGACGGCAAGGCCTGGCTGGTGAAGAACCATGCGGTCGATCCGAAGCGCGTGGGCATCTACGGCGGTTCCTACGGGGGCTTCATGACCGAGATGGCGCTGCTGCGCGCGCCGGGCGAATTCGCCGCCGGTG
>DAIOUL010000052.1:0-17945 GCA_036759545.1 Rhodanobacteraceae bacterium
TGCCGCAGTGGTAGTCGGCGTAGATCTTGATCCAGTCCGCGCCGTGGCCGGCCTGATCGCGCACCGCGGCGATCATCTCCGGCACGCCGGCGACCGGAATGCCGCCCTGCGGGATCGTCATGTCGGTTCGGAAACCCATCGGGCCCGGGCCGTAGCAATCCTTTGCCACCGTCGCGCGCGTGGCGACGAACAGGTGCGGGCCCGGGATCAATCCTTCGTTGATCGCCTTCTGCACCTGCACGTCGGCGTAACCCGCGCCTTCGGTGCCGAGGTCGCGCAGCGCGGTGAAGCCCGCCATCAGCGTGTCGCGCACGTGGTTGACCGCTTCGATCGTGCGATACGGCAGTGGCTCCTTCAGCACTTGGTCGTTCCACAGCGTCTCGTTGTACGGATGCAGGAAGATGTGCGAATGCGCATCGATCATACCCGGCATCAATGTCGTTCCGGGCAGATCGATTTCCTTCACCTCCGCCGGTGCGTGGATGTCCGAAGCCGGGCCGATCGCGACTATCTTGTCGCCCTGCACCAGCACTGCCCAGCCAGAGTGCGTCTGCTCGCTGCGCGCGTCGAACACGCGGTCGGCTTTCAGCAGATAGGTCGTGGTGGGTGCGGCGGGCTTGTCCTGCGCGCTGGCGGACAGCGCAAGCAACGAGGCACACAGGACGAGCAGAAGTTTGCGCGACATGGCGATCCCCATCGATGGCACTCTCTCGAGGGTACACCCGGGCGCGCGGCATTTGCCTCGGCGAGTCTTTGGTCGGATACTTGCGCGAGCACTGCATCTACATTCATCGTTCCGAGGGGATCAGCCATGAAGAAGATGTTGCGTGTCGTCGCGGTGGCCGCGTTGCTCGGTTCCGCAGCTTTCGCCGCCTGTGCGGGATCGGCGAGCCAGAAATCCATCAAGCACGGCGAGTTCCTGGTCGGCTATGGCGGTTGCCAGGATTGCCACACGCCCGGCTGGGCTGAACACGGCGGACAGGCGCCGAAGGAAATGCTGCTGACCGGCAGCGGCCTCAACTTCCAGGGACCGTGGGGAACGACCTATCCGCCGAACCTTCGCTTGTATTTCCAGAACCTCACGTTGAAACAGTGGATCCAGAACGCACGCACGATGAAGGCGCGTCCGGCGATGCCGTTCTGGACATTTCGCTATTTGAGCGACAGGGATCTGGCCGACATGTACGCCTACATCCGCTCGCTCGGCCCGGCCGGCAAACCCGCGCATGACTACGTACCGCCGGGGCAGGAGGCGCCGCCACCGTATCTGAAACTGGTACTGCCCTCGCCGCCACCACTGGCGCATTGAGGAGAGACGCAATGAGCGGATCGTTGTTTCTTTCGCTGCGCGCGGCGCACATCCTGCTGGCGGCGTTGTGGCTGGGCGCCGCCTTCCTGCTTTCCATGTTCGTGATGCCTGCGGTGCGCGAGGTCGGACCAGCCGGCGGCCAGTTCATGGCCACGCTGCAGAAACGCAAGCTGCATGCGTTCATGGCCGGCACCGCGCTGCTGACCGTGCTGAGCGGGATCTGGCTGTACTGGATCTTCACCGCGGGTTTGCAGAAGGAAGCGATGTTCAGCGCCGGCGGATTGGCTTTCGGCATCGGCGGGTTGTGCGGATTGCTGGCGATGATCCTCGGCGGCGCCGTGCTGGGACGCGGGTTTGCGCAGATGGTGAAGATGGGCGAACGTGCCGCCGTGTCGAGCGACACCGAACGTGCCGCGCAGATGCAGGAGATGGATGCGCTGCGGCAACGCCTCAGCCTCGCCAGCAAGTTCGTCCTGCTGCTGATGATCGCCGCGCTGCTGCTGATGGCGGTCGGACACTACTTGTAGCGAACGCAGCTCAGGCCGCTGGCGTCAACAGATCGATTTCGTCCTCGCTGAAACCGGCTGCGCGGCGCGCGTCCAGGTTGAACGGGCCGCGCAGCGGGCCGATCAACCGATCGCACAGCAGCTTTCGAAAAGTTTCGCCGGGATCGAGTTGCTGGCGTTCGCAGCACCAGCGGAACCAGCGCGAGCCGGCGGCGACGTGGGTGACTTCCTCGCGCAGGATGATTTCCAGAATATCGGCTGTTGGATCGTCGCCCACGCTGCGCAGGCGCGCGATCATGCCGGGTGTGACGTCGAGGCCTCGCGCTTCCAGCACGCGCGGCACCAGCGCCATACGCGCGAGACAGGAATCGGAAGTCTTTACGGCCATTTCCCACAAGCCGTTATGCGCGTCGAAATCGCCGTAGGCATGGCCGAGTTCCGCCAGCCGTTTTGAAAGCATGTCGAAATGGCGCGCCTCGTCCGCGGCCACACTCGCCCAGTCGCGGTAGTAATCGGCTGGCATGCCCGCAAAACGCAGCACCGCATCCCACGCCAGGTTGATCGCGTTGAACTCGATGTGCGCGACCGCGTGCACCAGCGCGGCACGGCCTTCGATGCTGCCGAGCCCGCGTTGCGGTACATCGCGCGGCGGCACGAGTTTCGGCTTGTCCGGCCGTCCGGGTGCTGTGATGGCGAACGGCAGCGCGTGTTCATCCGGTACTGCCAGTTTTCCTGAACGCAATGCGGCGAAAGCCTGCGCCGTCCATTCGCATTTGCGCTGCGGGTCGGTGCAGACGAGGCATTCTCTCGCCGCTTCGTGCAGGTCGTGGCTTTCGAATATCACGCGCTCACGCCATGTGCGCGATATCCGGCGGCGGAGCCACCACGCCGCTCGCGATCGCGTCGCTCAAGCTCGGCGGTCTATAACCCGCGACTTCCCGCCAGCGCTGCCAGACGCTTTCATCGATCGTTTCATTCACGCCGCCACCGAGCTTGCGGTTGAACGGCTGCTTGAAAATCTTGTACAGGCCGTACATGAATTGTGCGTAGGAATTGTTGGGCGTGCCGAGTTCCGCGTCCGGCAGCGGCGTGAAAGGCGCGACGAAGGCGAGACCCGCATCCGCCGCCTTGCGCTGCACCCACGCCAGTGGCGGGTCAGGCAGCGGATCGGGCTTGTGGCCGGCGCCATCGCTCTCCTCGCCGCCGCCGACATCGGAATGACAGCCGATGAACCAGCGCTGCTCCACGTCGATCTGCGAGGGCTTTTTCGAAGTCGGCGATTCGCCCGGCGCCAGGTTCTGCGGCAACCGCGTCCATTTGGTCGGCGCGAAATCCGCGCGGTGCTCGTCCAGCGCCAGCGCCTGATAAGCGTAGCGCACGCTGGAACTCAGTTCGGTGTCATGAAAGCTGTAACGGCTGCGCGCGAAGGGAAACCATGACGCCACTTCGGGTATGCCGAGGGCACCGACCGTGTCCCACACGCCGATGAAGTGGATGGGGATCTCGCGGGAGTGCTGCGCGCGCCAGACGACGGCTTGGCTGTCGTCCGGCTTGATGTCGTTGCGATAGAAATCGTAGGCGTCGTCGACTGCGCCTTGCGTCACTTCGCCCTTCGCGTCCGGTTTCAACAGGCCGCACTTGTGGATCATCCCGGCCGCACTGCGCGCGCTGTAGGCGCCGCGGCTGAAGCCGAACAGGAACACTTCGTCACCGTCGTCCCATTGCTGGCAAAGCCAACGATAACCCTGTTCGATATTGGCCGAAAGGCCCAGCCCGAACGCACCGCCCAGCAAGTGCGTGATGCCGGGCTTGACGCCCACGCCTTCGATGTATTGGGTGACCTGCGCGACGCCCGCGCCATCCACGGGTGCGATCAGTTTCCACAGACGTTCGACATTGGTGTGCGTCTGCACCTTGTTCCAGGTGCCGTCGAACAGCACGATCAGGCGGCGCGGCATGATATCTCTCAACGCATGATTTCGATGTCATGCATTGTCGCGCTCTGCCGGCTCAGCGAGCGAGACGCCAATCAAGAACCTGCCGCTTCAATCCCGCACTTGTGCCTGCAAATACGGCGTCAAGCCGAGCTGCCCGATCAGACCGAGCTGGGTTTCCAGCCAGTCGATATGTTCCTCTTCGGATTTCATGATCGACGCGAACAATTCGCGGCTGACGTAGTCGCCGATCTGTTCGCAATGCGCGATTGCAGCTTTCAGGTCCGGCAGCGCTTCGCGCTCCAGTGCGAGATCGCATTCGATCGCCTCTTTCGGCCCTTCGCCAATTTTCAGCTTGTTGAGTTTCTGCAGGTTGGGCAGGCCTTCGAGGAAAAGGATCCGCTCGATCAGCCGGTCGGCGTGCTTCATCTCGTCGATGGATTCCGCGCGCTCGTGCTCGGCCAGTTCCTTGTAGCCCCAGTTGTCGTGCATGCGGTAATGCAGGAAGTACTGGTTGATCGCGGTCAGCTCGTTACAGAGCACGCGGTTGAGAAATTCGATGACCTTGGCGTCGCCCTGCATGACGATCTCCCTGACGGACTGAGCGCGATAGTGAAGTGCGCACTATAGCGCCGTGCGCGGTGCGCACGGAAAGAGCGTTGCTCGATCGGAAGAGGTCAGGCCGCGAGCGGCATGGCGCCGGCTATTTCGGCGCGGGCCTGCTCCAGCAGCAGACGGGCTTCGACTTCACAGCAGCCGCAACAATTCCCGCAGCCGGTACGTGCCTGCAACTGCTCGAACGACTCCACGCCTTCGCCCGCGGCGTTACGGATGTCGCGATCGGTGACGGCATTGCAGATGCAGACGTACATGGAAGGGCTTCCGCGCTCGGCGAGCCGATTTTCGATGCGAATGCGAATGATTGTCAACAAGATTCGCTGACAGGTTCAGGCGCTGCGCCGTTGGGCCTTGGCCTCGTCCGAGCGCACCAGCTCGATTTGCTCGAAATAACCTGGATCGACACCCGTAACGTACTGACCGGAAAAGCACGAGTCGTCGAAATGCTTCAGCTTTTCGTTGCCCTCTGCGACCGCTTCGCGCAGGTCCTCAAGGTCCTGGTAGATCAGCCAGTCCGCGCCGATGTACTGGCGGATTTCCTCGACGCTGCGGCCGTGCGCGACCAATTCGTTCGCGGCCGGCATGTCGATGCCGTACACGTTGGGGTAGCGAACCGGCGGCGCGGCGGAGGCGAAATACACCTTGTTGGCGCCCGCCTCGCGCGCCATCTGCACGATCTGTTTCGACGTGGTGCCGCGCACGATCGAATCATCCACCAGCAGCACGTTCTTGCCGCGGAACTCCAGCGGGATCGGATTCAACTTGCGCCGCACCGAACGCGCGCGTTCGCCCTGCCCCGGCATGATGAAGGTGCGGCCGATGTAGCGGTTCTTGACGAAGCCCTCGCGGAACGGCGCGCCGATCGCCGCCGCCAGCGTGGAGCCCGCGGTGCGCGAGGTGTCGGGAATCGGGATCACCGCGTCGATGTCGTGATCGGGCCGTTCGCGCAGGATCTTCGCCGCGAGCTTCTCGCCCATGCGCAGCCGCGCCTTGTACACAGACACGTCCTCGATCATCGAATCCGGGCGCGCCAGATACACGTACTCGAAGATGCACGGCGCATGCACCGCGCCTTCGGCACAGCGGCGCGAAACCACGTTGCCGTCGAAATCGATGAACACCGCCTCGCCGGGCGCAATGTCACGCACACGTTTGAAGCCGAGGATGTCGAATGCGACGGACTCCGATGCCACCGCGACTTCTTTTCCGCTCGGCGTCGTGCGTTCGCCCAGCACCAGCGGACGGATGCCGTGCGGATCACGGAATGCGAGCAAGCCATAATCGAGGATCAGCGCGATGCAGGCATAACCGCCCTTGGCGCGCGCGTGCACGCCCGCGACGGCCTTGAACAGGTGATCCGGCGTCAGTTGATGGCGCTCCTGGATCTGCAATTCGTGCGCGAGGATGTTCAGCAACACCTCCGAATCGGAATCGGTGTTGATGTGCCGGCGGTCGTCCTCGAACATCTCGCGCCGCAATTCCTCGGTGTTGATCAGGTTGCCGTTGTGTGCGAAGGCGATCCCGTAGGGCGAGTTGACGTAGAACGGTTGCGCTTCTTCGGAAGATTCCGCGCCTGCGGTCGGATAACGGCAGTGGCCGATGCCGGCGTGCCCGCGCAGGTCGCGCATGTCCTGCGCGCTGAACACGTCACGCACCAGGCCGGGCCCGCGGTGCAGGCGCAGGCGGTTGCCGTCGATCGTGGCGATGCCCGCGGCGTCCTGGCCGCGGTGCTGCAGGACGGTCAAGCCGTCATACAGCGCGGTCGCGACTTCGGTTCTGCCGACGATGCCGATGATTCCGCACACGGTGAGTTCTCGTTTGGAACTGCGGGATGTCTGGTGCCGCTTATTGTCCCACACCACCGCCGCCGTGATGGCGATCGGGTCGCGCTTTCGATTGCGGCGGCGGCATAGCGGACGAGCCCGGAGCCAGTGCCCCGGGCCGTTCGAGGCGCTGCAGAGATATGGGGGCGCGCTTCAATTCCGGCAAGGCCCTGGCGCCGGTTTGCGCCGTTTGCTTCGCATCCGCCGGAAGGCTCTTCACTCCCGTCTGGACCGTTTGCGCCACCTCCAGCGGTACATGCTGCGAGATCACGCTGGTCCCCTGCACGAACAACGGCAGTAACTGCGAGGTTCGCCACCAGGTTTCACGAGGAGCGGGCGTGAATGCGAGCACCCACACCACGACCAGCACCAGCAGCACGCCGCGTGCGAAGCCGAACAACATGCCGAGGAAGCGGTCGCCGCCCGACAGGACACCGCCGCGCATCAGCTTGGCGAATGCCCAGCCGATCAGCGAGCCCACCGCGATCACCCCGAGGAAGCAAGTCAGATAGCCGGCCACGATCCGCGCGGTGGGTTCGTGCAGCCATTGTCCGTACCAGGCCGCAACCGTGTCGCCGAACAGCCACGCAACCCAGAAGGCAGCGATCCAGCAAACCAGCGAAATCACTTCCGCCACGAAACCGCGCATCAATCCGAACAGCACGGAGAGCCCGAGGACAGCGAGGATGATGATGTCGGCAGTGTTCACACGTTGCTCCGTGCGAAAACTCAATTCTGCGTGACGATGATCCCGCTGATTTTCATCTTCGCCGCGACTTGCGTTTTCAATTCTTCGGCGCGCGCACGCTGGTTGACCGGGCCTGCCCGCACGCGGTACAGCTTGCCCTTGCCCGCCGGGATGCTGTCCACGTAACCGTCGAAGCCCAGCTCGCGCAGGCGATCACGCATCTTGTTCGCATCCGCCTCGTTGCCGAACGCACCCAGTTGCACCGCCCAGCCGCCAGCCTTGTTCGGGGGAATCGCGTTCGCGGGTGCATCGCTGCTCTGATCGCTGACGCTCGCCATCAGCGCCACCGGCACGTCGGGCTGCGAGCCCTTCAATTTCAGGCGAGCCGATTCCGCGGCGGCGCGGTCGGCGAATGGCCCCACAACCACGCGCGTGGCGGGCTTGCCTTTGTACGTGGTGCTCTCGCCCTGCGCGCGAAAGCCTTGCTTGGCGACCGCCGCGATCAGCTTGTCGGCATTGGCGCGCTCGCCGTAGATACCGAGATTCAACGAATACGCGCCGTTGGCGGCTGCGCCGGGAGTGTTGGCAACAGGAGTCGCCGGCGGAGTGGCCTTCGCAACGTCGGACATCGCCGCGGACTGCTGCGGCCGCTTCGCGCTCGCGGCCGGCGCGGGTTGCGAAGGTGCGACCGCGACATCCTGCGGTGAAGGTGCCGGCTTGCCGGTATCCGCATTCACCGTGGTCACCTGGTCCGGATTGTTGACGCTGGCGCTGTCGGCACCGACGCTCAAGGTCTTGGTCTGCAACTGCGCGTCGGGCTGATCGGGGATTTTCAGGCTGACGGCTTGATCACCGGAAGTCTTCTGCGACGAGCCGGAAAAGAACATCGGCACAAAGATGATCGCCAGCGCGATCAGCACGGCGGCGCCCAACAGGCGGGTTTTCAGGGCAGGCTCCATGACGCGACCTCGACGCAAGCGGCGGGTCGATTATAGCCATGCGCTTACCGGCGCGAGTCGAACTGCCGCATCACCGCCGCGACCACGAAGAACGAACCGAACACGATGATGCGATCGTCTGTGTCCGCAGCGGCAAGAGCGGCATGCAGCGCGGCGACCACGTCGCTGTGCTCGCCGATGGTTGCCTGCGGTACAGCCTCGCGTACGCGTGCCGCGAGTTCGGCAACCGGCAAACCGCGCGGCGATTCCCGTTCCAGTCCGGCCAGGTACCAATGCGCAATGCGCGGATGCAAAGCGTGGACGATACCTCCGATGTCCTTGTCCGACAGCGCACCAAAAACAGCATGGTTCTTGCCGACAACCGGGTTCGCATCCAGCCAGGTCGCCAGCTCGCGCGCAGCCTGCGGATTGTGCGCGACATCCACGATCACCTGCGGTGAATCGGCAATCTGCTGCAAGCGCCCGGGCGCGCGGGCTTCGCGCACGCCGCGCGCGATCGCGTCGGGGTTCCAGCCCAGCGACTCGCGCAGCGAATGCAATGCGGCGATCGCCGCGGCGGCGTTGGCGATCTGTACCGGCGCGCCCAACATCGGCATTGGTAACTCCAACTGCGCACCACCACTGCACCAGACCCATCCATCTTTTTCTTTCCGTGTCGCGTAATCCTGGCCGTATCGCAACACGCGCGCGCCGACACGCGATCCACTTTCGATCAAGCTGCACGGCGGATCGGCTTCGCCGATGATTGCCGGCTTTTCCGTGCGGAAGATTCCGGCCTTCTCGCGGCCGATGCTCTCGCGGTCGTTGCCCAGGTACTCCATGTGATCCAAGTCGACCGTGGTCACGATCGCGGCGTCCGCGTCGATGATGTTGACCGCATCCAGCCTGCCGCCGAGCCCTACTTCCAGCAGCGCAACATCAAGATTCGCGCGAGCAAAGACATCGAACGCCGCAAGCGTGCCGAATTCGAAATACGTCAGCGGAATGGCATCCGCGTTGCTCGACCCGCGCGCAATCTCTATGCGCTCGAAAGCGGCGATCAACGCTTCGTCGGTCGCTTCCTCGCCATCGACCTTCACGCGCTCGTTGTAACGCAGGATGTGAGGTGAGGTATACGCGCCCACCCGCATGCCGCCGGCCCGCAGCATCGCTTCCAGAAATGCCACGGTCGAACCCTTGCCATTGGTGCCGCCGACCGTGATCACCATACGCGCGATGCGCGGCGCACCCATCCGCCGCCACGCCTCGCGCACCCGCTCCAGCCCGAGATCGATCCCGCGCGCGTGCACGCGCTGCTGGTAGTCCAGCCAATCGGAAAGTGTTCGAAGCATCGAGATCGCGCGCAGGTGCGCTCTGCAGGTCGCGCTCAGGCCGCTTTCGGCTGCTTCATCACGATTGCAAGCAGGTCGGCGATGGTGTCGCGCATTTGGCGGCGGTCGACGATCATGTCGATCGCGCCGTGTTCGAGCAGGAATTCGGAACGCTGGAAACCTTCCGGCAGCGTTTCGCGAACGGTTTGTTCGATCACGCGCGGCCCGGCGAAGCCGATCAACGCTTTCGGTTCGCCGATGTTGATGTCGCCGAGCAGGCCGAGGCTGGCCGACACGCCGCCGGTGGTCGGATTGTTCAGCACACTGATGTAGGGCAGGCCGGCTTCGCGCAGCCGCGCCAGCGCGGCGGAAGTCTTGGCCATCTGCATCAGCGACAAGAGGCCTTCCTGCATGCGCGCGCCGCCGGTGGCGGAAAAACAGACCAGCGGCATTTTCTCGGCTAGGGCGAGTTCTGCCGCACGCGTAAATTTCTCGCCCACTACCGAACCCATCGAGCCGCCCATGTACGCGAACTCGAACGCACACGCCGCCAGCGGCATGGACCTTAGTGTGCCGCGCACCGAAACCAGCGCGTCCTTTTCGCCCGTGGCTTTCTGCGCGGCGGCGACGCGGTCGCGGTACTTCTTCGAATCCTTGAACTTCAGCGCGTCGACCGGCTGCATCTCTTCGTCCAGCTCGGTGACGCTGTTCTCGTCGAGAAAGGCGGCCAACCGTATGCGTGCGCCGATCGCATGATGATGGCCGCACTTGGGGCACACCATCAGGTTGCGCTCGAGCTCCGGCTTGTACAGCACCGCGCCGCAGCCCGTGCACTTCTCCCACACGCCTTCCGGCACTTTGCCCTTGCCGCCGGAGTTTTCGGTGCGAATGCGCGGAGCCATCAGTTTCTGCAGCCAGGTCATGGGCGAAGACGGAAACGGAGAGACGCGAAGGATACCAGCCGATCAGAGCCGGCGTGCATCCAGTGCCGTACGGATGGGCGCGATAAATTCGAGAACACGGCTGCAGGCTTCGTTCGCGTCCTTACTCCCGGCCAGCCGCTCGACCAGCGCCGAGCCGATCACCACCGCGTCGGCAAAAGCGCCGATCCGCGCCGCACCCTCGGCGTCCTTGATGCCGAAACCGACCGCAATCGGTACTTGGCAAATTTCTTTCAGCGCATGCACGCGCGCTTCGACCTCTTCGATTTGCAATCGCGCGGCACCGGTGATCCCCGCGAACGAGACGTAGTAGAGATAACCTTCCGCTGCCAGCGCGATTTGTTGCAGCCGCGCATCGGAAGTCGTCGGCGCGGCCAACAGGATGCGTCGCAGGCCTGCATCGCGCAGCGGTTGCAGCGTTGCGTCTTCCTCGATCGGGCAATCCACGATCAGCACGCCATCGACACCGGCTTCGTGCGCTTCGCGCGCGAATCTCCTGATGCCGTAAATTTCGATCGGGTTGAGATAGCCCATCAGTACCATCGGAGTCTGCGCATCGCGTTCGTGGAACGTACGCACCCAGCGCAAGATCTGCGCGATGCCGACGTGCTTCGTAAGCGCGCGTTCGCTGGCGTGTTGGATCACCGGGCCATCGGCCATCGGGTCGGAAAACGGCACGCCGAGTTCGATCGCGTCGGCACCTGCCTCGACCAGCGCGTGCATCACCTCGACTGTCGCGTCGGGAAATGGATCGCCGGCGGTGATGAACGGGATCAGCGCTGTGCGATTTTTCGCACGGAGGTCGCTGAAACGAGCGGCAATGCGGCCTTCCGAGTTAGCCGGTAGCCGGTAGCCGGTAGCCGGAGAGCGCTTTCCGGTAGCCGGCTCCCCGCTCCGGGCTTCCTTCTTCTCGCTCACAGCTTCATCCCCTCACGCGCCGCAATCGTGTGCACATCCTTGTCGCCGCGTCCCGAAAGATTGCACAGGATCAACGCGTCCTTCGGCAATTCGCGCGCGAGTTTCATTGCCTGCGCGACGGCGTGGCTGGATTCCAGCGCGGCCAGGATTCCTTCGGTTTTCGCCAGCAGATGGAATGCTTCGAGCGCTTCATCGTCGGTCACGCCAACGTATTCGGCGCGGCCGCTGTCTTTCAGGAACGCGTGCTCCGGACCGACGCCCGGATAGTCGAGGCCCGCAGAAACCGAATGCGTCTCGGTGATTTGTCCGTCGTCGTCGCACAGCACATAGGTGCGGTTGCCGTGCAGCACGCCGGGGCGGCCGGCGGCGAGCGATGCCGCGTGATGTCCGCTGGCCAGGCCTTCGCCCGCCGCTTCCGCGCCGACGATGCGCACGTTTTCATCATTCAAGAATGCATGGAACAACCCGATCGCATTGGAGCCGCCACCGACGCACGCAGTGATCACGTCGGGCAAACGTCCGTACTGCTCCAGCATCTGCGCGCGCGCCTCGCGGCCGACCACCGCGTTGAAATCACGCACCATCATCGGATACGGATGCGGCCCTGCCACCGTGCCGATGATGTAGAAGGTGTCGTGCACGTTGGTGACCCAGTCGCGCAACGCTTCGTTCAGCGCATCCTTCAGCGTCTTCGAGCCGGAGGTGACAGGTATCACTTCTGCGCCGAGCAATTTCATGCGATAGACATTGATCTTCTGCCGCTCGATATCGACCTCGCCCATGTACACCACGCACTGCATGCCGAAACGCGCGCACACAGTGGCGGTGGCAACGCCGTGCTGACCCGCGCCGGTCTCGGCGATGATGCGGCGCTTGCCCATCGCGCGCGCGACCAGCGCCTGCCCGACCGTGTTGTTGATCTTGTGCGCGCCGGTGTGATTGAGATCCTCGCGCTTCAGCAGGATCTGCGCGCCGCCCACGTGCTGCGACAACCGCTGCGCGTGATAGATCGGCGAAGGCCGGCCGACGTAGTGCTTCAAGTCGTGTTCGAACTCGGCGATGAAAGCCGGATCGTTGCGCAATCGCGTGTAAGCCGCGGTCAGCTCTTCCAGCGGCGCGATCAGCGTCTCGGCCACGAACACGCCGCCGTAATCGCCGAAGCGGCCGTGTTCGTCGGGAAATGCGTGATAGTCGAGAGGTTTCATTTCGATCAGAGGTTCTGCCGCGCGCGCTGTTTCAATTGCTCCACCACTTCCGACGTGAGCGGGCCGAGCACACCGCGTCGCCGTTCGGGAATATGCGCAGCGGGATCGGTGTCCGCAAACACGTAATAGTCGAGCAGGTTCCGCCATGCAGCGCGCTCTGCCGGCGGCAGCGCGCGGAAAGCCAGCAGGCAATGGAACAACGCGGCGCGCGCGTGACCGCTCACGTAGCCCGGCACGTCCACTCCGCTCCACCAATAATTCACCAGCGCATTCAACTGCTCCAGCGATTCGACGTGGTGCCACCACATCGGCGGGATGTAGATCGCGTCGCCCTCGTGCAGCTCGGCCGCCCGCGCCGCTGCGAGCGCGAGCTTCAGTCGCGGATAACGCGGATCGTCCGGCCGATCCAGCCGCGCCAGGCTGATCGCCGCGCCGGTGGGTGCGAAGTCCAGCGGTCCCACGTACAGGTTCGGCAATTGCTCGGGTGGAAACAGCGTGAAGCGGCGCGTGCCGCACACCACGCAGGCGATGTTGTGCTGAGAATCGAAATGCGTGGGCGTGATCGTGCGGTTGCCCAGCCACAGGCGTGGCTCTACGTGTGAATCCAGAAACGGCAACGTGTGATCGGCGAGCAGACCCGGCAGGCACTCGCGCAATGGAACGCTCTGGATCACCAGTCCCGGCGCGCGTTCACGCTGGCTGTATTTCGCCAGACGTTGCAGGCCGAGGGTAATCGGCACCTTGAAATGCTGGTAATTGAAATCGGACAGATCCTCCGTGTAACCGATGATGCCGTTGGCCTCCGGAGCGATTAGCAGCGTGGTGACATCGGCGCCGTTGTCGAGCTCGGCGAGCCGCTGCGCGAACGCGGTGTCCGATTGCAGCGCCAGTTGCACGATCGGCCAGTGGCGCACCAGGCCGCGGATCACCAGCGGCTGGCCGTGCGCGATCGCGGCGCCGAAATCGAACGCACCGGAATCGCATTCGTCGATCGGAGGCGCTTGCGTCAGCGACGCGTTCACGGCAATTCCGCATCGGCGGCGCGAACGGACGCGAAGAACGCACGCAACTTGCCTTCGTGCTTGATGCCGGGTGCGGATTCCACGCCGCTGGCGACGTCGACCGCCCACGGCCGCACGCTGCGAATCGCCTCCGCGACATTACCGGCGTTCAAACCACCGGCGAGGATCACCGGGCGATCCAGCTCCCGCGGTACGCGCGACCAGTCGAACACCTTGCCCTGCCCGCCCTGCGCCCCGGGCGCGTGGCCGTCCAGCACGAAACCGCGCGCATCCGGATGCGCCGCCGCCATGGCAGAGACATCAACTTCGCCCGCCATGCCGATCGCCTTGATGTAACGCACGCCGAATTGCTCGCAGAATGGCGCGTCCTCGCTGCCGTGGAACTGGATCAGATCCGGACGCACCGCTTCGATGATCCGCGAGAGATGACCGGACGAAAGATCGTGCGACAACACCACGGCCGAAACAAATGACGGCAAGGCATTACGGATCGCAAGCGCGCGTTCGAGCGGCACGCAGCGCGGGCTGTCCGGCGTCATTACCAAACCGATCGCATCCACGCCGAGTTCGCACGCAAGCAACGCGTCATCCATGCGAGTAATGCCGCAGATTTTCACGCGGGTGCGGCGCATCGGTTAAAGCGTCACTTCGACAGGAAGCGCCCATTCTGCCGGATACTGCGGGCCCACGAACGTGAGGCCTTGCGCGGACGCCGTGGCACCCGCCAATGCGCGGTCGCGCTTCTCCAGCACGCGCGCGATCCATTCGACCGGCTGTTCGCCGCGGCCGACTTCCAGCAGCGAGCCCGCGATGTTGCGCACCATATGGTGCAGAAAAGCATTGGCTTCGATTTCGAGGATCACCCGATCGCCTTGGCGCTGCACCGAAATCGCCAGCACTTCGCGCCTTGCGTGCGTGGCCTGGCAGGACAGCGCGCGGAATGCGGAAAAGTCGTGTTCGCCGATCAACGACTGCGCCGCCGCGTGCATCGCTTGAGCATCCAGCGGACGACGCTCCCAGGCAACGTAACGCGCATCCAGCGCAGGACGCACCGCGCGGTTGAGAACCACATAACGATAGCGCCGCGCGCGCGCGCAAAACCGCGCATGGAAATCGTCGCGCACGTGCCGTGCCCACAGCACCGATACGCCGACGGGCAGGCGCGAATTGGCGCCCAGCGTCCAGGCGCGTTCGTCGCGCGGCGCATCGCTGTCGAAATGGATCACCTGGCAGCGTGCGTGCACACCGGCGTCCGTGCGGCCGGCGCAGGTGACTTCGACGCGGTGATCCGCGACGAACGACAACGCGGCTTCCACTTCGGCCTGGATGCTCGGACCGTGCGACAGCCGCTGCCAGCCGAAGAAATCCGTGCCGTCGTATTCGATGCCGAGGGCGTAGCGCATGACGGGAGACGGGAATTGGGAGACGGGAAACGGAAAAGCAGCACGGCGTTGCGTTTCAGGCGTCTCCCGTCTCCCCTCTTCTCTTCTCCCGCTTCAAGCACCGCTTTCCAGCAGCCGCTTCGCCTCTTCCTTCTGCGCCTGCGAACCCTCGCTGAGCACTTCTTCCAGCATCGCGCGCGCGCCGGCCGGATCGCCCATGTCGAGGTAGGCGCGCGCGAGATCGAGCTTCGTGTCCACGGGGTCGTCGCTGAATTCCGGTGCCGCGGGCTCGCGGGTCGCCTCTTCGTCCAATCCAGCCGGAGCCGTTGCGGACGGCGGCACCGGCCCGGATTCGCTGCCGCCTTCGAGCCCGATGAAATCGTGCTTGCGGGTGATCTCGTCGGAACCGGCCACGGGCGGCTGCGCGGCGGGCATGCCGGGCTCCGCCACCGGCTCCTCGGGCGGGGACTCCTCGAAATCGAAATCGTAGTCCTGATTTACTTCGTCCAGTTCCGCTTCGGCGACAGGTGGAATTTCCCCGGCAACCGGTGCGGCTTCGCTCTCCGCGACGGGCTCGACATGCTGTTCCTGCGCGCGAGGCTGTTCCGGTTCCTGTGTCTCGGGGACGGTTTCTTCCACCTCCCGCGGCGCGGTCGAAAACGGCGACTGACCGAAATGTTCTGCCAGCGAAGGCGCGTCACCCAGCGGCCGCGCGCGGCGGCGCAACAGACCCAGCAGGATCAAGGCAACGACCACGATCGCGGCGATGATCCATGCGACCGGTTGCTGGTACCACAGGGTTTCTTCCTGCGGTGCAGCCGCGGTCTTCGAAGGAGTGGCGGGAGCAGCCTTTGTCATCACCGGCCTGCTGACCGGTGCGGTCGGTGCGGCGGTTGCGGCGGTCGCCGAACCGGAAGCCGCCGCAGCGCCCTTGCTCGCCGCGGCTATGGGTGCGGACGCCGCACTGGCCGCCGCTGCGGGGGGCGCACCGGAAGATGCTGCGGCAGCCCCGCCTTTCTGCAGTTGCGCGAGTTTGTTCTGCAGCTCGGCGATCTGCGCGTCCTTCATGCCCAGCAGTTTCTGGTTCTTGTTGCTGATGTCCTCCAGGTCCTTGACACGCGATTGCAGTTCGCTGTTCTCCTGCTGCGCGCTGGCCAGCGACTCCTTGGCGGTCGCCAGTTGCTGTTTCAGGCCCGCGATTTCGGCCGTGCCGGTACCGCCTTTCTCACCCGGGCGCGTGGAAGCCGAACCGCCGCCCTGGCTGGGTGGAACCAGCGCGAGCTTGTCGCCTGTCGCGGATGTTTTCGCCGGTGCCGTCTGTTCTGCCGGGGCTTCATTGCCGGCCACCGTGGTCGCCTGGCGCGCGGTGGTGCCGCGCCAATCTTCGATCTGCCGATGCACCTGCGCCCGGGCACGCACACCGGAAGGTGCCGAGGCGATCTCGTCGCGCGTGGGGATCCGCAGGATCGCGCCGCTCTTCAGATTGTTGATGTTGGGTTTGTAGAACGCGTCGGGATTGTTGCTCTGCAGAGCCAGCATCATCTGATTGACGCTGACGCTGTCGTCCGGACGCGTTTCGCTGGCGATGTGATAAAGCGTGTCGCCGCGTTGCACGGTGTATTCGTTCGTGCGTGCGGGCGGAGCCGCCGGTGGCGGGGTGTTCTGCACGGCAGCGGGATGCGACGCCGGCGCGGCCGGTGCAGCGGCGGGCGGCGGCGCGGCAGGTTGTGTTGCAGGTGCCGGTGGCTGCGCGGGCGCGGCGGGTTGCGGAGCCATCGCGGTGGCCACGGCTTCGCGTTCGGGCGGAGGCGAGGTGATCACCGGATCCAGCAGCACGGTGTACTCGCGCAACTGCTTGCCGTTGCTGCTGTCCACCTGGATCAGGAAATCCAAATACGGATCGCCGACCGGCTGATCGCTGGTAACCAGTACCAGCTTGTGCCCCGTGCTGTCGCTGACGATGCTGAAACGCAGGTGGTCGAGGCCGTTGCGCGACAGGCCCGCCTTGGCGAAATCCGCAGGCGACGCCAGTCCGACGTGCAGGTCCTTGGCTTCGGCCAGGTTGTCGAGCTGGATCGGAATTTCCGCGACCAGCGGTTCGTCCAGTGCGGATTTCACCCGGATTTCGCCGAGCTGCAGGGCCAGCGCGGGCGCGCTGCTCAGTGCCAAGGCGATGGCCAGCGGAAGCTTGAATCTGGACTTCATCTGCTTATCCCCCGAATGGCCGCGGCGCGACACGCGAGCTTCGGTGTCAAGAGTAGTCCATAAGTATCCGTTAATGCTATCCCGGGCGGCAGGGCAGCCGGTTCAGTGACCTCCGCCCGAGCTGGGCGCCGCTGCGGCTGCGGGGCCCTTGCCCAGCGCATCCAGCTTGCGCTGCAGTTCCGTGATCTCGCGGTCGCGCTGCGCCTGTTGGGTCCGCTGCGCTGCGCTGCGCTGTTCGAGTTCCGAAACACGGCTCTTCAATTGCGCGGTCTGCGCACGTTGCGTTTGCACCTGCACGCGCGTGTCGCGCAACTGTCGTACGATGGAATCGGACGAAGACGCGGACGAGCTGCCTGCCGCGGGCGGGGCGGCGTGGCTCAAGCCGGCGATCAGAACCAGAACGCTCGCGAAAACGATATGTCGAAACATGGGCGGTTCCTCCATCGCTTTTTGTAGTGCCTTCCATTGCGCAGTTCCGCGATGGCCGTCAAGAACGCGATGGCCGTCAAAGATAATCCCGCACCAGCAATTCCGCGATCTGCACCGCGTTCAGCGCCGCGCCCTTGCGGATGTTGTCGGACACGATCCACAAGTCCAGTCCGCGCGGGTGCGAGATATCCTCGCGGATCCGGCCGACGAACACTTCGTCCTTGCCGGACGCGTGTCCCGCAGGCGTGGGATAGCCGCCGGACTTGCGCTCGTCCACCAACGCCACGCCCGGGGTTTTCGCCAGCAGCGCGGCCGCCTCGGCCGCGCTCAGCTTGGCGCGCGTCTCCACGTGCACCGCTTCCGAATGTCCGTAGAACACCGGCACCCGCACGCAGGTGGGATTCACCTGGATCGATTCGTCCTCCAGGATCTTGCGCGTTTCCCACACCATCTTCATTTCTTCCTTGGTGTAGCCGTTGTCTTGGAACTCGTCGATCTGCGGGATCAAGTTGAATGCGATCTGCGCTGGAAACTTGCTGGGCACGGCCGGCTGGAAATTCAACAGCGCCGCGGTCTGGCGGCCGAGTTCCTCCAGCCCGGAACGCCCCGCGCCGGAAACGGATTGATACGTCGCCACGTTAATGCGCTCGATCTGCGCGGCGCGGTGGATCGGCGCCAGCGCCACCAGCATCTGCA